>JAGSYU010000007.1 GCA_018262575.1 Pseudomonadota bacterium | reverse complement strand
GGCCACCATCATCAGGTCGGCCATCTCGTCGATGATGACGACGATGAACGGCAGCGGCTTGAGCTCCATCTCCTCGGTCTCGAAGATGGGCTCGCCGGTTTCCTTGTCGAAGCCGGTCTGAACCGTGCGGTTGATACTTTCGCCGCGCTCGATCGCCTGCGCCACCCGGGCGTTGAAGCCCTCGATGTTGCGCACGCCGACCTTGGACATCTTCTTGTAACGGTCCTCCATCTCCCGGACCGTCCATTTCAGCGCCACGATCGCCTTGCGCGGATCGGTAACCACCGGGGTCAGGAGATGCGGAATGCCGTCGTAAACGGAGAGCTCAAGCATTTTCGGGTCGATCATGATCAGCCGGCATTCCTCGGGCGTCATCCGGTAGAGGAGGCTGAGGATCATGGTGTTGATCGACACCGACTTGCCCGAACCGGTGGTGCCGGCGACCAGCATGTGCGGTGTACGGGCGAGGTCGATGATCACCGGTTCGCCGCCGATGGTCTTGCCGAGACCGAGCGCCAGCCGCCCCTTGAACTTTTCGAAGTCCTGGCTGGCGATCAGCTCGCGGAGATAGACCATCTCGCGCCGCTGGTTGGGCAACTCGATACCGATGGCGTTCTTGCCCGGAATAACGGCGACGCGAGCGGCGATGGCGCTCATGGAACGGGCGATATCGTCTGAAAGACCGATGACGCGGGACGACTTGATGCCGGGCGCCGGCTCCAACTCGTAGAGCGTAACAACCGGACCGGGCCGGACATTGAAGATTTCACCCTTGATGCCGAAGTCCTCGAGCACGCCCTCGAGCAAACCGGCATTCTGTTCGAGGCTGTCGGGCGTATACTGGACGCCGTTGCCGCCCTTGGGCTCGGCGAGCAGTTCGATGGCCGGGAACTCGAAGCGACTCTCGTCGAGCAGCGACAGCTGGGTGCCTCCCTTGGCCCGCTTGCCGGGTTGCATCGGCGGTGCCGGCGCCTTGACGCGGGCCGTCGGCTTGTCCGGCTGGGCGGCGGGTTTGCCGATGCGCGAGGCGGGACCACGCAGCGGTGCTGGACGCGGCTCGATGGCGCGCGGTGCCGGCGCCACCGTCACCGGCTGCGGCGGCGCGATGTTCTCGGTGTCGTCGTAGTCGGACAGGCGATCGTCCAGATCAAACGGCGGCGGATCGTCCTCTTCTTCCACGATTGGTTCAACGGCGGTGGCGCGCGGCCGCTCCACCGGCGAGAACGACGGCTCGACGCGGCCGCCGCGCCGTTCGGCGACGGGCGGCTTGTAGTCGTCTTCCTCATCGACGACGGGCGCGGCGGGGCGAGGCCGAGCGGCGAGCGTCGGTTCGGCCCGGCGGGCAACCGGCGGCTCGTAGTCGTCCTCGTCGTCGTACTCTTCCCCCGGATAGGCAAAGGCCGGGCGGCGGAACAGGCGGCGCGACAGACCGGCGCGCAGCGTCAGCCACCAGTGGCCGGCAACGCCAATGAGCGCACCAAACCGGCTTTCACGACCGTCATCCTCGTCGTCGTCCTCGTCGTCGACGGACGCCGCTGAGGCCGCGATACGGTGACCAGGCACGCCGGACGCGTAGATCATGGCGGCGAGCGCCAGCGGGCCCGTCACGATCAGCACGATGAGGCGCAGTGTGTCGGTGAGAACGCCGTTGTTGAAGGCGGCCGGCAATTGCAGCATGAGGTCGCCGATAGCCCCGCCGAGACCGGTCGGCAACGGCCACCCGGTGGTTGGCGGCAGAGCACCCATGAAGGCGGCGCCGATCAGTGTACCGATCAGCCAGCCGACCAGCCGATTTCGCGCCACGTGCGGGATGCGGCCGATGGTCAGCTGCCAGCCCCAGATAACAACCGGCGCCAAGAACAGCGCGGCGTTGAGACCGATGAGCTGCATGATCAAGTCAGCGATCACCGCGCCGGCCGATCCCATGACGTTGCGCGTCGGCCCTTCGGCAATGTGGCTCCAGCTCGGATCGTCCACCGACCAGGTGGCAAGCGCCGCCGACAGTGTCGCGACGCTGGCGATCAGCATCAGGCCGGAAGCGCCCGCGATGTTGCGAAGCATGGCCTGCCGGAGGCGATCCTCGCGGCTTGGCGCCGCCCGCCGCTGTCGCTGGTCGAGGTCCTTGAGATTGGCGGAACGGCGGGCATTGGCCGGTCGCGGCTCGTAAGGTCCGTCGAGACGACCGCCGGACTCGCGAAGCCGGGGACTGGTTCTCATCTCTGCTCTCATGACAGAACCTCCGAGAGACGGCTGAGCGCCTCGCAACTTGTCTCAACGCTTTCAACCATGGCGATGCGGATGAAACCGCTGCCGGGGTTGATGCCGTCGGCACCGGACGCCGACAAATAGCCGCCGGGCACCACCTTGACGCCCGCCTCTTTCCAGAGCCGGGCCGTCACATCCTCACCGCCGCCCCAGCGGCTCACATCGAGCCACAGGAAGAAGCCGCCGGGCGGTACGAGGTCTGGAAAGCGGTCGCCGAGAATCTCGGCAGCCGCCGCGTATTTCAGGTCGTAAAGGCGGCGGTTTTCGATCACGTGCGCCTCGTCGGCAAGCGCGGCCACGGCCACGGCCTGGATCGGCATCGGCACCTGCGGCGCCGTGACGTTGCGCAGGGCCGCCCAGCTTCTCAGAAAGGCGGGATCGCCGATGGCGAAGCCGCACCGGGCGCCGGCAAGATTGGAACGCTTGGAAAGCGAGTTGAAGGCGACGACGCCGGTGAGATCGCCGCCGACGCTGAGCGCCGCGGCGAGTACGCCGTCCGGTGCCCGGCCGCGCCAGATTTCCGAATAGCATTCATCGGAAAACAAAAGAAAGCCATGGCGGCGCGCCAGCCGAACGAGGCCATTCAGTCTTTCAAGGTCGGCCACCGCCCCTTGCGGATTGGCCGGGCTGGCATGGAAGGCAGCAACGGTTCGGGCGAGAAGATCAACCGGCAGCGTCTCAAAGCGCGGCAGGAAGCCATCCTCGAGGTTGGCGGCGACCAGAACCGGCTCGGCACCGGCCGCCTCGGCGGCGGCGGCATAGACCGCATAAAAGGGGTTGGGCAGCAGGATGGCCGGACGCGCGCCCTTGGCCGATCCGGCGAGGCGCACGGCGGTGAGCGTCGCATGGAACAGACCCTCGCGTGAGCCATTGAGCGGCAACACGCCGTCATCGCGGTCGATCGTGCCGGCGGCAAGCCCGAATCGCCGCTCGGCCCAGCCGGCGACGGCAGCGCGGAAGGCCGGTGTGCCCTTGATCGGTGGATAGCGAACGAAATCGGCAAGCGCGGCAGAAAGCACCGGGCCGACGAAATCCGGCACCGGATGGCGTGGTTCGCCCACCGAGACATCAATCGGCGGGCGCCCCGGCTCAACGCCGGCAATCAGCCGGCCGAGACGCTGGAAAGGCGACAGAGGGAGCGACACGGGGAACGACATGAACACCAAGGCTCGGGCAACGGGTGATTCGGCCCGCCGCCAAGGAAGCGGCCGGACCTTTCTTGCTGCCGGCCACTCTAGGCATCCATGGTTAAACGCGCTTTAACCTTGCCGCCGCGTTACCGCGTCAGAGTGCTTCCTCGTCCTGCTCGCCAGTGCGGATGCGCAGGGCATGCTCGATCGCGTAAACGAAGATCTTGCCGTCGCCGATCTGCCCGGTCTTGGCCGCCGCGGCGATGGTTTCCACCACCTTTTCCGCCTCGATGGCGGGCACCGCCACCTCGATTTTCAGCTTGGGAAGGAAGCTGACGGCGTATTCGGCGCCGCGATAGATTTCGGTATGGCCCTTCTGGCGACCGTAACCCTTGACTTCCGTGACCGTCAGGCCGTGGACGCCGAGCGATGTCAGCGCGTCTCGAACCTCGTCGAGCTTGAAGGGCTTGATGATGGCCGTCACGATCTTCATGGGGGCACCTCTTTTTTCCGGTCTGTCTCGGGCCAGTCCGTCTCGGGACGACACGCCGCGGCTGGCCGCCTCTGGTCGATGCAACGACCATAGCGTGACGAACGCGAGCGCCAAGAGGGAAATAGGGCGAAGGCCGCCCTGCCCGCGAACTTCCGCGCCGATTGCGCCCAAAGGATGATCCCGGTCCGTCAGCCGACCTGAAAAAGCCGACGGGCGGACTCCGTCTGGAATCCGCCCGCCGAATGTCGCTGGAAACCGGCGCCTGGCTCAGTTGTAGGCGCGTTCGCCATGGGTGGTGACGTCGAGGCCTTCGCGCTCGGCCGTCTCGGTGACCCTGAGGCCGACGATCGCCTTGACGATGGTGAGAGCAATCACCGACACGATGCCCGACACCAGGATGCAGACGACGACGGCGACGATCTGCGCCGTGACCTGGGTGCCGAAGCCGGCGTAATCGGCCTTGAGACCGCCGAGCGCCGGATTGGCGAACACGCCGGTCAGGATGGCACCGACGATGCCGCCGACGCCGTGGACGCCGAACACGTCGAGCGCGTCGTCATAGCCGAACTTGGACTTGACCCAAGTCGCAGCCCAGAAGCAGATCGCGCCAGCGGCGAGACCGATGATCACAGCGCCGAACGGACCAGCGGTGCCGCAGGCCGGAGTGATCGCAACGAGGCCGGCAACCACGCCCGAGGCGCCACCGAGCAACGAGGCGTGGCCACGGGTCAGCCATTCGGCGAACGGCCAGGCGATGGCGGCCGCCGAGGTGGCAACGATGGTGTTGATGAGGGCGTAGCCGGCGATGCCGTCGGCCGCAAGCTCGGAGCCGGCGTTGAAGCCGAACCAGCCGACCCACAGCATCATGGCACCGATATAGGTCAGCACCAGGTTGTGCGGGGCGAAGTTGTCACGGCCGAGACCGATGCGCTTGCCGCCCATGATGGCGATAACGAGGCCAGCGATACCGGCGTTGATATGCACCACGGTGCCGCCAGCGAAGTCGAGAGCTCCCCAAGTACCGCCGAGATAGGAACCGGCGCCGCCCCAGACCATGTGGGCCATCGGCAGATAGGCGAAGGTGAACCACAGAACCAGGAAGAAGATCACCGCCGAAAACTTAACGCGCTCGGCAGAGGCGCCGATGATCAGCGCCGGCGTAATGCAGGCGAAGGTCATCTGGAAGGCGACGAAAACGATCTCGGGAATGGAACCCGACAACGAGTCGGGTGCAATACCGGCCAGCATGACCTTGTCGAGCGTACCGATGAACGGCGACAGGGCAGTCGCCTCGCCCGGCATGGTGAAGGCGATCGAATAGCCGTAGGTGATCCACAGAATGGCCATCACTGCGAAGCCGATCAGACACTGCATCAGGATCGACAGCACGTTCTTGGACCGCACGAGACCGCCATAGAACAGCGCCAGCGCCGGCACCGTCATCATGATGACCAGCACCGTCGAGGTCAGCATCCAGGCAGTATGGCCGGGATCAGCGGTGGGAACCGGAGCAGCAGCCTCGACCACCGGCGCAACGGCGTCCTGGGCGAAAGCCGCGGCGGCCGATAGCGCCAGCACCGGCGCGGCCGCGAGAAGTGGCTTGAGATACTTCATCGAAATCCTCTTGGATCGGTTGTCGACTGTCCGCCCGGCGTTTGCGGCCTTGGGGGCCAGAACAACAGGCGGTGTGCCTCGAAAGCCCAGTCGGGCTTCCTGATGGGGTCAGAGTGCTTCGCCGTCGGTCTCGCCGGTCCGGATGCGGACGGCGTGTTCGATGGAGGTGACGAAGATCTTGCCGTCGCCGATCTGGCCGGTCTTGGCAGCCGACGAAATGGCCTCGACGACCTTGTCGACCTGGTCGGTGGCGACCGCCACCTCGACCTTCAGCTTGGGCAGGAAGCTGACGGCATATTCGGCACCACGATAGATTTCGGTATGGCCCTTCTGGCGGCCATAACCCTTGACTTCCGTCACCGTGAGCCCATGCACGCCGAGAGCATTGAGCGCGTCGCGCACCTCGTCCAGCTTGAATGGCTTGATAATGGCCATGACGATTTTCATGGGGTTCCTTCCATCGATTGGTCCCCCGGACCGATTGCGCACCCCCGCGATGCGCCCCGTCGCGGAACTCGATGCCCCTAATAGAATCAATCTTTGTGCCAAGCCGACCGCTCACACGGCAGATTCTGCTTTCTCTTAACCAAACGCCTTGTTTCCGCCGGTTTTGGCAGCGCTTGGGCGACATGCACTGACCATTTCTCTGGCAAAAAGTCGAATGTGCCCATCTTGAAATCAGGTCTGCCGTTCAAGACTGCCTATCTGTTGGGCAGTAATTGCCCGTATGAAGCACCACCCATCCAATCGACCCTGCGTCTGCCGCTCATAAAGTCGCCACACGGTCCTTGGCCGTTATCCGCGATCCTACTATGCTGATCTTGTCGCCCGCGGCCGAAAAGGAAGGGAAGACACATGACCGAGACTGTCGAAAGAGTGGATGTGCTGATCGTTGGCGGCGGCTACGTCGGCCTTTCCGCCGCCTTCGCCATCGCCGCCTCGGTGCCGGGCGCCCGCGTGGCACTCGCCGACCCTCGTCCCTGGCGCGAAGCGTCCGGCGATCTGCGCGCCTTCGCCGTAGCGGCGGCCGGCCGCCGCATGCTTGCCGCTCTCGGCGTCTGGGACAGCCTCGCCAACGAGGCTGAGCCGGTGCGCGAAATGATCGTCACCGATTCGCGCCTCGACGATCTGATCCGCCCGGTCTTCCTGACCTTCGAGCGACGGGACGATGGCGATCCCCTCGCCCATATGCTGCCGAATGGTCCGCTGATCGCCGCACTCGGTGCCGCCGCCGAACACAACGGCGTCCAGTTTCTGGCGCCCGATAGTGTGTTGGCCACCGAGCCGGCACCGGGCGGCCGACGCGTGAGGCTCAGCTCCGGTCGAGCGCTGGTCGCCTCGCTGGTGGTGGCCGCCGACGGCGCCCGCTCGCGCCTTCGCGCGGAAGCCGGCATTGGCATCAACTCCTGGAGCTACGGCCAGTCGGGTGTCGTCGCCACGATCGAGCACGACCGACCGCACGAAGGTCGCGCTGAAGAGCACTTCCTGCCGGCCGGTCCCTTTGCCGTGCTGCCGCTCAAGGGCGGCCGCCGCTCGTCGCTGGTCTGGACAGAGCGAACCGACATCGCGGATCGCCTCGTCTGCGGCGAGCCATTCCTGTTCGACACTGAGCTCGTCCGTCGCCTGGGCCACCGCCTCGGCGAGCTGCGCCTCGTCGGCCGGCGGCAAGCCTTCCCGCTCGGCTTGACGCTAGCCCGCCGTTTTACCGCCAACCGTCTGGCGCTGATCGGTGATGCGGCCCACGCCATCCATCCGATCGCCGGCCAAGGTCTCAACCTCGGCTTCAAGGACGCAGCGGCACTGGCCGAAGTGGTAGCCGGCGCGCTGCGGGCCGGTCGGGATCCCGGTGCCGCCGATGTGCTCGACGAGTATCAACGCTGGCGTGGGTTCGACACGCTGCGCATGGCCGTCATGACCGACGGGCTCAACCGACTGTTTTCCAACGATGTCATGCCACTGCGGCTGATCCGCGATTTCGGTCTCAGCCTGGTCGACCGGCTGCCATCGGTCAAACGCCTGTTTGCCGACGCCGCCGCCGGCGCGCCGGGACCGGTACCCCGCCTCGTGGCCGGCGAGCCGATCTGATTCCGCCTCAGCCGAAAGCAATCACCGTCCGCGTCGACAGCCGCGGCAGGAGTTTCACCATATCGGCTCGGCTCACGGCCAGGCAGCCGGCCGTGGGGCCGGAATCCGGACGTGCCAGATGGAAGAAGATCGCACTGCCGCGACCACGAACGCGCGGCCTGAGGTTGATGTCGAGCACCAGCACCACGTCATAAACATGGTCGCTGCGCCACATCGCCTCGTGACTGTTCGGATAGGGCCGTCGGACCGGCCGGTTGTAATTGCGATCGGCGGGATCATCGCACCAGCCATCGGCCGCCCGGAGTGGACGCAGCGGAATGCCGGACCGCGGCGGCGCTCCAAAACGGTCCGGTCGGTAGAAGCCGCCGATGATGCGAAAGCGGCCGCGCGGGCTCGCTCCGTCGCCCTCCCGTTTCAGCGCCGTCAACCCCGACCGGCCAATGATCGCCGCCACGTCGACGCCGCCACCGAAAAGCCGCCCGAGAGTAGCATGAGACGACCTCACGCGAACGTGAAGGCGCGTGAGCGATAGCCCCTTCGGTTTCAACTTGCCGTGCATATTTTCCGCCTTGCTTGACAGTTGGTCGCGAAGGACCGACAGACGGTATAATTTTGTGAAGTATCCGATCCGCCGTGATAATCTGGCAGAGATCGGATGAATCGCCAAGCTTGCGCAATGCACCTCAAGGCGAGGTATCGGGCGCTGGCGGCGATCATCTTTGACGGGGATGACATGACCGCTCGAAAAATCCTGATCGTCGACGACGACCCTGACCTCCGCGAAGCGCTGGTCGAACAGCTATCGCTGTTCGAAGAATTCGAGCCGCTTGAGGCAGAAACCGCCACCAAGGGCATGCAGGCCGCCCGCTCTGCCCACGTCGACCTCGTGCTGATGGATGTCGGCTTGCCCGACATGGACGGACGCGAGGCAGTCAAAATCCTCCGAAAGGGTGGATTCGCCGCGCCGGTGATCATGCTGACCGGCCACGACACCGACAGCGACCAGATCCTCGGCCTTGAGGCCGGCGCCAACGACTACGTCGCCAAGCCCTTCAAGTTCGCCGTTCTCCTCGCCCGCGTGCGCGCCCAGCTCCGCCAGCACGAGCAGTCGGAAGAGGCGGTGTTCACCATCGGCCCCTACACCTTCCGTCCCTCGGCCAAGCTTCTGGTCGACGGCAAGGGCGGCAAGATCCGCCTCACCGAAAAAGAAACGTCGATCCTGAAGTTCCTTTATCGGGCTGGAGACAAGGTGATCACGCGTGACGTGCTGCTGCACGAGGTCTGGGGCTACAACGCCGGCATCACCACCCACACCCTCGAGACGCACATCTATCGGCTGCGCCAGAAGATCGAGAAGGACCCGGCCAACGCCCAGCTTCTGATCACCGAGGGCGGCGGCTACAAGCTGGTACCTTGAGCTTTGGCAGCCCTTCGGCGTGGAAAACCCGGCCGCCACCGGCGGGCCGGAGATTGGGCGGTTAACCTTCAGCGGGCGGCATGCTAGGGAATCTGCGTCAAGCGCCGCGTGGGTGGCGCTTGACCGGCAGGTCCGTCGCCACCCGCCCGCTCGCGTCAGGCCATTCATGAGTCTCGAGACCGATATCAAACTGCTCGGCACGGTGCCTATGCTCTCCGACTTCACGGAGGACAAGTTGCGCCTTCTGGCATTTTCGGCGGAAAGCCGCGATTTCCGAGATGGTCAGCGCCTCTATTCGGCTGGCGATCGGGCCGATTGCGCCCACGTGGTTTCCTCGGGCGAAGTTGCCTTATTCCCGCCGGGAGACGCCGAGGCGGCTTCCGAGGTGGTGGGGCGCGGCGCCCTCGTCGGACATCAAACTTCGATGGTAACCGTCACCGGCGCGTGGTCGGAGGGGCGGTCCCAATCGCGCGCGTCTTTCAGGACGCGGAAGTCGCTCATCCGCTCGGCGAGACTCGGATGCGCCCAGATGTGGTCGAGCCGCCGTCCCTTGTCGGCCGCCCGCCAGTCCTTGGCCCTGTAGCTCCACCAGGAATAGAGCTTTTCCTGAAGCGGCACGAACCGCCGGGCAATATCGACGTAACCGACAGCGGCCCGGACCGCCTCAAGCTTCTCGCATTCGATCGGCGTGTGGCTGACGATCTTGAGGAGCGCCTTGTGCGACCAGACATCGTGCTCATGCGGGGCAACGTTGAGATCGCCGACCACCACATCCGGCACCCCCTCCCCCGCGGTTGGCAGGAAGTCCTTCATTTCGTCGAGGAAGCGCAGCTTGTGCTCGAACTTCGGGTTGACGGCGACGTCCGGCTCGTCGCCACCGGCCGGCACGTAGAAGTTATGGACACGGAACGCGGCATTGCCTTCTCCGATGACCGCCGAGATATGGCGCGGATCGCCGATCTTGTCGCAGAATTCGTGGACACGGACATCGCTGAGCGGCAGGCGCGACACGATGCCGACGCCGTGGTAGCCACCGCGACCACCGTTCAACGCCACATGCTCATAACCAAGCTTGCGAAAATCGGCGGCCGGAAACTGGCCATCCTGGCACTTGGTCTCCTGCAGGAACAGCACATCCGGCGCCGCCTCGTTGAGCAGCCGCTCGACGATGAGCCGACGCATGCGGACGGAATTGATGTTCCAGGTGGCGATCTTGACCTGTCGCATGGGCTTCTGGGTCTCCGACGTGAAAAGGCCCGCGAGCGGATGCACGCGGGCCAGAAATATCGGTCAGCCGCTGGCTGAATTCACTTGGCGGCCTTGGCGTCGTCGTTGAGCTTGCGGGCGCGAGCGTTGGTCGCCTCGAAGATACGGGCCGCCTTGCCGCGCAGGTCGCGCAGATAGTAGAGCTTGGCCCGGCGCACCTTGCCGCGGCGCACCACGTCGAGCGAATCGATCATCGGCGAGTAGAGCGGGAAGACGCGCTCGACGCCTTCGCCATAGGAAATCTTGCGAACGGTGAAGCTCTCGTTGAGGCCGCCACCCTTGCGGGCGATGCAGACGCCCTCATAGGCCTGCACGCGGGTGCGGGTGCCTTCGGTAACCTTCACGTTGACGCGAACGGTGTCGCCGGGGGAAAACTTGGGCAGCTCGCGCTGGGCCTTGACCACGGCCATCTGCTCAGCCTCGAGCTCCAGGATGATCTTGCTCATCTTTGAATTCCTTCTTCTTCCTGAGCCGACCAGAGCGCCCGAGACATCGTCACATTGGAACGAAGGGGCGAATGCGTCAATCAACTATCGGCCGGGTTCCTACACGAGCCGGACCGGTTTGTCGACCACTTCCCACCAGATTCTTTGGCAAAAAGCCGTCATTTCCGGCCTTCAGCCGCGCAATGCGCCGCCCATAGGTCCGGTCGCCGCTCGCGCGTCGTCCGTTCGGCGTCGGCGCGGCGCCAAGCGTTCACCTTGGCGTGGTCGCCCGACAGCAGCACCGGCGGAATGGCCTGGTCCTCGAAGACCGGCGGCCGGGTATACTGGGCGTGTTCAAGGAGCCCGCCCTCGAAGCTCTCGGTTAGGCCGGAGAGGTCGTTGCCCATCACGCCGGGCAACAGGCGCACCACGGCGTCGAGGAGCACGATGGCCGCCACTTCGCCGCCCGACAACACATAATCGCCGATCGATATCTCCTCGAGCCGGCGCCGGCCGATCAGCCGCTCGTCGACTCCCTCGAAGCGGCCGCAGACAACGACGACGCCGGGCCCGGCAGCGAGCTCCCGCACGCGCGCTTGCCGAAGCGGCGCCCCACGCGGCGTCATCAGCAGGCGCGGCCGAGGATCGTCGGGCGGCGACACCGCATCGATGGCGCGAGAGAGCACGTCGGCACGCATCACCATGCCGGGGCCACCGCCGGCCGGCGTGTCATCGACGTTGCGGTGCCGGCCTTCCGCCGAGTCGCGAATCTGCGTTGCTCTCAGAGACCAGCCCCCCTCGGCGAGCGCCCGGCCGGCAAGGCTTGCCCCGAGGGGACCGGGAAACATCTCCGGATAGAGCGTCAGCACATCGGCGGCAAAGCCGGTCACGATGCCTCCTCCCCCTCCGGTTCACCCCCCTCATCGAGGAGCCCCTCCGGGGGCACGATGATTGCCTTGCCGGCGGAGAAATCGAGGGTTGGCACCACGGCGCGGCTGAACGGCACATAGACCGACGAACCGCCCGGGCGCCGTACGTCGAGGAGATCGTCGGCCCCGAAGTTGGCCACCCCGACCACGGTGCCAACCGGCTCGCCGGAGACTGTCTCGACGGCAAGACCGACAAGATCGACGTGGTAGAATTCATCCTCGTCCGGCGGCGGCAACATCGAACGCGCGACGTAGAGCTTCGTGCGGGTGAGTTTTTCGGCAGTGGTCCGATCGGTCACGCCGTCGAAGGCGACGACCAGCATGTCGTCTTTCAGATGCCTCAGCGACTTCACGCGGAAGACGCCGCCTCGACCGTCATGGAGCGGACCGTAATCGGCAATCCCCAGGGGATCGGCGGTATACGCCTTGACGCGCACTTCGCCGCGCACGCCATGAGCGGCGCCGATCTCGGCGATCAGGATGGACTTCTGCGGCTCGGCCACGGCGGGTCTCCGACAATGAAAAAGGACCGCCCCGCGGGGCGGGACGGTCCCTGAAAGATGGTATCAGGCCGAAATCACTCGGTCGGAGCCTCGACGGCGGCAGCCTTCTCGGCACGCTCGGCAGCGCGCTCCTTGGCCCGCTCGCCCGGCTCGGCCTTCTTGGGATTGCTGCGGTCCGGCCGATTGGCGAGACCCGCCTTATCGAGGAAGCGAAGCACGCGGTCGGTCGGCTGGGCGCCCTGGTCGAGCCAGTACTTGGCGCGCTCGGTGTTGAGCGAGACGCGGTTCTCGGCATCATCGGCCAGCATCGGATCGAAGGTGCCGATCTTCTCGATGAAGCGGCCGTCGCGCGGCGAGCGGGCGTCGGCGATGACGATCGAGTAGTGCGGGCGCTTCTTGGCGCCGCCACGGGCGAGACGGATCTTGAGGGACATCGGGTTACTCCAGCTTGGTATCTTGAGGTTGACTTGTCTCGGGTTGACGGGTGAGGCATCGCCTAGCGGCGGAGGGCCTCGTGGTGCCTGATCACTTCCGTGATGATGAAGTTCAGGAATTTCTCGGCGAAGTCGGGATCGAGCCGGGCGTCAGCAGCCAGCGCCCTGAGCCGTTCGATCTGCACCTTCTCGCGCGACGGATCGGCCGGCGGCAGGCTATGCTCCGCCTTGAGCCGACCAACCTTCTGCGTGCACTTGAAACGCTCGGCGAGGAGATGCACCAGCGCCGCGTCGATGTTGTCGATGGAGCCGCGCAGCTCCAGAAGTTCGGCCATCACCGGATCGAGCGTCGTCATTTCTTCGGCCCCCTCGGCAGACCGGGAAGACCGGGCAACCCTGGCAGACGGCCGCCGGGAAGACCAGGCAGGCCGGAGAGACCGGGCGGCAGCGCGCCTGGCAGACCACCCTGCCCGCCAAGTCCCCCGCCCATTCCCATGTCACGGGCCATTTTCTCGAGCTGGGCCGGATCCATCTTCGACGGATCAGGCAGGCCGCCGCCCATCATGCCGCCAAGCTTGCCGAGGCCGCCGAACAGGCCGCCCTTCTGCTTGCCCATGGCCTTCATCATGTCGGCCATCTGCCGGTGCATCTTCAGCACCTTGTTGACATCGGAAACATCGGTGCCGGAGCCGGCGGCGATACGCTTGCGGCGCTTGGCGTCAATGACGGCCGGCTTGACCCGCTCCTTCTTGTTCATCGACTGGATGACGGCGAGCTGCCGCTTCAGAAGGCGGTCGTCGAAGCCGGCAGCGGCGAGCTGGTTCTTCATCTTGCCCATGCCGGGCATCAGGCCGAGAATGCCGCTCATGCCGCCAAGCTTCTGCATCTGGCCGAGCTGGTCGGCGAGATCGTTCATGTCGAACTCGCCCTTGCCCATCTTGGCGGCCATGCGGGCCGCTTTTTCGGCGTCGATATTGGCAGCGGCCTTTTCGACCAGCGCCACGATGTCGCCCATGCCGAGGATGCGGTCGGCCACCCGCTGCGGATGGAAATCCTCAAGCGCGTCGGCCTTTTCGCCGACACCCATCAGCTTGATCGGCTTGCCGGTGACAGCGCGCATGGAAAGCGCCGCGCCGCCACGGCCGTCGCCGTCGACGCGCGTCAGCACGATGCCGGTGATGCCGATCTGGCCATCAAAGGCGCGCGCCGTGTTGACGGCGTCCTGGCCGGTCAGCGCGTCGGCGACCAGAAGCACCTCATGCGGCTGGGCGATGCGCTTGATGTCGGCCGCTTCATTCATCAGCGCGTCATCGACCGTGACGCGGCCGGCGGTGTCGAGCAGCACCACGTCGTAGCCGCCAAGCCGGGCGGCCATCATCGCCCGCCCAGCGATCTCCTGCGCCGACTGTCCGACGACGATCGGCAGCGTGTCGATGCCGTTCTGCTCGCCGAGAACCTTCAATTGCTCCATGGCCGCCGGACGCCGGGTATCCAGCGAGGCCATCAGCACCTTCTTGCGCTGGCGCTCGGTGAGACGCCGGGCGATCTTGGCTGTCGTCGTCGTCTTGCCCGAGCCCTGCAGGCCGACCATCAGGATGGCCACCGGGGCCGGCGCCTCAAGATCAATCGGCTGGGCGTCCGAACCGAGCGTCTCCACGAGCTGGTCGTGGACGATCTTGACCACCATCTGGCCGGGAGTGACCGACTTTACCACCTCGATGCCGACAGCGCGGTTCTTGACCTTGTCGGTAAAGGACTTGACGACGTCGAGCGCCACATCGGCCTCGAGCAGTGCCCGCCGCACCTCGCGCATGGCTTCCGCGACGTCGGCTTCCGACAGCGCACCGCGGCGGGTGAGCTTGTCGAAAATGCCGGCAAGACGATCGGAAAGGCTCTCAAACATCGGCGGTCCTCGTCGAACGGTCTGTCGGACCGCTCATATGGCCCCGGCCGGCGCGAAACCAAACACCGCGCACATCCGTGAGCGCGACGCGCTGGCGGATGTTGACCTCCGGGATCGTGCCCCGGTCGGCGGCTCGGCTGTCGCAACAGGACGAGAATGTTGGGGCATTAGCGCCAAGGCGGCGCCAAGTCAAGAAAAACCGACTTCTGGGCTATAAGCCATGGCAGCGACATCCATCGCATCCGCAGCTCCGGACAATACCCGGCGCTTCCGCTGTCGCCGCCAATCGGCTAAGAATGGCAGAGAACTGAGAGAGCGGCGATGAGCATTCCCTACGTCAAGATGAACGGCATCGGCAACGAGATCGTCGTGCTCGACCTGCGCGGCCGTCCGGAGACGGTGACAGCCGAAGCCGCCCGCGCCATTGGCGCTCTTGAGCCTTTCGACCAGATGATGGTGCTTTACGCCCCACGCCGGCCGGACACGCTCGCTTTCATGCGCATCTTCAACATCGATGGCTCCGAAAGCTTTGCCTGCGGCAACTTTGCCTGGAACGACATCCCGCTTGCCGAGCCCTTCGCCGACACCCGCGCCATCGAACTGCAGATCGGGCCGATCGACGCGCCGATCCTGCATTCACCGTCGGTCGCCAACATCGGCAATCCGCACGCCATTTTCTGGGTGGGCGACACCGAGGCCTATGATCTGGCCGCCATCGGCCCGATGCTTGAAAACCATCCGATCTTCCCCGAGCGCGCCAATATCTCGCTCGCCCACGTGACGGCTCCGGACGCGCTGACGCTGAAGGTCTGGGAGCGCGGCGCCGGCCTGACGCGCGCCTGCGGCTCGGCCGCCTGCGCTGCGGCTGTCTCGGCGGCCCGCACGCGGCGTACCGGACGCACGGTGCGCGTGACGCTGCCCGGCGGCGATCTCGTCATCGACTGGACGGCGGACAACCACATCCTGATGACCGGCGCCACCGAGTTCGAACACGACGGTTTGTTGCCTGAGGACATCTTCGCGCCAGCCGCCGCCTGAGAGGGAACGTCCATGCAAAGCGGCACGGCAAGCGCGACAGCCCTGGTCACCGCCGCCTTGCGAGTGGCGCACCAGGCCTATGACGACGGCCGGGTGTTTCACGACCCCTTCGCGGAGGACATGCTCGGCCCCGAAGGCGCGCCACTGATGATGGGCCTGCCGATTGTGCCCGGTTATAGGACGATGCGCTTCCTCATGGCCGCCCGCAGCCGGTATGCCGACGACGCACTGGCCGAGGCGGTGGTTCGCGGATGTCGCCAAGTGGTGGTGCTGGGCGCCGGCCTCGATACCCTCGGCCTCCGCAATCCCCATCGCGCAGCGGGCCTCCGTATCTTCGAGGTCGACCATCCTACTACCCAGGCCGACAAGCGCCGCCGCCTGCTGCGCTTCGGGCCGAGATTGCCTGTTGGCCTTTCGCTGGTGCCGGCCATCTTCGGCGACAGCGACCTCGCCGGCGGACTTGCCGCGGCGGGTTGGCAGGCTGACGAGCCGACCTTCTTCCAGATGCTCGGCGTCGCCGTCTACCTGCCAGCGGCGGTGCGACAGGCGCTTCTCGGCTTCGTGGCCGGCCTGGCGACCCCGGAAATCGTCCTCGACTATTCCACGCCGCCGGACCGCCAATCGCCGGAGGGCCGCGCCGTTACCGAGGCGCAGATGATCGAGGCAGAGAAGATTGGCGAACCCTGGCTCGGCCTCGTCACGCCGGAGGCGCTCGCCAGCGAGCTTGCTGACCTCGGCCTTGCCGATATCGAGGACCTCGATCTTCGCCAGCTCCGGCAACTCTATCTCGGCGAGGCACCGACCAGCGGCGGCGATTTCGGCCCGCACGTCCTTCGTGCCCGATGTCCGGGCTGAGGCACCCCGCCATGCGGTTTCGGCTCTGGCAATTTCCGCGCCTTTCCGCCATATAGCCGGTCTGAAACGCGAGCATCGGAACCAAAGCATGGCGATCGAGGTGATCACCTTCGGCTGCCGCCTCAACACGGCGGAGTCGGAAGTGATGCGACAGAAGGCGGTCGACGCGGGTCTTTCGGACGCCGTGCTGGTCAACACCTGCGCCGTTACCGGCGAGGCGGTGCGGCAGGCAAAACAAGCGATCCGCCGCGCCCGGCGCGCCAACCCCGAGGCCCGCATCGTCGTCACCGGCTGCGCCGCCCAAACATCGCCCGAGCTGTTCGCCGGCATGGCCGAGGTCGACCTCGTGGTCGGCAACGCCGACAAGCTCACCGAGGCGGCCTACCAGGCGATCCCGGACTTCGGCGTGTCGGCCGAGGAGAAGACGCGCGTCAACGACATCATGAGCGTGCGCGAGACGGCGCTGCACCTCGTCGATGGCTTCGAGGGTCGCACCCGCGCCTTCGTGCAGGTGCAGAACGGCTGCGACCATCGCTGCACCTTCTGCATCATCCCCTTTGGCCGGGGCAACTCCCGTTCGGTACCGATGGGCGACGTGGTCGCCCAGGTGCGCCGTCTCGTCGAGAATGGCTATGCCGAGGTGGTGCTGACCGGCGTCGATCTCACCTCTTACGGCGACGATCTTCCGGGCAGCCCCCGCCTCGGCCGCCTGACCCGCGTCGTCCTGAAGGAAGTGCCGGAGCTGTCCCGTCTTCGCATCTCCTCGATCGACTCGATCGAAGCCGACCCCGACCTGATGGCGGCCATCGCCGAGGAGGAGCGCCTGATGCCGCACATGCATCTGTCGCTCCAACATGGTGACGACCTGATCCTGAAGCGCATGAAGCGTCGCCATCTCAGGGCCGACGCCATCCGCTTCTGCGACGAAGCCCGACGCCTCCGGCCCGACATGGTGTTTGGTGCCGACATCATCGCCGGATTTCCGACCGAAACCGAGACGATGTTCCAGAACTCGCTCGCCATCGTCGACGATTGCGGCCTTACCCACCTGCACGTCTTCCCCTATTCGCCCCGCCCCGGCACGCCCGCCGCCCGCATGCCACAGGTAGAGCGTGCTGAAATAAAAAAACGCTCGTCTAGATTGCGTGAAAAGGGCGACACCGCTTTTCGTACCCATCTCGAAGCCGAGGTCGGCCGCCGTCACGCCGTGCTCGTCGAGAAAAACGGACTCGGCCGCACCGAACAGTTCACACTTACCGAAATCGACCGTGGCGCGCCCGGCGAGATCATATCAGCCGTGGTCACTGGCCGGACCGACCGCGCACTCATCTCGAGAGCATTCGCCAAATAGGCTGGCCTAGCCTGATCGAAGAGTGGATGCTCAGGTCATGCTCGGAGCAGTCGCCGACCCGGTATTCCGATCAGATTGGCGAACGCCGCAAGGCCACCCGAGGCAAAGGACGAACAACATGTCGGACGACAAGAAGCCCAGCCTCATCGGCCGTTGGTTCGGCGGCGGACGCGAAGCGCCCGTCGCGCCAGAGGAAGAAAGGCAACCACCAACCGAGGCACCGGTCGTCGCCCCTGAGCCGGCCGTCGCCCGTCCGTCATGGTACCATCGCCTGACGAGCGGCATGTCGCGCTCATCGCAGGCGATCGGCGGCGGCATTGTCTCCATCTTCACCAAGCGCAAGCTTGACGCCGGCACGCTTGAGGAACTCGAGGACGTGTTGATCCAGGCCGACCTCGGCATCGCCGTCGCCTCGGCCATTGCCGATCGCCTGTCGGCCGAGCGCTATGGCAAGGACGTCACCGACGACGACGTAAGGACCATTCTTGCCGCAGAGGTGGAGAAGGTCCTCGCACCGGTCGCCGTACCCTTCGCGCTGAAGGTGGATACGGCGCCGCAGGTGATCCTGGTGGTGGGAGTCAACGGCTCCGGCAAGACCACAACCATCGGCAAGCTGGCGTCGAAGTTCACCGCCGAGGGACGAAAGGTCATGCTGGCCGCCGGCGACACCTTCCGGGCCGCCGCCATCGACCAGTTGAAGGTCTGGGCCGAACGGGCGCACGTACCGATCGTCGCCCGCGAAGTCGGCGCCGATTCGGCTGGCCTCGCCTTCGAGGCGCTGACCCAGGCGAAGGCCGAGGGCATCGACGTCCTGATGATCGATACCGCCGGCCGTCTGCAGAACAAGGCCGAACTGATGGCCGAACTTGAGAAGGTCGTTCGTGTCCTGCGCAAGATCGACCCCACGGCGCCACACGACGTGCTCCTTGTGCTCGACGCCACCACCGGTCAGAACGCCATCTCCCAGGTGGAGGCCTTTGGCCGGACGGCCGGCGTCACGGGCCTTGTCATGACCAAGCTCGACGGTACCGCACGGGGCGGCATCCTGGTCGCTATCGCCGAGAAGTTCGGCCTGCCCGTGCACTTCATCGGCGTTGGCGAGGGTATCGATGACCTCGAGCCCTTCGCGGCCCGCGACTTTGCCCGAGCCATCGCCGGGCTCGGCGACTGACCAACGCTCAGGCCAGCGGCGCCTTCGGACCGCACCGGATTGCCGCCGGCCGCTCGAGCCGTTATCTGTGCAATCTGGAATACGTCAAAGCCGCGACTGGCGCCCCCCGCTCCGAGGCAAGCATGTCCCTCGTCGATCTGGCCAATCCCACCCGTTTTCTGGCGCTTGCCGGCCGCCTGATTCCCTGGCTTGCCGGTCTCACCCTCGCCTTGTTCGCTATCGGCCTCGCACTGGTTATCCGCTCGCCGGCCGACTATCTCCAGGGCGAGACGGTCCGGATCATGTACATCCACGTGCCGGCCGCCTGGCTCTCCATGCTGACCTACGGCATCATGGCCGTCTCCGCGCTCGGAACGCTGGTCTGGCGACACCCGCTCGCTGACGTCGCCGCCCGCGCTGCCGCGCCGATCGGCGCCACCTTCACGGCGCTGGCCCTCGTCACAGGCTCCCTGTGGGGCCGGCCGATGTGGGGCACCTACTGGGAATGGGATGCCCGCCTCACCTCGGTGCTGGTGCTGTTCATCATGTATCTCGGCCTGATCGCCCTCTGGCGCACCATTGAAGACCCGACGCGTGGTGCCCGCGCCGCCGCCATCCTGATTCTGGTCGGCACGGTCAACCTGCCCATCATCAAGTTCTCCGTCGACTGGTGGAACACGCTGCATCAGCCCGCCTCGGTATTCCGAATCGACGGCCCGACAATCGACACTGCCATGCTGCTGCCGCTTGCCGTCATGGCGTTCGCCTTCACCGCCCTCCTCGCGACGTTGCATCTGGCCGCCATGCGCAACGAGATCCTGCGCCGCCGCATCCGCGCCCTTGGCCTTACCGCTGCTGGAGCCGCCCGATGATCGCCGCTCTCGGTCCCTATGCCGGCTTCATCCTCCTGAGCTACGGGGCGGCGGCGGTCGCCGCTCTGGGACTGACGCTCTGGGTCGTCCTCGATCATCGCCGGCTGCAGAACACGCTAGCCGCCCTCGAGGCGCGCGGGCTGACGCGCCGTTCGGCCCGCTCGGCCGCCCGCCTGGCACCCGAGACACCCCAGGAAACGCCAACGTGAGCACGCCGACGCGTCGGCGCACGAGCCTGCTGGCGCTCGTTCCGCTCGCCCTGTTCCTTGCCCTCGCCGGCCTGTTCTATGCCCAGCTCGGTGCCGGGGACCCTTCGGAGGTGCCGTCGGCCCTGATTGGCAAGCCGGTGCCCGACTTCCATCTCGACGCCATCGCCGGCCTAACCCGAAACGGCGAGCCTGTTCCGGGCCTGTCGTCCGCCGACCTTGAAAAGGGCGTTTCCGTCGTCAACGTCTTCGCCAGCTGGTGCGCGCCCTGCCGCGCCGAGCATCCTCTGTTGACCGAGCTGGCCAACGACCGGCGTATCCGCCTCTATGGCCTCAACTACAAGGATGCCGACGACCAGGCGCTGCGCTTCCTCAATGGTCTCGGCAATCCCTATACAGCCATCGGCGCCGACCGGAACGGTCGCGTTGGCATCGACTGGGGCGTCTACGGGGTGCCGGAAACCTTCGTGGTGGCTGACGGCCGCATCACCGCCAAGCTGGTCGGGCCGCTGACGCCAACGCGCATCGCCGCCGAGCTGATGCCGGCCATCGACACGGCGCTCGCCGCTCAGGCGGCGCCATAATCCCTGTGGCCGAAGATGGCGCTGCCGACGCGCACGTGCGTCGCGCCTTGGCCAATCGCCGTCTCGTAATCCGACGACATGCCCATCGAGCGGACGGCAACGCCGGCCCGCCGTGCCAGTTCGTCGAGCAGGGCGAAATGCGGCGCCGGCGGATCGCCGACCGGCGGAATGCACATCAGCCCCGCAATGGAAAGCCCGTGGACGTCGCGGCAGCGCTTCACGAAGTCCACCGTCTCACGGGGGGCAACGCCGGCTTTCTGCGGCTCCTCGCCGGTGTTGACCTGGACGAGCAGTTTTGGGAAGCGGCCCTGAACCCGCATTTCACCCGCCAGCGCAGCGGCGATCTTCTCGCGGTCGACGCTGTGAATAACGTCGAAGAGGCTAACCGCCTCGCGCACCTTATTGGACTGCAACGGCCCGATCAGATGCAGCTCGATGGCCGGAAAGTCCGCCTTCACCGCCAGGAACTTAGTGGCTGCCTCCTGGACCCGGTTTTCACCGAAGACAAACTGCCCGGCTGCGATGGCGGCGCGAACATCGGCCTCCGGGAAGGTTTTGGAAACGGCGATCAACGTCACCGCGCCGGCCGGCCGGCCGGCCTCCTCCTCGGCACCCTCGATCACCGCCCGCACCCGTCCAAGCGCTTCGGAAATGGTCATGCTTGCCTCTCCATCCTCCGTCAAAGCCGTCCGGGCCAGCGGCCAGACAAGGTCGGAGACAATCCGCGTCATCCGCCTCTGATGCCTGTCTTTGGCATCACCGGCCGTCTTGTCAAGGCGACGGAGGAAGCGCCACCTTGTTTCGCCATCTTCTGACCTTTAAGTGAGGACCATCGTTTGCCGAAACGCCCCACGCGGGCGACACTGGCGACAACGGAGAGGGTGTCCGCGATGTTTCAAACGCTGAGGACAGGGCGCCGCGCGTTCCTGAACGGCCTAGCCGCCGCCGGCCTGACGCTGGCGCTCGCCGCCACGACGGTGCCCTTTACGGCAACGGAGGTGGCCGCCAAGCCCAACCTTGCCAATCTCTCACCCGAGCAGCTCGCCACGGTGCAGGCGGTCAACCGCTATTTCAACGCGATCACCACCTTCGAGGGCAAGTTCCTGCAGACAGCGCCCGACGGCGGCGAGACGACCGGCTATTTCGTCATCGACCGTCCCGGCAAGATGCGCTTCCGCTACTATCCGCCGGCTCAGCTCGATATCACCGTCGATGGCCGGACGGTGGCAGTTGACGACAAGGCGATGCAGTCGCAGACGCTGTATCTTCTGTCGGAAACGCCGTTGCGCTTTCTGCTCGACAAGAACATCAACCTTCTCGAGGAAGCGGTGGTGCAGTCGGTCAGCGCCGACTCCGATTTCATCGTCATTCGCTTGAAAGACCCCGGCACCTTTGTCACCAGCCATCTGACGCTGTATTTTGATGCCCGCACCACGGAACTGAAGCAGTGGACGGTGACTGACGATCAGGGCTACGACACCACGGTTGCCATCTACGAGACCAAGGTCGGCACCCAGACCAACCCTGAGTGGTTCCAGATCAACTATTCCAAATACCGGTGACAGTGTGCGCCGCCGCCAGGAGTGACCGATGTCCGACGTGCCCGCCGCAGGCCGCAAGGCCGAGAACCCCTGGCTCAAACTCACGCTGGAGCTCGGCCCGCTTCTCGTCTTTTTCTTTGCCAACGGCCGCTTCGGCATCTTTGTCGCCACCGGCGCCTTCATGGCGGCGATGGCCGTGGCGCTCGTTGCCTCCTGGATGATCAACCGGCGCCTCGCCGTCATGCCGCTCGTCACCGGCATCGTCGTCGCCGTCTTCGGTACGCTGACACTGGTGCTCCATGACGATACCTTCATCAAGATGAAGCCAACCATCGTCAACGTTCTGTTCGGCGGCGCGCTGCTTGGCGGCCTCGCGTTCGGCAAGACGCTGCTCGGATACGTCTTCGATGGCGCGTTCCACCTCGATGACGCGGGCTGGCGCAAGCTGACCATCCGCTGGGGCCTGTTCTTCTTTCTGCTCGCCGTCCTCAACGAACTGGTCTGGCGCACCCAGACCACCGAATTCTGGGTCGCCTTCAAGGTCTGGGGCATCATGCCGCTGACGCTGCTGTTCTCAATCGCTCAGCTGCCGCTTCTGTCGCGCCACGCCATCGAGCGGCCGGACGTTCCGAAAGACCCCGCATGAACCGGACCATCGCCAGCCTGGCGCTCGTGGTCGCCGACTATGACGAGGCGATTGCCTTCTATGTCGGCACGCTTGGGTTCTCACTGCTCGACGACACACCGCTTGGCGATGGCAAGCGCTGGGTGCGGGTCAGTCCGGCTGGCAGCGGTACCGCCTTGCTGCTCGCCCGCGCCGACGGCCCGGAACAGGTGGCACACATCGGTAACCAGACCGGTGGCCGTGTCTTCCTCTTCCTCGAAACCGACGATTTCGCCCGCGATCATGCGCAGTTCTCGGCCCGCGGCGTCCGCTTCCTGGAGGCACCTCGCCACGAAGCTTACGGCACCGTCGCTGTCTTCGAGGACCTCTACGGCAACCGCTGGGATCTCATCGAGCCGAAGCGGTTCGGTTGACCTCTTCTCTATCGCCGTTCCATCAGGGTCCGAAGGGCTGGATCAACGCCAGCCTTTGGGTCTAGTCTCGCCAGATCCACATCCGCGATAAGGACATTTTCTTCATGACCGCCCACGACTTCGACACCGTCATCGACCGACGGCAGGTGCCCACGTCCAAATGGGACCGCTATCCGGACGGCGTGCTGGCGATGTGGGTGGCCGACATGGACTTCCCCGTGGCCGAACCGATCGCCGCGGCCTTGCGCGACCGTCTTGAGCACCCTGTGTTCGGCTATGGCGGTCCCGGTCCGGCAACGCTGCGCGATGTAATCGCCTCCGACATGCAGGATCTCTATGGGTGGTCTATATCGCCGGCCGACGTCGTGTTCCTGCCCGGCGTGGTGCCCGGCTTCAACCAGGCACTCAAGGCCGTCACCCAGCCCGGCGACCGCCTGGTGGTGGAAACGCCCGTTTATCCGCCCATCCTCGCCGCGGCCAGCAATTGGGATCTCGCCCGTGTCGACGTACCGCTACGGCCGGTTGCCGACGGCTCGTCTGTCAACCTCGACCGCCTGACCGACGCGCTGGGGGATGCCGCCGCCTTCCTGCTGTGCAACCCGCACAATCCCACCGGCCGGACGCGGACGCGGGCCGAACTCGAAACCATTGCCAACGCCTGCCTCGCCTCCGGCGCAGTGATCATTTCGGATGAGATTCATTGCGACATCGTCTACGGCAGCAGCAAGCATGTGCCGATCGCCGCGTTGTCGCCGGAGGTTGCTCGCCGCACGGTCACCCTGATGGCCGCCAGCAAGACCTACAACATTGCCGGTCTTAAAACCGCCTACGCCATCATTCCCGACGCCGATCTGCGCCGCCGCTTCATCGGCGCCAACCTAGGAATGAGCGAAGGCGCCAACGTGCTTGGTCTCGTCGCCACCGAAGCCGCATTGCGGTATGGCCGGTCGTGGAAGCAGGCGCTTCTCTCCTATCTTAAGGCCAATCGGGACCATCTGGTCACCCGCCTCGGCCAGGAGATTCCAGAAATTCGGATCAATGCCCCGGAGGCAACCTATCTCGCCTGGCTCGACTGTTCGGCTCTCGACCTGGGCGACGCCTACCGCTTCTTCCTCGATAAAGCCAAGGTTGCCTTCAACCCCGGCCCGAGCTTCGGGAGTGACGACCAGCACGTCCGCCTTAACTTCGGCTGCCCGCGCGCCCTGCTCGATGATGGCATCGACCGTATGGTAAGGGCGCTATCTCAGCGCTGACAATCGTCGGCGACGGACACTAACAGTCGGTTCTAACCGGATCCGAAATAATTACGCCCCGATGAGTGTTCATCGGGGCGTTTCGTTTACGAATCGTTTGGAGCCGAATCGATGCCGGAAATCTAAGCTTCCAGCCGGCGAATGACGTCGTCGAGCTGGTCAAGGCTGACATAGCGGAGCCGCATCTCGCCGGAGCCATTCGGCTTGTGGCGAATCTCGACAGCGATCCCCAATGCATCGGACAGGCGTTTCTCAATGGCCCGGGTATCGGCGTCCTTGTCAGGCTTCGGCGTCTTGGCCCGACCATGCGGTTCGGAAATCGTCGCCTGGGCCAGCGTCTCGGCCGACCGCACCGTCAGTCCCTCCTCGACGATCCGCTTGGCAAGCCCTGCGGGATCGGGCGCGGCGATCAAGGCGCGGGCGTGGCCGGCGGTCAGCGCCCCATCATTGAGATATTGCTTCACCGTTTCCGGCAGCTTGAGAAGGCGCAGCGTGTTGGCGACATGACTGCGACTTTTGCCGATCACCGCAGCGAGATCATTCTGCGTATATTCAAATTCCTGAATGAGCTGATCGTAGCCCATGGCCTCTTCGAGCGGATTGAGATCCTGCCGCTGAACGTTCTCGATGATGGCGATTTCCATCGCCTCGCGATCGGTGACATCCTGAATGACGACCGGAATCTCGTGCTGGCCGGCAATCTGTGCCGCCCGCCAGCGACGCTCGCCGGCGATCAGTTCATACCCGTTGCCGCCCCCTGGCGCCGGTCGCACCACCACCGGCTGGATCATGCCGTGCTGGCGGATGGAGCCGGCCAGTTCTGCAAGATCCTCCTCCTTGAACAGCCGCCGCGGGTTCTTGGGATTGGCCCGAATGAGATCAATCGCCACTTTGCGGATGCCGCGCACCCGCTCAACCACCTCGAATTCGGAGCTGGCGTCGCCGATCAGCGCCGCCAGTCCCCGGCCGAGCCGCCGACGTCCGCTCTCGTCGCTGACGCTGCTCATGACTTTCCCTTCCTGCTTACGCCGCCACGGCGCGGAAACGCCGCTCGCGCTGAATGATTTCCGAGGCCAGCTTCAGGTAGGCCTGACTGCCCGTGCACTTGAGATCGTAGAGCAGCGCCGGCTTGCCGTAAGACGGCGCCTCGGAAACGCGGACGTTGCGCGGGATGATCGTCTCGTAAACAGCATCGCCCATATTGGTGCGCACATCCTGCACCACCTGGGCGCTGAGATTGTTGCGGCCGTCATACATGGTCAGCACGATACCGTGGATGCCGAGTTCCGGATTGAGGCTGCGCTTGACCTGCTCGACCGTGGACAGCAACTGCGACAGGCCCTCGAGCGCGAAGAATTCGCACTGCAGCGGCACCAGGATGGAATGCGACGCCGACAGCGCGTTGATGGTGAGAAGATTGAGCGACGGCGGACAATCGATCAGCACATAGGTGAAGCGCTTTTCGCGGCTGCCGGCCTCCTCCAGCGCCTCGACATGCCGAGCGATTGCCTTTCTGAGCCGGAAGGCGCGATCCCCCGCACTGGCGATCTCCAGTTCCACGCCAAGATTGTCCAGAGTCGACGGCGCCACGGTAAGGCGCGGCACCGCAGTCGGGACCAGTGACTCCCGAAGTTCGGCTTCGCCGATCAGCACGTCATAGGTCGATACCTTGCGCGACTTGCGGTCGATTCCGAGCCCGGTCGAGGCGTTGCCCTGCGGATCGAGATCGATGATCAGCACCTCCTCGCCGATGGCGGCCAGCGCTGTGCCAAGGTTGATGGCCGTCGTGGTTTTGCCGACGCCACCCTTCTGGTTGGCCAGCGACAATACACGGGGGCTTTGGGGCAGATGGTTCATCGGCGGACATCCTGCTTTGAAAGGCTGGCAGCCGGCAGCCGGCGGACATGATCGACGAGGACGATACGGCTGTCGGGTTCTATCCGGCTCTGCCGTTCTATCAGATCGAAGCTCCAGGACAGAGCGGCTTGCTGGCGCTCCGCCGCAAAATCCTGTCCCTTGTGGAAAACGCCGGTCGCCCCGGTCGTCAGCCATGGTTCGGCATAGGCCAGAAGGTGATCGAGCGATGCCAGCGCCCGCGCCGATACGGCGTCGAATCGATCGCTGCTTGTGGCCATTCGTTCCGGAAGCGACTCGATTCGCACCGAAACGATCTTGGCCGGCAGCTTCAACTCGCGCGCCACAGTCTGCAGGAAGGCCGCCTTGCGTCCATTGGACTCCACCAGCGTCACCGCTCCACCGTCGACATCAGCGAGCAGAATGGCGGTGACGAGGCCCGGAAACCCGGCCCCCGACCCAAGATCAAGCCAGCGTCTTGCCTCAGGCAAGGCGGCCAGCGCCTGCGCGCCATCGGCCACGTGCCGGCGCCATATGTCGGCGAGCGTCGAGGACGCGACCAGATTCTTGACTGGCTGCCATTTTCGAACGAGATCGACATACGCAATGAAGCGAGCTTCCATGGCGGCATCGAGCGGCAGGATGGTGCGCACGGCGTCAAGGCCATCGGCATCGTTCAGAACGGGAAATGCCGGTTTGCCACCCATCAGGCCACCTCCCCGCTGACCTGTGCCGCCCGCTTGCGCAGATGCGCGATCAGCAGCGTCAGGCTCGCCGGTGTCACGCCATCGATGCGGCCGGCCTGTCCAAGTGTCGCCGGCCGGACCGCGGCGAGCCTCTGTCGCACCTCATTGGAAAGGCCGGTTACCGCGCCATAGTCGAGGTCGTCCGGCAGCGCGCGCGCTTCGTCGCGACGGAAAGCAGCAATGTCGGCGTCCTGGCGGTCGAGATAGACAGAGTAAAGGGCCTCGGTCTCGAGGGCCGCTACCGTCACGCGATCGAAGCGGCCGAGTTCGGACCAGATGGCCGATAGACGCACCAACGACATATCCGGGTACGATAGAAGTTCGTAGGCCGTACGGCGTACGCCATCCCGGTTAAGGGCAAGCCCGTGGCCTTCCGCCTCGCGGGGACTCAGCGACAGAGAACGCGCCAGCTGCCGCGCCGTCTCGAGAGCCATCATTTTGCCATTGAAGGCCGTAGCGCGCGACGTGCTGACGATGCCAAGGGCAAGCCCGCGTGCCGTCAGCCGCTGGTCAGCGTTATCGGCGCGAAGCGACAGCCGGTATTCGGCGCGCGACGTGAACATCCGATAGGGCTCGCTGACCCCCTTGGTGACGAGATCATCGATCATCACACCGAGATAGGCTTCGGCCCGATCGAACACCACGCCGTCCGCCCCGCCGGCCCGTCGCGCCGCGTTGAGCCCGGCAACGAGACCCTGCGCTGCCGCTTCCTCGTAGCCCGTCGTCCCGTTGATCTGACCGGCCAGATAGAGACCAGTCAGCTTCTTGGCCTCCAACGTCGGCAGCAGCTCGCGCGGATCGACGTGATCATATTCGATCGCGTAGCCATACTGGGCGATGCGCGCGTGCTCGAGGCCAGGAATGGAGGCGATGATGGCGTCCTGCACGTCCTCCGGCAATGAGGTCGAGATACCGTTCGGATAGACGAGGTCGCTATCGAGTCCTTCCGGTTCGAGGAAGATCTGATGGCCGTCGCGGTCACCGAAGCGAACGATCTTGTCCTCGATCGACGGACAATAACGCGGACCGCGGCTGCCGATCTGGCCAGAATACATGGGCGAGCGATGCACGTTGTCCCGGATCACCTGGTGTGTGGCATCGCTCGTGCGGGTTATATGGCAGGCAACCTGCGGCCGAGTAATTGCCGCGGTCAGCGTCGAGAAAGGCTCAGGTTCATCGTCGCCTGGCTGCGACTCCAGCGCCGCATAATCGATAGTGTTGCGATCCAGGCGCGGCGGCGTCCCGGTCTTGAGGCGGCCGAGGCGGAGACCCAATCGCGCCAGCGTTTGGGACAGACCAAGCGCCGGCTTCTCGCCGATGCGACCGGCGGGCGTCGTTTTGGGTCCGAGATGAATAAGGCCGGATAGAAAGGTGCCAGTGGTCAGCACCACCGCGCCAGTGGCGAGGCGTCGGCCGTCGGCCATGATCACCGCGGTTACCCGGCCATTCGCCACGTCAAGATCGTCGGCCTCCCCTTCGATCACCGTCAGATCGGCGGTCGTCAGTTCGGCCTGCATTGCCGCCTTATAAAGCGCGCGGTCGGCCTGAGCTCGAGGCCCTCGCACCGCCGGCCCCTTGCGTCGATTCAGCAGGCGGAACTGGATGCCGGCAGCATCAGCGACACGCCCCATCAGGCCATCAAGGGCATCGACCTCACGCACCAGATGACCTTTGCCAAGACCGCCAATGGCCGGATTGCAGGACATGGCGCCAACCGTTGAGAAATTATGCGTTACCAGCGCAGTTCTGGCACCGCTGCGTGCCGCCGCATGCGCCGCCTCGGCGCCGGCGTGTCCACCGCCGATGACGATCACGTCGAAGCGGTTCTGGTCACTCACCATCAATTCCAAAATCGTGCCTACCTGCGTGATGCGGTCAAAATGGCGGGGTGCGCCCGGGATTCCGGCGCGCATCGCCAAAGGGCGTTAAGAAACGGGGCGGTCTTATTAGGCCAAATCAGCAGGCCAGGTCAAAGCCGAAAGCGCAGATTTCCGCCTTTCCGGAGCTTGGTTCTGGTCAAGAAAGCCGGATTTCCGGATTCGGTTCGGAAGCGAATCCGAATACTTTTCCACAGCCTGTGGAGTGTTTCACGTGAAACACCGTTAATTTTCTCAGAATCGGCCCCCCGATTTGCGGTCGCCTCGAACGCAAATCGAGCCTGACGAACGGCCTTAGGCAAGCGTCCGACCCGACACCGGCAATTCGTTTCGGAGATGAATCGATCACTTACCGATGCAAAAGGTCGAGAATATCGAGCCAAGAACCTCTTCAACGTCAATGCGACCGGTCAACCGGCCCATCGCATCTCCCGCCTGACGCAACCGGTCCGCAACAACCTCGCCAGGCAAGCCCGGCGATTGCGCCTCCCTCAACGCCTCAGCCGCCCGTTCAAGACACTGTCGCTGACGCATTCGGCTGACCAGCGGCGCTTCGCCACCAAGTCGATCAGCAGCCTCCCGCGATAGACGGTCGAGAAGCCAGTTGATCGATGCGCGGTCATAAACCGATATCGCTGGCGCCGCGCCGCCAACCGGCTCCAGATCGGCTTTTGTCCGGAGGGTGAGGACCGGAACACCAAGCGCGGTCATCTCCCCAGGCGGGTCGCCACCACCCTCGTCGAGCCACAGGATGAGATCAGCTGCTGCAGCGCGTGCGCGGCCCCGTCGCATGCCTTCCGCTTCAATGACGTCGCCACCCTCTCTGATCCCGGCGGTGTCGACCAGAGTTACCGCATAGCCACCAAGATCAAGGCGAACTTCCAAAAGGTCCCGGGTAGTGCCGGGAATATCGGTGACGATGGCGACATCGCGTTCGGCCATAGCATTCACGAGACTGGACTTGCCGGCATTTGGCGCGCCAAGCACCACCACGTCAAAACCGTCACGAACGCGTTCACCCCGTCGGCCGGCCAGGAGTTCGCGTTCCATCTCCGCCAGCAACCCGGCAATGCCTTTACCAAGGTCGGCCGAGATGTCCTCCGGAACATCCTGTTCATCGGAAAAGTCGAGGTCGGCCTCAATGTGTGCACGGAGGTCGACGAGGCGCCGCCGCCAGTCCTCCGCCCGCGCGCGGAATGCGCCTCCGGCAAGACGTAAGGCTTGTCGCCGTTGAGCGTCCGTCTCGGCGGCAATCAGGTCGGCAAGTCCTTCGGCTTCCGTCAGATCGAGCCGGCCATTCTCAAAAGCCCGACGGGTGAATTCGCCGGCCTCGGCCAACCTCAGTCCCGGCAAGCTCCCAAGGAAAGCCAGAAAGGCGGCCACCACGGCGCGGCCACCATGCAGATGGAATTCGGCCACGTCCTCGCCGGTAAAGCTGCTGGGTCCCGGAAAGAACAGCACCAGGCCGCGGTCGATCACTTCGCCGGCCGCCCCGCGAATCGTCGTCAGCGCGGCGCGGCGCGGTACTGGCTGGCCGCCGATCGTCGTTTCGAGTGTGAATCGAACGGCGGGACCTGACACGCGCAGTACGGCTACTCCGCTTGGCAGGGCACCTGACGACACCGCAAAGATCGTATCGGCCACGACTCAATCCTTCAGCAAGCTTGCGACTTCGGGCAGCTCATCACGACGCGCCCGGGGAGAGCTTGGTCACGGGTCTGAAATGGCGAAGGGCCCCAGTGGGGCCCTCTGTCGTGTTGTCCTGATGCGGAACGGAAGCGAATCGATCGGCGGTCACTGATTCACGTGAAACACCGGCGCGCTGTCAGGTGTTCATGGAATCGAAGAAATCGCTGTTGGTCCGCGTCTGCCGAAGCTTGTCCAGCAGGAACTCCGTGGCGTCGGTGGTCCCCATCGGATTGAGGATACGCCGGAGCACAAAGGTTTTCTTGAGCTTGTCCGGAACCACCAGCAGGTCTTCCTTGCGGGTGCCGGAGCGCTGGATATCGATCGCCGGGAACACACGCTTGTCGGAGATCTTGCGGTCAAGGATGATTTCAGAGTTGCCGGTACCTTTGAACTCTTCGAAGATCACCTCGTCCATGCGACTGCCGGTGTCGATCAGCGCCGTGGCAATGATGGTCAGCGAACCGCCTTGCTCAATGTTACGGGCGGCGCCGAAGAAGCGCTTGGGCCGCTGCAACGCGTTGGCGTCGACACCGCCGGTCAGCACTTTGCCGGAAGATGGAACCACCGTGTTGTAGGCACGGCCGAGGCGGGTAATCGAATCGAGCAGGATAACGACGTCGCGGCCATGCTCAACCAGACGCTTGGCCTTCTCGATGACCATTTCCGCCACCTGAACGTGACGCGTCGCCGGCTCGTCGAAGGTGGAGGACACCACCTCACCCCGCACCGAGCGCTGCATGTCGGTCACCTCTTCCGGGCGCTCGTCGATCAGCAGGACGATCAGGTAGCATTCCGGGTGGTTGGACGTGATCGAGTGGGCGATGTTCTGCAACAGCACCGTCTTGCCGGTCCGCGGCGGCGCCACGATCAGCGCACGCTGGCCCTTGCCGAGCGGCGCCACGATATCGATGACGCGGGCCGAAAAATCCTTCGACGGCACGCCCTCGACTTCCATGCGGAAGCGCTCGTCAGGATAGAGCGGCGTCAGGTTGTCGAAGTGCACCTTGTGGCGCGCCTTCTCCGGGTCCTCGAAATTGACGGTGTTGACCTTGAGCAGCGCAAAATAGCGCTCCCCCTCTTTTGGGCTGCGGATCTGTCCTTCGACAGTGTCGCCGGTCCTGAGCGAAAAGCGGCGGATCTGTGCCGGCGAAATGTAGATGTCGTCGGGACCCGGCAGATAGTTGGCGTCGGGCGAGCGCAGGAAACCGAAACCGTCTTGCAGCACTTCGACGACGCCCTCGCCGATGATCTCGACCTCCTGGTCGGCAAGCTGCTTCAGGATGGCAAACAGCAGTTCCTGTTTGCGCATGGTCGAGGCGTTCTCTACCTCGACCTCCTCGGCGACGGCCAGAAGTTCGGTGGGGGTCTTTTTCTTGAGATCCTGGAGTTTCATCTCCGACATGGACGAGGCATCTCTTGGCTGGAAAAATGGAAATGAGATCGAAAAGACAAAGCTCCCCTTGTGGGGATACGCATCGATGATCTTTTCCGAAAGACGCGAGCTGGCAGTGACGGCGGGGAGCCGCCACAGGAAGACCTTTCCGGACTTCTCGTCCGAAAGACGCCTGCCCGCGAAGTGAGGGACGACGTTCGCTATACTCTGTTCCATCCGGCGCGGCAAGCCGGCAGGCTATTCTCGCCGGCCGACCACCCTCAGAACGGCTTCACGACCACCAGCACCAGAATGGCGAACAACAGCAGTGTCGGCAGCTCGTTCATCATCCGGAAGAAGCGCGAGGCGTGCCGGTTGGCGTCTTGTGCGAAGGCCTTGCGCCAAGCATCAAGCTGATAGTGATAAACGGTGAGGCCAAGCACAAAAAGAAGCTTCAGCCACAGCCAGGAGACGCCAACAAACCATCCCCCCTTCAGACCGAGCCAAAAGCCAAACCCCCAGGTGCCATACATGGCCGGCCGCATGATTCCCTTGAGGAGCCGGCGTTCCATCACCTTGAAGGTTTCAGACTGTACCGAGCCGGCCACGGCGTCGGCGTGGTAGACGAAAAGACGCGGCAAATAGAAAATACCGGCCATCCAAGCGATCACCGAAAACAGGTGACCGATCTTGATCCACTCATAGGCAAGGCCCATCACCGCCCTCCGGCCCCGCGCACCCGAGCCAGCATGCGCGCGACGTTGTCAATCAATCCATCCGGCGTGATGCCGTGTCCAAGGTTGAAAACCAACCTTCCCTTGCCAAGTCGATCGAGGATGCGATCGACGGCGGTGTCAAGCGCGTCCCCTCCGGTAATCAGATGCAGCGGGTCGAGATTGCCCTGTACGGCGGCGAGCGGCTGCACGGCATCTCGGACAAAATCAAGCGAGGCTTGCCAGTCGACACCGACAGCATCGACCCCCGTCTGCCGCACAAAGGCCGGCAGATGTCCGCCTGCCCCTTTCGGAAAACCGATTATTCGCGCACCCGGTACCTTAGCGCGAACACCCTCGACAATGCGTCGAGTCGGTTCGATCACCAGACGGCAAAAGCCGGCATCGTCAAGCCCGCCGGCCCAGGTATCGAAGATCTGCACCGCATCGGCACCAGCCCTGAGCTGGGCAACGAGATAATCAATCGATGCCGCCACCAAGATATCGACCAGGCGGTCGATACCGTTGGGATCGGCAAAAACCGCCCGTCGCGCCGGCATCTGATCCGGCGTGCCCCGGCCGGCAATCATGTAGGTGATCAGCGTCCAGGGTGCCCCGCAGAAGCCAAGGAGTGCCGTCTCCTCAGGGAGCTTCGCCCGGATGCCAGCCACCGCCTCGATGACCGGTTCGAGCCGCGGCAAAACACGATCCGGGTCAAGATCAAGACGACCAAGGTCAATCGGCTCGAGCCGCGGACCCTCACCTTCGACGAACCACACCTTCTGGCCGAGAGCGTGGGGCATGACCAGGATATCGGAGAACAGGATCGCTGCGTCGAAGCCGAAGCGACGGATCGGCTGCAGCGTCACCTCGGTCGCAAGAGCGGGCGCATAGCAGAGATCGAGGAACGAACCTGCTTTCGCCCGCGTCGCCCGATACTCGGGAAGATAGCGACCGGCTTGGCGCATCATCCAGACCGGTGGGGGCCAGAGTATCTCGCCATCGAGGACCCTGAGGAGGCGACGTTCGCTCGTCGCTTTACCAGCCTTCATCGTGGTCGCGCCGGTCGCCGTTTCCAAGGTAAGAATCCTATTTAGAGAGTCTTTCTTTTTCTTATAGGCGAGGGATAGCAGGGATTGTCGTTCCTCCACAATCCGAACCATACGAGAGGTTCTCGGCTACCGACGCTGGGCGGATCGAAGCCACCAGCCTGTGGCTTTTGTGGAAAACTTTAACGGATGGCGGAATGCCGCAATTCTTAATGAAAGGTTAATGGGGATGACTGGCGAAGAGTTAATGAATGGTTAAGCGCCAGCGTCGCTTTTGCACAGTGCCCACAGGAGCCGTTAGGACGAGGCCATTTTCGCCCGCCTGTTGACGGATTTCAGGCTTACCCACAGGGGGCAGTCGGAGGTGACTTTCCAGGCCCCTTTTGTCCACGCCCATCCACGTTTGAGGCGACCAGTTGTGGACAGCGACAGGAGAGAGGAAGCCAAGTAATTGATTAAAATCGCTAAAAAAGAACTCGCCAAGCGTGGTGCCATCTGAGATGCTGCTCCGCCTTCCATTCGGAGCACGCCGGCCATGAAGCGCGGCCAGACCTATTTCCATATTCACCTCGTTTCCGACTCCACTGGCGAAACGCTACTGGCTGTTGGTCGAGCGGCCACCGCCCAATATGAATCGATGGTGGCGATCGAACACATTTATCCGCTGGTCCGCTCCGTGCGTCATATCGAGCGTGTCATTGCCGACATCGAGGCGGCGCCAGGTATCGTCCTCTACACGCTGGTGCAGCAGGATCTCGCTGTCCGCCTCGAAGAGGCTTGCCAAGCGGCGGCCATTCCCTGCATCGACGTGTTGCGCCCGGTGTTCGATGTGTTTCGCTCGTTCTTCAATGTGCAGGCGATCGGCAAGGCCGGTGCCCAGCACGCCATGGACGCCGATTATTTCAAGCGCATCGACGCGCTGAACTTCACGCTCGCCCATGATGACGGCGCCTTGCCTGACGATATCGAAGAAACCGACGTCATCCTGATCGGCATCAGCCGCACCTCGAAGACGCCGACGTCCATTTATCTCGCCAATCGTGGCATCCGCACGGCCAATGTGCCGCTGGTGCCGGGCATCCTGATTGCTGAAAAGGTGATTGCTGCCCGGCGGCCGCTGGTGGTCTGCCTGATCGCCACCGCCGAGCGCATCATGCATGTCCGGCAGAATCGTCTGCTGGCGCTTGCCGATAAGAGCCAGGATTCGACCTATGTCGACAAGGCATCGATTGCCCAGGAGATCCTCTATTCCAAACGTCTCTGCACGGAGCATGGTTGGCCGATGATCGACGTCACCCGCCGATCAATCGAAGAAACCGCCGCCGCCATCCTCGCCCTGTGGGACCAACACCGCTACGGCAAGGTGCTTGATCCGTTTTCTGACGCTGGTTGAAAGATGAGCCTCGTCCTTGCCTCAGCAAGCGCCGCTCGCGCCGCCCTCCTGACCGGTGCCGGGCTGATCTTCAAGCGCATTCCGGCCGACGTCGACGAGCGCGTTGTCGAAGAGGACCTCATCGGCCTTTCCGCCGAAGACGTCGCGCAGGCACTCGCCGATGTCAAAGCGATCGAGGTGTCGCTACGTCGGCCGGGCGACCTGGTCATAGGCGCCGATCAGACGTTGTCACTGGGTGAGGAACGCTTCCACAAGCCACGCGACCGCGAGGAAGCCGGCCGACAGCTCGGTCGGCTCTCCGGCCGCATGCACGTGCTCCATTCTGGCCTGTCGCTTGCCCGCAACGGCGAGGTGCTGCATCGGGCTGTCGATAGCGCCCGGCTGACTATGCGGCCATTGTCGACGCGCTTTATCAGCCACTATCTCGCCGTGGTCGGCGAAGCGGCGCTGGGGTCTGTCGGCGCCTATCAGCTCGAAGGCTATGGTGTGCAGCTGTTTGAGGCTGTTGAGGGCGATCACTTTACCATTCTCGGCTTGCCGCTCCTGCCGCTGCTGGAATTCCTGCGCGAGGAAAGGATGATCGAAGGATGATCCGCGCTGCTGTCATCGGGTGGCCGGTGAGCCAGTCACGCTCACCGCTGATCCATGGCCATTGGCTAACGACATTCGGCATCGATGGCGCCTATGGCCGCCAGGCGATCGAACCTGACCGGATTGATGGCTTCTTCAAAGGTTTCGCCGACAGCGGCCTTGCTGGTGGCAACGTCACCATTCCCTACAAGGAGATTGCAGCGCGCGCCGCCAGTCACCGCGAGCCGGTAGTCGAGCGGATCGGCGCTGCCAACACGCTGTGGGTCGAAGATGGCAGGCTCTGCGCCGACAACACCGACGGTACCGGGTTTGTCGCCAATCTTGATGAGCGCGCTCCCGGCTGGGACGCTGCGCCTGGTGAAGCGCTGGTGCTGGGTGCCGGTGGCGCCGCCTCTGCCGTCGTGGATGCTCTTGTCGACCGTGGCTTCACGGTACGGGTCGTCAATCGCACGCTGTCGCGCGCCGAAGCGCTGGCCGGCCGGTATCCTGGCCGGGCGTCCGCAGCCGTCCTTTCGGAAGCGAATCGATATGCGGCAACAGCCGGTTTTATCGTCAACACAACCTCGTTAGGCATGAAGGGCGACGGTGCCATTGATCTCGACATGCGTGTTGTGCCGGGCAGCACCGTGGTGACCGACATTGTTTACGTGCCACTCATGACGCCCTTCCTGGCCGGTGCTGCAACGCGCGGTCTGCGCACCGTGGACGGCCTCGGCATGTTGCTCCATCAAGCGGTACCCGGCTTTGCCCGCTGGTTCGGCCGCCAGCCGACGGTGACGGCCGAGCTTCGCGCGTTAATCGAGGCCGACCTGTGATCGTCATCGGTCTCACTGGCTCGATCGGCATGGGCAAGACCACCACTGCTGGCCTGTTCCGGGAAGCCGGTCTGCCGGTGTTCGATGCCGATGCCACCGTGCACGCTCTGTATGATGGCCCGCTTGTCGCAGAGATTGAGGCAGTTTTCCCCGGTACGACCATGGACGGTCGGGTGGACCGTGCCCGCCTCGCCGAACGGCTTTCCGGCGATGTCGACGCGTTCCGCCGGCTGGAAGCCATCGTTCATCCGGCAGTGCAGAGGGCAGAAGCCGATTTTCTCGAGCGGGCGCGCGCCGCCGACGCGTCCGCCGTGGTGCTCGACATTCCCCTTCTCTTTGAAACCGGCCGTCATCGCGATGTCGACAAGGTGGTGGTCGTCTCGGCACCGGCCGAGGTCCAGCGGGCGCGCGTGCTCGCCCGGCCCGGCATGACCGAAGATAAATTCGAAGCGCTCCTTGCCCGTCAGACGTCCGACGCTGAAAAAAGGGCACGCGCCGATTTCGTTATCCCGACGGGCGACGGCCTTGAGACAGCCAGGGCGGCAGTTGCCGCATTTCTCGGTCATTTGCTGACTTGAGCAATTGCCGGGGGACAAGCGGGCCGGATTTCCTTGAAATCCGTCTTGCCGGCAGGCAGGATTCGACCATGCGCGAAATCATCTTCGATACAGAAACCACCGGCTTAGACCCCAAGACCGGCGACCGCCTCGTCGAGATCGGCTGCGTCGAGGTCGTCAACCGTTTCCCGACCGGCCGCAATTTCCACGTCTATATCAATCCAGGTCGATCGGTGCCCAAGGAGGCGTTCGACGTCCATGGCCTGTCCGACGCATTCCTTGCCGACAAGCCGCGCTTTGACGATGTTGCCGACGCCTTTGTTGCCTTCGTTGGCGACGCCCAGTTGGTTGCCCACAACGCCAGCTTCGACATGGGCTTCGTCAACTACGAGCTGAAGGCCACGGGCCGCTTGACCTTCGGAACCGAACGGGTCGTCGACACGCTGATGATGGCCCGTCGCAAGCATCCAGGCGCACCGGCCAGCCTGGATGCACTCTGCAACCGATATGGCATCGACCGGTCGAAGCGCGTCAAGCATGGTGCTCTGCTCGACGCCGAACTGTTGGCCGAAGTCTATCTCGAGCTGACCGGCGGACGGCAGGCCGGCCTCGACCTTACGGTGTCCGTGCAATCGGCGACGTCAGGAGAAACGGGCGGCCGCGTCGCCCTTCGGCCGCGCCCCGTGCCACTGCCGCCGCGCCTTTCTCCCCTCGAAGCGCAGGCGCATGCCGCCTTCATCGCCACCATCGGCGAAAAGGCGCTCTGGAGCACCTATTTTGACGACGGCGAGCGAACAGAGACAGCCTGAATCGCCGTCAGCGGATAGCCGGGTTTTTCCCGATCGACTCGATGGGTGTTCTTAGCCGGCGAATTATGTCATAGAGCGCCCCGACGCTTTCCCTCCATCCAATTCGGCATGGGAGACGCCAGATGATCAAGTCTCCGAAGGGGTTGGCAGTGGCTAAGGCGACGCTCGAGAAATTCCGACAGGTCGCCGCCCTGCCCTACCGTCTGACGGCGCACGGTTACGAGGTGGTGATGATCACCACCCGCGACAGCGGCCGCTGGATATTGCCCAAGGGCTGGCCGATCAAAGGCCTCAAGAGGCACGAGAGCGCCGAGACGGAGGCGATGGAGGAAGCGGGCCTGATCGGCAGCGCCGCGCCGAAGCCGGTCGGTCGCTTCACCTACATCAAGCAATTTCCCAAGCGCCAGGAGAAGGTGCTGGTCGAGGTTTTCCCGCTGGCGATCGAGCGTCAGCTCGATGACTGGCAGGAAAAAGGCCAGCGCGAGGTGCGCTTCTTCAATCCCGTCGATGCGGCGGCGCTGGTATCGGATGCTGGTGTTGGTGACCTTATCCTCGCCTTCTTCGTCGATCTCGCCAAAAAGAAAGCGGCCGGCACCCTGAAGGCACCGGCCACTGAAAAAGCACCCACAACGTCCGGCAAGCCGGACGAGGATCAGGCGAGCCCCTCGAACAGCGCCGTCGAAAGGTAGCGTTCGGCAAAGGACGGCACGATCACCACGATGGTCTTGCCAGCGTTTTCCGGCCGTTGACCAAGCTTGACCGCCGCCGCCAACGCAGCGCCCGAGGAGATGCCGACCGGCACGCCCTCGAGCTTCGCCACCTGGCGGGCGGTAGCCAGGGCCTCTTCCGAGGGAATCGGCAGAACTTCGTCATAAACCTTGGTGTCCAGAACCGACGGCACGAAGCCGGCACCGATGCCCTGGATCTTGTGCGGGCCAGGATTGCCGCCCGACAGCACTGGACTCTCGGTTGGCTCGACGGCAACCACCTTCACGCCGGGCTTGCGTTCCTTCAGCACCCGGCCGACGCCGGTGATCGTGCCACCCGTGCCGATGCCGGCAACGAAGATGTCGACCTTGCCCTCGGTGTCATTCCAGATCTCCTCGGCGGTGCTGATGCGGTGCACCTCCGGATTGGCCGGATTTTCGAACTGCTGCGGGATGACGGCACCGGGAATGCTGGCGGCCAACTCGCCGGCCTTGGCAATGGCGCCCTTCATGCCCTTGGCCGCCTCGGTCAGTTCGAGTTCGGCGCCGAGCAGCTTCAGCATTTTACGTCGTTCGATGGACATCGATTCCGGCATGACCAGGATCAGCCGATAGCCCTTGGCGGCGGCAACGAAGGCGAGCGCGATGCCCGTGTTGCCCGAGGTCGGCTCGATCAGGGTGGATTCGCCGGGCTTGATCTTTCCTTGTGCCTCCAGCGCTTCGATCATCGCCACGCCGATACGGTCCTTGACCGAGGCGATCGGATTGAAGAACTCGAGCTTGCCGAGAATGGTCGCCTTGACGCCGTTCTCCTTGGCGAGCTTGTCGAAGCGGACAAGCGGAGTGTCGCCTACGGTATCGGTAATCGAAGCGTAAATCTTGCCGCGACCGCGGCGGGAAAGATCACTCATGGGATGTCCTCGCTGGTGCATGGTTCTGTAGAATTGACGCCATTCTACCGACGACCGCAGAACGCCACCAGTCAACCGAGGTCGCAACCCGCAATGGGATTGGAAAATGATACCATAGATAGGCAAATTGAGAGAACGAATTGCCCCTATCTTACGAACGCCCCGTTGATCCGAAGCCGCCGGTTCCTCGGGTTGTCGCGTCAAGGGTCTCGGCTTCCACCAATCGAACATGGCTGACCGGCGCGATCACCATCTGGGCGATACGCTCACCCCGGCCAATGGTGAACGGTGTGTCGGACAGGTTGACAAGGATCACCTTCACCTCACCGCGGTAATCGGCGTCGATGGTGCCAGGCGAATTGAGAACAGTGACGCCGTGTTTTGCGGCAAGCCCAGAGCGGGGCCGCACCTGCGCCTCGTAGCCGCGCGGCAGGGCCAGCGCGAGACCGGTTGGCACCAATGCTCGGCCGAGCGGGAGCAATGTCATTGGCTCCTCCACGGCGGCGACAAGGTCTAGGCCTGCTGCATCCTCGCTCTGGTAGGCCGGCAACGGCAGACCATGGGCATGTGGCAGGCGGAGAAGGGTGACGTCGACCATCGAAAATCCTTGAAAAGCAGGCTTGTTGCGGAAGCGAATCGAAAAGAGCTTAGCCAAGCCGCTCGGCGATCATCCCGATCAACCGGTCGGCGACCTCGTCCTTGGCAAGCGTCGGCCAAACCTCGACGCCAGACGCCGACAGGATGCGGACGCTGTTGCGGTCACCACCGAACACGCCACCCTGCGGCGACACGTCGTTGGCCACGATATAGTCGGCGCCCTTGGCCGCGAGCTTGCGAGCGGCATTCGCCTCGACGTTGGTTGTTTCGGCGGCGAATCCAACCACAATGGCCGGCCTCTGCGCGGTGTGGCCGAGCGTCGCCAGAATGTCTGGGTTTTCGATGAAGGACAGCGGTGGCGGACCGCCAGCCACCTTCTTGATCTTCTCGCCCGCTACCTCGGACGGCCGCCAATCGGAGACGGCGGCGGCCATCACGGCAATGTCGGCTGGCAGGGCGGCGAACACCGCCTCGAACATCTCACGGGCTGTTTCGACTCGGACGACGCTGACGCCTGGAGGATCAGGGATTGAGACGGGGCCGGAGACGAGCGTCACGCGCGCACCGGCGCGGGCAGCAGCGGCGGCAACGGCGTGACCCTGCTTGCCCGAGGAGCGGTTGGTGATGAAGCGGACCGGGTCGATCGGTTCGATGGTCGGGCCGGATGTGACGAGCACATGCCGGCCGGCCAGCGCCTTGGGCTGCTCTGCCTCGGCGAAAAAGGCCTCAACGCCGGCGACGATCTCCATCGGTTCGGAAAGACGGCCGACGCCGGCCTCGCCGCGTTCGGCCATCCGCCCCTCGGCCGGCCCGATGAAGCGAATGCCGTCGGCAGCAAGCCGCGCGGCGTTGCGCTGTGTCGCGGGGTGCGCCCACATGCGCTGGTTCATGGCCGGACAGATGATGATCGGCGCGGCTGCGGCAAGCAAGCTGGCGGTGGCGAGTTCGTCAGCGATGCCATTCGCCATGCGGGCCATAAGATTGGCGGTGGCCGGCGCCACCAGGATCAGGTCGGTATCGCGGGACAGCACGATGTGGCCGATGTCCTGCTCCTCGGTGGGATCGAACAGCTCGCTGAACACCTTCTCTCCGGAGAGAGCGCCCACGGTCATCGGAGTCACGAATTCTTTGGCCGAACGCGTCAGGATTGCCCGCACCTCGGCGCCGCGCTCCTTGAGACGCCGGATCACGTCCAGCACCTTGTAGGCGGCGATGCCGCCACCGATGATGATCAAAATGCGCTTGCCCGCCAGCATGTCAGGCCCCTCTCCAGCATGGTCGGAGGGAACCTAGACCATCGTGGCGCGGAAGGTAAGCGACAAGAAGCCACCTCGGACGGCGACCTCCCGCCTGCCGACGATTGAAGCAGGACAAGAGCTCAGGCGACGGCGAACTTCTCGTCGAAGGAATAGCCGGAACCGCGCACCGTACGGATCGGGTCGCGGGCGCGGCCACGGTTGATCGACTTTCTGAGGCGGCCGACGTGAACATCGACGGTGCGCTCATCGACGTAGACGTCGTGACCCCAGACGCCGTTGAGGAGTTGCTCGCGCGAGAACACCCGGCCTGGCGACTGCATCAGGAATTCCAGCAGCCGGAATTCGGTCGGCCCGAGGTGGATCTCCCGTGCCGAACGGCGGACGCGTCGCGTTTCGCGGTCGAGCTCGATGTCACCGGCCGTCAAGAGGCTGGATACCGTCTCCGGCTTGGCGCGCCGCAGCATCGCCTTGACGCGGGCGATCAGTTCGGGAACCGAGAAGGGCTTTACCACATAGTCGTCGGCGCCGGTGGCAAGCCCGCGGACCCGCTCCGATTCCTCGCCGCGCGCCGTCAGCATGATCACCGGCAGTCGCTCAGTCTCCGGCCGTGCCCGCAGGCGGCGGCAGAGTTCGATTCCCGAGAGACCGGGAAGCATCCAGTCAAGCAACAGAAGGTCGGGGGTAATCTCCTTGAGGCGAATATCGGCCTCATCGCCCCGGAAAGCCTGCTCCACCTCGAAGCCTTCGGCTTCGAGGTTGTAGCGCAGCATCAGCGACACCGCCTCCTCGTCCTCGACGATCATCACCTTGGCCATGGCCGTCCTCAGTTCTCGAAAAATCAGGATCCTGCAATGGTGCTGGCGATCGAGGCGTCGGCCTTCGGCCGCTCGTCTTCATAGGACCGGCCCGTCACCACATAGTGCACCGATTCGGCAATGTTGGTGGCGTGGTCGCCGATCCGCTCGATGTTCTTGGCACAGAACAGCAGGTGGATGCAGAAGGTGAGGTTGCGCGGGTCCTCCATCATGTAGGTGAGGAGTTCGCGGAACAGCGAGGTGTAAAGCGCATCGATCTCGTCGTCGCGCTGGCGAACGGCGCCAGCCGCCTGATCGTCTTGGCTGGCATAGGCGTCAAGCACCCTCTTGAGCTGCTGCAGCGCGATCTCGCACAGATGCTCGACGCCGGTGATCAGCTGCTTGTGCGGGAAGACGCCGTTGATGGCGACAACGCGCTTGGCAATGTTCTTGGCGAGGTCGCCCACCCGTTCAAGGTCGTTGGCGATGCGCATCGCGCCGACGATTTCCCTGAGGTCGCTGGCCATCGGCTGGCGACGGGCGATCACCAGGATCGCCTTGTCCTCGATGTCGCGCTGCAATCGGTCGAGTTCCTTGTCGCCGGCGATCACCCGCTGGGCGAGGGCGACGTCGAGGCGGGTCAGGGCTTCAACCGAATCGCCCACCGCGCGCTCGGCGAGGCCGCCGATCTCAGTGACCATGCGGGCGATCGCCTTAAGGTCGTCGTCATAGGCGGAAACAGTATGTTCCATGCGAAATCTCCTGCCGTTTCCGGTCAGCCAAAGCGGCCCGTGATGTAATCCTGCGTCCGCTGCTCGAGCGGATTGGTGAAGACGTGATCGGTGGGGCCTTCCTCGATCAGGTGCCCGAGATGGAAGAAGGCGGTCCGCTGCGACACGCGCGCCGCCTGCTGCATCGAGTGCGTCACGATGACGATGGTGAAGTTGGCCCTGAGCTCGTCGATCAGTTCCTCCACCTTGGCGGTGGCGATCGGGTCGAGTGCTGAGCAGGGCTCATCCATCAGGATCACTTCCGGTGACACGGCAATGGCGCGGGCGATGCAGAGCCGCTGCTGCTGGCCACCGGACAGGCTGGTGCCCGGCTCGCTGAGGCGGTCCTTCACCTCGTTGAACAGCGAGGCCTTCTGCAAAGACGTGACGACAATCTCTTCAAGGTCGGCCTTGGAGCGCGCCAAGCCATGGATGCGTGGCCCATAAGCGACGTTGTCGAAGATTGATTTCGGAAATGGGTTGGGCTTCTGGAACACCATGCCGACGCGCGCCCTGAGCTCGACGACGTCGAGGTCGGGGTCATAGATATCCTGCTCGTCGAGCGTGATCTTGCCCTCGACACGGGCACCGGCGATGGTGTCGTTCATGCGATTGATGCAGCGCAGGAAGGTCGACTTGCCGCAGCCGGACGGACCAATGAACGCGGTGACCGCCTTCTCGGCGATGTCGATGGAGACCCCGTGCAGCGCCTCTTTCTGGCCATAGGTGACCTTGACCTTCGCTGTGTGGACCTTGATCGGCCGGTTTGCCGGATCGGGGGTGCGGACGGTCTCGAAGGGCGTCGCGGCCTGGACTGCGGACATAGCGGAAACTCCCGGAAGCGGGTTACCAGCGGCGCTCGAAGGCGCGGCGGAGGACAATGGCAATGCTGTTCATGGCGAGCAGGAAGACGAGCAGCACGATGATCGCCGCCGAGGTCCGCTCGGAGAAGGCGCGCTCTGGCTCGGTGGCCCACATGTAGATCTGGGTGGGCAGCGCCGTCGCCGGGTCGAAAGGTGTCGTCGGATAGTCGACGATGAACGCCTTCATGCCAATCATCAGCAGCGGTGCCGTCTCGCCAAGCGCATGGGCGAGACCAATGATGGTGCCGGTGAGAACACCCGGCATGGCGAGCGGCAGCACGTGGTGGAAGACGGTCTGCATTTTCGACGCGCCAACGCCGAGGCCGGCCTCGCGGATCGACGGCGGCACCGCCTTCAGTGCGGCGCGGGTGGCGATGATGATGGTGGGCAGCGTGGTCAGCGTCAGCACCAGGCCACCGACCAGGCTTGCCGAGCGCGGCAGATGGGCGAAGTTGATGAACACCGCGAGGCCCAAGAGGCCGTAGACGATCGATGGCACGGCGGCGAGATTGTTGATGTTGACCTCGATCACGTCGGTCCAGCGGTTCTTGGGTGCGAATTCCTCAAGATAGATCGATCCGGCGACGCCAAGCGGCAGCGACAGCGCCAGAACCACCAGCATCATGTAAAGCGAGCCGACGAGCGCCACGCCGACGCCAGCCATCTCCGGCCTTGTCGAGGCGCCGTTTGTGAACAGGCCCGTGTTGAAGGCCAGATGCAGCGCCTTCTCCTTTTCCAGCCTGTCGATGAGCGCGATGTGCTTGTCCTTGATGAGACGCTGACTTTCGGGGATATCGGCCCGGATCGAGCCCTTGACGAAGGCGTCGACATCGCCGGTGGCGTAAAAGTCGACGGTCCTCTTGGTCCCGATCAGCGAGGGATCCTTGGCGATCATCGTCCGCAGCAACGGCGCGGAGCCCTTGGAAAGGAGGTCGAGGCCGTCGTAAAGGCCGTCCTCGTCGTTGGGGTCGAGTTCCAGCGTCCTCTGGAGCGACGCAGCGATCAGGTCGTCGAAGCGGAAGGAGTCGCCCGACATGACCGCGGCGGATGTCCGATCGCCATCCGGCGCGATGATGCCGGCGTCAAAATCAACCATCATGGTGATGCGCGTCTGCTGGAAAGCAGTGTAGCCTCGTCCGATGATCGAGCCGAACAGCACGGCGAGAAAGCAGATGGCGATGGTGACCGCAGCGAGGCCAAAGGCACGAAAGCGTCGTTCGGCGGCGTAGCGGCGCTTGAGGCCCACGTCGACCTTGGAGATGGTCCGGATGTCCGAGCCGCCCAGTCGGGAGGCCGGGAGGTGGGAGGCGGCTTCGGTCATTCGTACTGCTCCCGGTACTTGCGGACGATGGTCAGCGCCAGCACGTTGAGGCCAAGCGTGATGACGAACAGCGTGAGGCCAAGTGCAAAAGCGACCAGCGTCTGCGGGCTGGTGAATTCAAGGTCGCCGGTCAGCTGATTGACGATCTTCACGGTGATGGTGGTCATCTCCTCGAAGGGATTGAGCGAGGCGCGGGCGGCGACGCCGGCCGCCAGCACGACGATCATCGTCTCGCCGATGGCGCGCGACATGGCGAGCAGCACCGCACCGACCACGCCGGGCAGCGCCGCGGGCAGGATCACCAGCCGCGTGGTTTCCGAACGGGTGGCGCCGAGGGCCAGCGAGCCGTCGCGCAGCGAGCGGGGCACCGCGGTGATGATGTCGTCGGATAGGGAGGAGACGTAGGGGATGATCATGATGCCCATCACCAGGCCGGCGGTGAGCACATTATTGCCGGACGTGCCAAGGCCGAGCGGCAAGGCGACATAGTCGCGGATGAGCGGCCCGACGGTGGTCAGGGCGAAGAAGCCGTAGACGATGGTTGGAATGCCGGCCAGGATCTCGATCAACGGCTTGGCGGTCGAGCGCACCTTCGAGCCCGCATATTCGGCCATGTAAATCGCCGAGTAGAGGCCGATCGGCACGGCAACCAGCATGGCGAAGAAGGAGATGTAAAGCGTACCCCAGAACAGCGGCAGGAAGCCGAACTGGCCGCTTTCCGTCGATCCGGCGGCGGCGAAACGCGGATCCCAGACAGTGCCGAGGTAGAAGTTGGCCGGCGACACCATCGAGAAGAACTGTAGGGCCTGGAACAGCAGGCTGAGAACGATGCCGACGGTGGTGAGAATGGCCACCGAGGACGCAGCGATCATGAGTGCGAGAATGGTATTCTCGACGAGATTGCGGGCCCTGAGGCGCGGCTTTACCCGCACGAAGGCGAAGATCAGCCCGAAAGCGAGGGCAGCGACCACCGCCGCGTCGATGGCGGTGTCGAGACCGTCCGAGACGAGGTTGAGCGTTCCCGCAGCCATCAACTGGTAAGGCTTGACGTCTTCGCCGAGCGGCAGTCCATGGCGGGCGAACACCGAACGCGCCGCGACGACGCCGATGCGGATGTCCTCAAGCTCTTCGGGGGTCACGAGCTTGAGGCCGGCAGCCACTTGCTCTACGCCGGAGACCTCGAGCGACAGCTGCTGGGCATTGGTCAGCACTTGCGCGGGCAGATTGACGCGCACGGTGTGCTCGATGAGAAACGGCCTGCCGACCGACAGCGCGACGAGGATGAGGAGCGCCGGTATCGCCGTCCAGATCAGCACGTAGGCGCCGTAATAGCCGGGCCGGGCGGCGAGCGCGCCACGCGCTTTGCCCGACAGGACGACCGACTTCCAGTGGCCGAGCACAAAGCCGAAGAAGGAAAGACCCGCGATCAACGCGAGCAGCCAGAGCGGACCCATACGGCCTCCCCGATGTTTCGTCCGCCCAGCGCGGCGGCACAAGAAGGAAGGGCCTCCGGCAAGAGGCCCTTCCCTGTTCAAGTCAGACCGATCAGAGGGTCTTGCCGGCCTGGAAGTCGGCCAACACCTTCTGGCGCTCGTCCTTCGGGGCCGGGACGAGGCCCTTGGCGACGGCCGGCGAACGCGGGCCGATCATCTGGTCGGCGAGGAAGAACTCGACATAGTCCTTGAGGCCCGGAACGACGCCGAGGTGAGCCTTCTTCACGTAGAAGAACAGCGGCCGCGACACCGGATACTCGCCCTTGGCGATAGTCTCGACCGACGGGGCGATGCCCGACATGGTCGCGACCTTCAGCTTGTCCTTGTTGTTCTCGTAGAAGGCGAGGCCGAACACGCCGATGCCGGTCTTGTTGGAGTCGATGCGGGCCAGCGTCTCGTTGTACTCGCCGTCGATGTCGACCGCCTTGCCGTCCTTGCGGACCTTGGCGCAGGCCTTCTCTGCATCCGCCTTGGCGAGACCCGAGGCGATGAAGGCGTCATAAGCCTTGGTGGCCTTGCAGCCTTCCAGAAGGACCTTGAGCTCGAATACTTCGCGCGTGCCGTGTTTCTCGCCGGGGATGTAGGTGGCGATCTCCCAGTCCGGGAAACCGGCCTTGACGTCCGACCACTTGGCATTGGGGTTGTCGACGAGCTGGCCGTCCTTCAACACCTTGGCGCCGATGGCGCTGAACCAGTCGGCCGGCTCGAAGGTGAAGTCGGGGCCCTTGATGTCGGAGGCAAAGACGATGCCGTCATAGCCGATGCGGATTTCCTGCACCTCGGTGACGCCGGCCGCCTTGCAGGCGTTGAGTTCCTCGGCCTTGATGGCCCGGGAAGCGTCGGCAATGTCGGTGGTGTCATCGCCGACACCCTTGCAGAACTCCTTCAGGCCGGCGCCGGTACCGCCACCTTCGACGATCGGCGCCTTGAAGTTCGGGTTGGCCTCGGCAAACGCTTCGGCGACGATGTTCGCATAAGGCAGAACGGTGGAAGAGCCGGCGATGTGGATCTGCTCGGCGGCAAAGGCGGTGCCGGTGGCGGAAAGGCCGAGCACGATGGCGCTGGCGGCGGTGGAGAATTTCACGGGAGTACTCCTAACGGTTTAGGATCGTGACGGTCGGAGCCCTGAAAGCCGGTGGCTGTCTCGTCCCCATCACGCCGCGGACCCTAGCGGCCTGGCACTACCCTTCTATGACGGTTGAGCGACACTATTGTGACAATATAATCAACTGAAAAGACATTGGAATTCGAATTTTAGAGTGTTCAGGGGACGAGCACTCCGGTGTCTCTCGTCATCTCGGCGCCCGATAGGTTGAGCCGACGAGGTAGCCAGACATTGACCGCTGTACCCGCGCCAACCTCCGATCTGATGATCAGGCGTCCCTGATGGCGGTTGACGATATGCTTGACGATGGCGAGACCGAGCCCGGTACCACGCTGCTCGCGGCTTCGCGCCGCGTCCACCCGGTAGAAGCGTTCGGTCAGGCGTGGCAGGTGCTCGGGGGCAATGCCGGGTCCATCATCGGCCACGCTGGCGCGAAAACCGGGTCGGCCATCGTCGCCGGCCTCTTCCGTGAGCGTCAGCGTGATGCGGCCACCGTCACGGCCGTATTTGACGGCGTTCTCGACAAGATTGGCAAAGACCTGTGTCAGTTCATCGCGGTCGCCGGCAACGGCGGCGGCAGCCGGGCTGCCTTCCATGAGAATCGTCGCGTCTCGGGCGGCCGCCACGGGTGTCAGCATGTCGACCACCGACGGAAGCACTTCGGCAAGGTCGACGGCGCCGGTCGGGCGGACGTGGGCTTTCATCTCAAGGCGCGACAGCGACATCAGGTCGTCGATCAGTCGGGCCATGCGCCTGGCCTGCTCCAGCATGATGGTCAGAAACCGCTCGCGATTGGCTTCGTCGCGCCGGGCCGGGCCAAGCAATGTCTCGATGAAGCCGGTCAGCGAGGCGAGCGGCGTCCTGAGTTCGTGGCTTGCGTTGGCGATGAAGTCGGTGCGCATGCGGTCGAGGCGGACGGCCTCGCTCTCATCGCGAAAGCGAAGCAGCACGAAATCTGGCCGTCGGCGTGGTTCGGGGCGTGGCAGGCGCAGCGGCGAACAGCGAACAACGAAGTGTCGCTCGCCGCCGCCGCGCTCGACGAAGCGCACCGACGGCAGGCTTTCTCCACGTCCGGCGCGCTGAACCGCATCGAGGATTTCCGGCATGCGCAGCCGGAAGGCGAGTGGATCACCGACGCGGGCCGGACCAAATTCGGCAGCGGCAGCGGTGTTTTGGTAGCGCAATGTACCGTCGGCATCGGTGAGAAAGGCCGGCTCATCCATGCCGTCGAGCAACAGCTTCATTCCGGTGTCCGGCCAACGTCGGGCCGGCAGTCGGTCTGTCGGCCGTGGCGGCGCCACCTTCTCGCCAGTTGGCAGCACCGAGAAAGCGGCGGCGGCGGTGGCGAGAAAGCCCATCAGCGCCATGGCCGGTGAAAGGTCGGTGGCCAACAGCATGACCAGCCAGAATACGGCTGCCGCGGCAAGCACCGTCTGCAGGCGTCCTTCGGCGAACGCTTCGGCGAGGCGCCCCCGTCCGTCTCGCGACGCGTCACTGTTGTCCGGCCTGTCCGGCGTCGGGCTCATATCGTTCATTTGTCCTTAAGCGGAAACGCGGAGTCTGTCATATTGATAAACGTCTTTTATGACGCTTGTAGCGCGGTTCACTGCGCCCGCGCCGCCGACGAATGCGCGGATTCTGGGGGAAAGCCGATGGGAAAGAAAGATAAATCGACGAACGACCTGACGCGTCGCTTCGTGTCGAATGTCGAACTGATCGCCGCTCGAGAGGGGGCCGCCGTGCTGGCGACACAGGCGCCTGACGCTCCGCCGATCACGCTCGGCAAGCTCACCTTCGATCTCGACAATCCCTATCTCCCCGAGGAGATCGAAATGGAGGCGCTGGGCTCCGGCGGCTATCCCTATAACGAAAGCCTGAAGGAGAAGGCCTATCTCGAAGAACTGCGGGTGCTGCAGATCGAGTTGGTCAAGCTGCAGAAATGGGCCAATGATACCGGGCAACGCATCGTCGTGCTCCTGGAGGGCCGCGATGCTGCCGGCAAGGGGGGCACCATCGCCACCTTCCTCGAATACATGAACCCGCGCTCGGCTCGCCACGTGGCGCTGGCCAAGCCCTCCGACGTCGAGCGGGGCCAATGGTATTTTCAACGCTATGTCAAGGAGTTGCCTACTCGGGGCGAGCTCGTGTTCTTCGATCGCTCCTGGTACAATCGTGCTGTGGTCGAGCCGGTGATGGGCTTCTGCACGGCTGAGGAAGCCGAACTCTTCCTTGAGGAGGTGCCGCATTTTGAGCGCATGCTGATTCACGACGGCATCGTGCTGATCAAGATCTGGCTCGATATTGGCCGCGAGATGCAGCTCAAGCGCTTTCACGATCGCCGCCACGACCCCCTGCGGATCTGGAAGCTATCCCCGGTCGACCTCAAGGCGCTCGCCATGTGGGACCAGTACACGGTCGCCCGTGACCGTATGCTGAAGGCCAGCCATTCCGATCTCAGTCCGTGGATCGTTGTCCGCTCCAACGACAAGAAGCGGGCCCGCCTCAACGCGATCCGCCACCTGCTGTCGAAACTCGACTACGATCGCAAGAATCTGGCCGCCATCGGCGAGATCGACGACAAGATCCTCGGCAAGGGGCCGAAGTCCCTGAAGATCAAGGACGGCAAGAACAAGGACTGAGGCGTGTCCTCACGCCAGCCTCAGGTACCAATGAACGTCGCGGTCGCTGACCTCGGCGAAGAAACGGTCGCACTCGGCTTCCTTGATGGTCAGGTAGATGTCGGTGAAGCGTTCCCCGAGCCGTCGCTTCAGGAAATCTGAACGGCGGGCGCGGCGGAGCGCCTCCGGCCAGAAGCGCGGCAGCGATGGGGCCACCTGTTCGTAACCGTTGCCGGTGATCGGCTTCGACGGTTCGCGCTTTCCTTCGATACCCTCGAGCATGCCGGCGATCACTGCGGCAAGCGCCAGATAGGGATTGGCGTCGGCACCGGCGACGCGCTGCTCGAGATGGCGCGTTTCCGGCGGACCGCCGGTGATACGGATCGGCACCGAGCGGTTGTCGATCGCCCAGGCCGGGCCGAGCGGCGCGTAGGAATTGGGCTTGAAACGACGATAGCTGTTGGCATTGGGAGCGAAGATCGCCATGCACTCGGCCATGGTCGCCTCAAGGCCGGCGATGGCTTGGCGGAGCAGTGTGTTGCCCTCGGGCTCACTGCCCGCAAAGAGGTTATGACCGGTTGCATCGCAGAGGCTGACGTGGAAATGGGCGCCGGAGCCGGCGAAGTCCGCGTAGGGCTTGGCCATGAAGGTCGCGACGAAGCCGTGGCACTCGGCAACGCCCTTGACGAGCCGCTTCCACAGGATGGCGTCGTCGGCAGCCCGGAGCGCGTCGGTACGGTGTTCCAGCACGATCTCGAACTGGCCTGGCGAGTACTCCGAGATGAGTGTGCGGGCCGGCAGGCCAGCCGCTTCGGCGGCGGCGTAGACTGCCTCGAGGAAGCCGGAAAAGTCGGAAAGATCCTGGACGAGATAGGCCTGGAGATCGGTCTGGCGGAACCCGTTCGGCGCGGCGGGCGGCGTTACCCTGCCCTCGGCTGCCGCGCGTCCGTCAAGCAGGTAGAACTCCAGTTCGACGGCGGCGACTGGCCGGAGGCCGAGCACTTCCGCTTCATCGACCACCCGGGCCAGCGCATGGCGCGGATCGCTGGCCGAGCCCGATCCGTCGCCTTCGAACGAAGTCAGGATGAACTGCGCCGTCGGTGTCTTCCGCCAGGGCGAGCGGACGAGCGTGCCGGCCACCGGACGGCACATGCGGTCGGCGTCGCCCATCTCCCAAAGCAGGCCAGTTTCCTCGACGTCGGCCCCCTTGATGTCGAGCGACAGCACCGAGCAAGGTAGCGGCCGCCCCGTCCGATAGGCGCCAAGGAGTTCGGACCGGCGCAACAGCTTGCCGCGCTGCACACCCGAGCAGTCGGTCAGGAAGCACTCGAACTGGACGACGTCGGGATTGGCGGCGAGGAAAGCCTCGGCTTCCGCGACATCGGCGATCTTGACGGCAGACATGGATGACGGCTCCGGCATGTCGGCGGCCGGAGCGAACCGGTGGCGACAGGATGGAAAATCCCGGCTGTCATGGCATTTCCCGCCGGCCGTTGTCCAGCGCGGTGAGCTCAGGGCATGGCCTTGTCGTTCTCGCTCGGCTAGAAGAAGGCCACACTCGTAGTTGGATCGTCATGCGTTTTCGTTTCGCCCTCCTCCTTCCGCTTCTTTTCCTGGCCGCCTGCGCCGGATCGCGCCCCGACGGTGGTGCCCTCGAGGTGGCGACCGCGTTGGCGCCGGAGGCCACGGAGCAAACGCTGCTGGTGGCAGCCATGCGCGAGCGGGCGACGGAGGGGCCGGCGATGTTCAACGGTGAGCGGGCGAGCAGACTCGACTTTGCCGATCTGTCGATTTCGGTGCCACCGAGCCACCAGACGGGAAATATCGAGTGGCCGTCGCCGCTGCCAGGCGACCCGAAAACGCAGTTCGTGGCGCGCTCGCTTGCCTATGTCGACGGCGCCGATGCCTTCAAGGCGCGTCTTGCCGCCCGTCTGGCTGCCTTGCCCAAGGGCCGGCGCTCGGTGGCGGTGATCGTCCACGGCTTCAACACCGATTTCGACGAGGCGGTGTTCCGCGCCACCCAGATCGTCCACGACACCGGTTTTGACGGCGTGACGGTGCTGTTCACCTGGGCGTCGCGCGGTTCGGTTTTCGATTACGTCTACGACCGCGATAGCGCCACCATCGCCCGCGATGGTCTCGAGGAACTGCTGCGCCTAGCCTCCGGCAGCGGCGTCGAGGATCTCTACGTTTTCGCCCACTCCATGGGGAATTGGGCAACCATCGAAGCGCTACGCCAGGCGAAGATGGCCGGCGATGGTGATTTCGGCGGCAAGCTTCGCACGGTGATCTTGGCCGCCCCCGACATCGACGTCGACGTCTTCAAGGCGGAGATGCGGGTGATTGGCCGGCCGAAATATCCCTTCGTGCTGTTTTCCTCCTCTGACGATCAGGCGCTCTGGTTGTCCGGGTTGATCGCCGGTGAGAAGCCGCGTCTCGGCGCCTATACGGAGGACAAGGAAGCCATCGCCGACCTCGGCGTTATCGTCGTCGATCTCTCGACCACCGAGGCCACCGATTCCCTGGCCCATAACAAATTCGCCGTCGCCCTGCCCGATTTCGTGAGCCGACTTGGCGACCGCCTCAGGCGCGGCGATCGGCTGGCGACGGCGCGCGGCAGTTTCTCGGAGACCGCGCGTGGTCTCACCGGATCGTTCGGCAACCTGGTCGGCAATACGGCCGGCGCGGTGGTGACGCTGCCGGCCTATCTTCTGACGCTGCCGATCCGGGCGGTGGGCGGCTGATTCCCGTCAGGGTTCAGCGCTTGCCGAGCAGGTCGATCAGTCGGTCGAGGGTTTCCTCACCGAGGCCACCGATGCGTTCGGCAAGGCGGTTGGCGAGTTCGGTCGCCTTCGGTGACAAGCCCTCAGTATCAATGACGACGCGTGGATGTGACAGGTCGGCCAGCCGCTCAAGCTCCTCGGCCTCATCCCAGATGATGTTGAGGTGGCCAATGATCCGCTGGAGCAGATCCCAGGTCGGTCGGCCGCGACGCCCGTGCTCGAGCGCCGACAGATAGGCCGGCGACACGCCGATCGCCGCGGCCATCGACTTCAGGGTCATGCCGCGCGCCTCGCGGATTTCGCGCAAGCGAGCACCGAACGGGGTCATGCTACTTCCTCTTGCGGATACGCACGTAGAGCGCGCCATCGCCGCCGTGCACCGGTCCGGCATCCTCGTAGCCGAGCACGACCCGCCGGAATTCCGGCAGGCTCAGCCAAAGTGGCACGACGCGCCGCAGCACACCACGCTCGTGATCGTGCAGGCTCTGGAAATCTCCTCCCGGTCGACCTTTGCCGGTGATCACCAGCACCACTTTCCAGCCCATGTTTTGCGCGTGGGAGAGAAAGCCAGAAAGACGGGCATGCGCTTCGTCCTGCCGGTAGCCGTGCAGGTCAAGTCGTCCGTCGATAGCCGTACGGCCGCGATTGACGGCTTGCCGCTCCCGCTTGCCGAGGGGATGCAGCTTCGGCAGCGCGGGCTTCGATGACGCAGCAGGTGCGACGGCTGGCGACAGGTGAACGAGCGACCGCTCAGGTTCCGGCTCTGCGGCGGCAAGGGCCGGTGGTGGCACCGCCTTTTCAGGACGGAGCGGTGTCACGGTCTTCTTGACTGCCCGCCAGAGTTCCTCCTCCTCAGGGGCCAGTGACCGGTTCTTGCGGCGGGACATCGATCAGTCCTCCCGCGGCACGAGCAGGGTGAAGCGGGCTGGGTCGCGCACCCGCGCCGCCAGCGCGAAGGCGGCGTCGCCTGAGCCGAAGAAGATGTCGCCCCGTGCCGGCCCGACGATCGCCGAGCCGGTGTCCTGCGCTACCATCAGGCGGCGGAACGATCCGGTAGCGAGATCGGCCTCGACGAACACCGGTGCATGGAAGGTGATCAGCGAGCGATCGACGGCGAGCGAGCGGCCCGGTGTCAGCGGAACGCCGGCTGCGGCAATCGGCCCAAGGGTCAAGTCAGCGACGGCTGCCTCGCGGAAGAAAATGTAGGAGCGGTTGCGAGCAAGCGCTGCCCGCCGTTCCCTGGGGTCGAGGCCGTCGAGCCAGGCACGAAGCGCGTCGGCGGTAGCCTCTGCTGGGCTCGCTACGACGCCGCGTTCCAGCATCAGCCGAGCCACTGAAAAATAGGGGTGGCCACTCTTGGCTGCAAAGGTGACGCGCATCAGGCTGCCATCCGGCAGACGGAGCCGCGCTGCACCCTGCACGTGGATGAAGAAGGCCTCGACGGCGTTCTTTACATAAGCAACCGGCCGCGCGCGCCCGTCGAGCACGCCGGCCATGATCGCTCCCCGATCCGGGCAAGCGGCGAGCCGGCCGCGCCCGTCCTCCAGCGCCCAGGTCAGCGTCGGATCGAGGTTGCGCCGGTCGTCACCGTCGGTGAGTTCGCGCAAGCCATCAGGAGGCGCCAGAAGAGGCACCGGAAAAGCGAGTGAAGGCTGACGTCGCGCCTCTACCTCTGGCTCATAGAAACCGGTGACGAAGCCCTCGCCGACGAGCGGTTCGATGCGAAACGGCCGGAAGTGCGTTTCGAAGAAGGCGCGGGCAGCGGCGGCATCGAGATCGCCGAGCGCGAGAGCCAAGCGACCCTTTTGGGCCAGTGCGGCGCCGTCCGGGCCCAGCGCCTTGGCCGTCGGGACCTTGTCGCCGAGGCGAACGGACGAGCGACGAAAGGCCGCATAGGCGGCAGTGTGGTCGTCGTCGGCCCATCCGGGAAGATCGGTGAAGGCGGCCGCCACGAGGCGGGCGGCGGGAGAAGTGTCGGCCAAGATGCTGTCAGCCCCCGGCGTCGGTGGCGACCAGCTTCCAGTTCGGATCCGCCGCCCTCACTTCGCGGGCGAAGGTCCAGACATCGGTTACCTCGGCGACCTTCTGCGGGTCGCCCTCGACCACCGAGCCGTCGCGACCGCGGGTCACCGAGATGAGTTGCGAGGAGAAGCGTACGGTGATTTGCGCCACTCCGCCTTCGAGCCCGGCATCGGCCACGTCCGCCTTGTCGATGCCAACGAAGGTGAAGTCGATCTTCTCGCCGCGTCCTTCGCGCTCGGTGATCACGCCGGAGAAGCCGTCGAACACCTCGCGCGACAGCAGCGGCTTCAGGGCCGCGCGGTCGCCCGCGGCGAAGGCAGAAACGATCATCTCGTAGGCGGCGCTCGCGCCACCCATGAAGCCGTCGAGGTCGAAGCCGCGGTCGACTGCGGCAATCGCCTTGAGGCCTGTATTGGCACTGCCCGCCGGGACCGCTTCTTCGATGCGGGCAAACACCGCCTCGCGCGGGTCGGGCCGCCCTTCGCGCGGCAGCGTCACCACGTTGTCCCCGGCTGTGGGAGGCTCGATTTCCGCCTTGCGGCCGGCGAAGGGATCGACGGGGGGCTTCTCGTTGCCCGTACGGGTGCCGAGCACGCTCCTGAGGCGCCAGAAGATGACGACGGCAATGACGAGGAAGATGAGGCTGGTGAGATCGAGAAAGGCGTTCATCCGAGCATCGTTTCCCTCAGTTGGCGCCGGGAGGGCGCACATCGCATTCTGTATCGTCTGCCTATGTAGGCGACGGCGGCGGCGAGGGAAAGACGGACATGCGGTGAATCTAGGGCGATTTGGGCGTTCGGACCGCTGCTCATGTCGCTTCGACCATCGAGAGTGGACAGCCACCCTTGCGCCAGGCTGGCTGGCCGGCGCATCATGGCCGAAAATACCGACCGAACCGGAACCGCCATGCGCCTTTCGCCCTACGTGCCGCTCCTTCTTGTCGCTTGGCCGATTGCCGAGATCGCCGCGCTCGTCTGGGTCGGTGGCTACCTTGGTGTCCTGAATACTGTCGGCCTCGTGCTGCTCGCCGCCTTTGGCGGCCTGGCGCTGTTCCGTTATGTTGGCTTCGGTCTTCTGCGCCGCGTTCAGGCCGAACTGTCCGGCGGCCGCATGCCGGCCGGCACGCTGCTTGAAGGCTTCGTCGTCCTCGTCGCAGGCATCCTGCTGATCCTGCCGGGTTTCCTGTCCGACGTGCTGGCTTTCCTGCTGCTGTTCGCTCCGATTCGGCGGCTGATCATCGCGGCGATCGCCGCGCGCCTCACGGTGTCGACCGTTTCGTCGGCAGGCCGCCGGCCGGCGGATGATGGCGTCGTCGACCTCGACGAGGGCGAATGGAAAAGTCGCGGCAGAGGCGATTCGCCCTGGCAGGGCGGCCCTTCAATCCCCCCACCGGATGAGGGAGGCGATCGGTCTTGATCTCGTCCGTCAAGCCTGATAGCGCTCGGACCCGCAGAAAAATCCAGGAAACGGCTGTCTGTGGCCGGTCCAAAACAAAGGGTCACCCTTGCGGGCATCGTCGCCCCGGCTGGCCGGAGGAGTGCGAGAATGAGTTCGGTTCAGCCCGAGAATGGCGCCGCTGAAGCCCAGCCGTCGATGAGCGTCGTCGCCCAGTATGTCAAAGACCTGTCCTTTGAGAACCCGAAGGCGCCTGACAGCTTGAGAGCGCGCGAGACCGCGCCACAAATTTCCATCGGCGTCAACGTCAACTCCCGCCAGCGCAGCCAGAGCGACTACGAAATCGAGCTGCATCTCGAGGCCAAGGCAGCGATCGGCGACGAGGTGGTCTTCAACGTCGAGCTGGCCTATGGCGGCCTCATCACCGTGCAGAACGTGCCGGCCCAGCATCTGCACCCCTACGTCAACATCGAAGGCCCGCGCCTTCTGTTCCCCTTCGCGCGTCAGATCATCGCCGATGCCGTCATCCGCGGCGGCTTCCCGCCGCTCCTGATCGACCCGATCGATTTCGTCGCCCTCTACCAGCAGTATCTCGCCCGCCTGCAGCAGGCGCAGCAGCAGCAGGGCGCCGCCAACTGAGGCGAACGCTCAGGACCCGACGTGACGGCGCGTTTCCGAAAGGGACGCGCCGTTTGTCTTTTCGGCGCGATCGCGCTGCGATCAGCCGCCGTTCGTGCAGGCTTTGAGGTCAGAAAGATAGGTGTTCTCGGCACGTGAGCGCGCATAGGCTTGGGGCTCGAGGCGGGCGAACAGCAGCGCTTCGCCGCGGTCACCTGGTGCTGTGAGGATGGCGCCATCGGGTGCAGCGATGCGGGAGAGGCCTGCATAGGCGAAATCGCCGTCGCGGCCGCAATTGTCGACATAGGCGACAAAGACCTGATTCTCGAAGGCGCGCACGGCGATCATGTGGCTGGCGATGAAGTCGCCTGATCCACCTTGCGGCAAGGCCGTCGGTACCAGCACGGCGTCGGCGCCCGCCCGGGCGAGGCGGCGGACGTTCTCGGGGAATTCCACGTCGTAGCAGATCAGCAAGCCGAAGCTCAGCCCGTCATGGCGGACGAGCACCGTCGACGGCGGCGCGGCACGGAACCAGCGCTTCTCGTAGAGGCCGTAGAGCTGGCTCTTGCGATAGACCGCGCAGCTGTCGCCGGAAACGAACAGCGCGCTGTTGTATACTGTCTCTCCGTCGCGCTCGGCAAAGCCGGCGACGATGCCCAGGGAATGTCGGCGGGCGATCGCCGCGACGCTGCCGGCCAGCGGCCCATCGGCCGGCTCCGCCAGAAGCGGCAGATCGGAGCCGGCGCCGTAGCCGACGAGGCCGAGTTCGGGGGTCACCAACAGGCGAGCGCCGCCGGCCGCCGCGTCAGCGGCTGCCCGCTCCAGCCGGTCGAGGTTGGCAGCGACGTCGGATGGGTGGGACTGCATCTGCAAGGCGGCGAGAAGCATCGGCGGCTCCGGAGAACAGGAGGATAGTCCAAGGCATACAGGCCGAACACCCGCCGCTCAAGCGACGGTCGCCTAAGCAAAAAAATACTCCCTCGCAGGCGCCCTTCGGAAGCTGCCGGACTGGATTGGCCCGACTTTCGGTTTAAAACGAAAGCGATGCTGCCGATGATGACCGGCGCCTTTGGGGAGTTTCAAGTGATGGGTCCGCAGGTCGATCCCGTTCCGTCCGATATCGTCGTGCCAAAGGAGGCCGATGTCGTGATTATCGGCGGCGGCATCATCGGTACCAGTTCGGCGCTTTATCTATCCGAACGAGGCCTCAAGGTGGTGCTCCTCGAAAAGGGGCACGTCGGCGGCGAGCAGTCGAGCCGCAACTGGGGCTGGGTTCGGCAAGCCGATCGCGATCCGCGCGAGTTTGACCTCATTCGCGAGGCGCTGCGGCTCTGGCGGGAAATGGCCGCCCACGGCGTTGGCGATACCGGCTTCCGGGAAACCGGCATTTTCTTTGCCGCCCGCCGTGGACGCGATATCGACGGCTATCGGGCCTGGGTCAAGGCGGCGGCCGAGCACGGCATCGGCGCCGAGGTGATCGAGGGCGAGGCGGTAAGGGGCATCATGAAGGATGACCGCTCGCCACCGCCGGCCGGCCTATGGTGCCCAAGCGACGGCTGCGCCGAACCGCAGAAGGCGGCGTCAGCCATTGCGCTGGCCGCTCGCGCCAAGGGCGCCGTCATTCTCACCGACTGCGCGGCGCGCGGCCTCGAGACCGCCTGCGGTGAGATCGTGTCGGTGGTCACCGAGCGCGGCACCATCCAGACCAAGCGCGTGGTGCTGGCCGCCGGCGCCTGGTCGCGGCGCTTTTTGAAGGATCTCGGCGTCACGCTGCCGCAGCTTAAGATGCGCTCGACGGTGTCGCGCACCAATCCTGTGGCCGGCGGTCCCGACGCTGGCATCTGGGATGACGTCATCGGTATTCGCAAGCGCGCCGACGGCGGCCTGACGGTGGCAAACGGGGTTGCCAATGTCGCCGATCTCACGCCCGACCATGTCCGCTTCACCCTCGATTTCCTGCCGGCGCTGGCCTCCGATTGGCAGCACGTGTCGTTGTCCTTCGGCTCGCGCTTCTTCCGTGAGATCGATGACTGGCCAACACGGGCGCTCGACAGGACGTCGCCTTACGAGAAGACCCGCGTCCTCGATCCGAAACCCGATCTCCGCTTCCTGCGGCGAACCATGACCGAGCTGAAGCGGCGCTTTCCGGGCTTCCAGGAGACGCGCATCGTCCAGGCCTGGGCCGGTTTCATTGACGTAACGCCGGACGTGGTACCGGTGATCTCGGAGGCGGCCGGCCTCTCCGGTCTGATCATCGCCACCGGCTTCTCCGGTCACGGCTTCGGCATCGGTCCGGGCGCCGGCTGGCTGGTTGCCGATCTCGTCACGGGAACGACGCCGTTTGTCGATCCGACGCATTTCCGCCTGTCGCGCTTCTCCGATGGCTCGAAGCCGAAACCGATGTCGAGGCTCTAGTTAGGTCCGTCGGCGTTCAGGCGGCGAGGTCGGCGACCACGGCGTCGAGCACGAAGGCGCCGCCCGGTGTGGTGCGGATGCGGCCATCCGGCAGCACTTCCACCATACCGTGCGCGACCAGATCAGAAACCCGCGCCGGGTCAAAGCCACGGCCGGCAAGCCGCCGGTAGCGGGCAACGTCGATGCCTTCGACGAGGCGGAGGCCCATCAGCAGCATTTCGTCGCCAGCCGTCTCGCCGAAGATTTCTTCGGTTTCGATCACGCCGTGGCCGATTTCCATGACGCGCTTTGTCCAGGCTTCCGGGTTGCGCTCGGCGACGGTGGCAAGGCGGCCGCGGTCATCACCGTGAACGATGCGGCCGTGAGCGCCAGGGCCGAGGCCGATATATTCGCCATACCGCCAGTAAAGGAGATTGTGCTGGCTCTCGCCGCCCGGCGCGGCGTGGTTGGAGATCTCATAGGCCGGCAGGCCGGCGGCGCCGGCAATCGTCTGCGTCAGCTCGTACAGGTCGGCAGCGGCGTCGGCATCCGGCACCACGAGTTTGCCGGCGGCATACAGTTTCTCAAAGGCAGTGTCCGGCTCGATGGTCAGCTGGTAGAGCGACAGGTGATCGGCGGCAAAGCCTATGGCGCGCCGAAGTTCCGCCTCCCAGGCTTCCAGGCTCTGGTAGGGGCGGGCGTAGATCAGGTCGAAGGACAGGCGCGGGAAAGTCTCACGCGCCAGCTCCAGCGCACGGAGCGCCTCGTCGACATTGTGCAGCCGGCCAAGAAACTTGAGGTCGGCATCGTTGAGCGCCTGCACACCGAGCGACAGGCGGTTGACGCCGGCCGCCCGATACCCGCGGAAGCGTTCGGCCTCCACCGATGACGGGTTGGCCTCCAGCGTGATCTCGGCCTCGGCCGACATCTGCCAATGATGACCGATCAGGTCGAGAAGACGGCCGACGCTTTCCGGCTTCATCAGCGACGGCGTGCCGCCGCCGAGGAACACCGAGGTTACCGTACGGCCGGGGGTAAGGCGGGCATGGGCGGCGATCTCCCGCTCCATGGCGGCGAGATAGCCGGCCTCGTCGATGCCCTTCGGCCGGACGTGGCTGTTGAAGTCACAATAGGGACACTTGCGGGCGCAGAAGGGCCAATGGATATAGACACCAAAGCCGATGTCCGGCGTGCCCTGGGCCGCCGCTTCCACCCCCGAAAGAAGATCCCGCTCGCTCATCGGTTCACCCACGCGGTCCGAAGCCGACGGGGAACGCGCCTTCGACGAGCAGCTTCAGCGACCGCGAGCGGTGCGACAGCGGCCCCGGCGCGTCCCAGATCGAGCCGTGCTTTTCCGCTTCGGTCATCTCGCCGAAGGTCTTGCTCTCGCCGTCCGGCATGAAGACGGGGTCATAGCCGTGGCCGAAATCGGCCGAGCGTGGCGGCCAGACCAGCGTGCCATCGCGCGTGCCGAGATATTCCTGGGTATGTCCGTCCGGCCAGGCGAGGCACAGCAGCGACACGAAGGTCGCTCGCCGCCTGTCCGGCGTCGCGGCGCCGGCCTTGTAGAGTTCTTCCTCGACAAGGCGCATGGCCATCGACCAGTCACGGTTCGGCCCGGCCCAGTCGGCGGTATGAACGCCGGGCCGGCCATCCAGGGCTTCGACGCAGAGGCCCGAATCGTCGGCAAGCGCCACCTCGCCGGCAGCGCGGGCGGCTGCCAGCGCCTTGATGCGGGCATTGTCGACGAAAGTCTCGCCGTCCTCGACCGGCACCGGCAGGCCGAGATCGCCGGCCGAGACGAGGTCGATCGAAAGGCCGCCCAGCAGGAAGTAGAACTCCCGGAGCTTGCCATTGTTGTGGGTGGCAACCACGAGGCGTTTGCCGTCGATACGGCGCTGGTCGGTCATATCAAGCCCTTTCAGGACGCGATGGTCGCTTTCTGCAGGTCGATCAGCTTGGCGATGCCGCCCTTGGCCAGCGCGAGCAACTGATGCAGTTCGTCTTCGGAGAACGGGGCGCCCTCGGCGGTGCCCTGGATCTCGACGAGGCCGCCGGAGCCGGTGATCACGAAGTTGGCGTCGGTCTCGGCCGCGGAGTCCTCGATATAGTCGAGGTCGAGCACCGGCACGCCATCGGAGATGCCGCAGGAGATGGCGGCGACGTGGTCGCGCAGCACCTTGGCCTGGGCTGGCACCAAATTGCGTCGGCGCATCCACTCGATGGCGTCATAGAGCGCCACGTAGGCACCGGTGATCGAGGCGGTGCGGGTGCCGCCGTCAGCCTGGATGACGTCGCAGTCGATGATGATCTGCCGCTCGCCGAGGGCGATCAGGTCGACGACGGCGCGCAAGCTGCGGCCGATCAGCCGCTGGATCTCCTGGGTGCGGCCCGACTGCTTGCCGGCTGCCGCCTCGCGTTTCATGCGCTCGCCGGTGGCACGCGGCAGCATGCCGTATTCGGCGGTCACCCAGCCCTTGCCGCCACCCCGCAGCCATGGCGGCACCTTTTCGTCGACCGAGGCGGTGACGAGTACGTGCGTATCGCCAAACTTCACAAGGCAGGAGCCTTCGGCGTGGCGCGACACGCCGCGCTCAAGGCTGACGGGACGCAACTCGTCGGGGGCGCGGCGGGACGGGCGCATGCTGTTCTCCGTAGATGTCGGCCGCGGAGCGATGGGCTCCGCGAGGTTGCGCCCTTGTAGCCCTGTCGGGGAAGTCCCGTAAAGGGCGGCGATCGATGAACAGGCGGGAAAGCGGCGCTTCATTCCGATCGGCGGCCGTGTATAAGAGCCAAAGATCCCTTCCTGTCCGGACGCCCCGCATTGGCCAAGCCGCCCTTCTCCCCGAAACCGCCCTTCCGCACCGGCCGCGCCCACAAGCCTGAGGTGGCTGGGGAAACGGCAAAGCAAACGGTGCGGCCCGAAGTGCGCGGCCCTGCCCGCCCATCCGCCGCCGCCGCCCTCAAGCGGCCGATGCCGGCCGTGCTCGGTCCGCGCCTTGCCTCGGAAGAGGTGGCCGCGCTGGTTATTACTGATGGCTGGGACGATTATCGCCTGCTCGACATGGGCGAGGGCGAGAAGCTCGAGCGCTATGGCGACCTGACGGTGGTGCGGCCGGAGCCGCAGGCCATGGGGCCGCGTCGGCTTGCACCGTCGGTCTGGGCGTCCGCCGGTGCCGCCTTTACCGGCGACGTCGAGGAGGATGGCCCTGGACGCTGGCGGACCGGGCCGGGCATCGGGACCGCCTGGGAGATGCGGGTGATGGGCCTTCCCGTTGTCTGCCAGTTGACCGCCTTCCGCCACGTCGGCATCTTTGCCGAGCAGATCGCCCACTGGAGCTGGATGGTCGAGCGGTTGAAAGCCCATCGCGGGCCGGAGCGGCCGAAGCTGCTCAATCTGTTCGGTTATACCGGCATTGCCTCGCTGATCGCCGCCGAGGCCGGCGCCGAGGTGACGCACGTCGACGCCTCGAAAAAGTCGGTGGCCTGGGGACGCGAGAACCAGGCGCTGGCCGGTCTCGACGCCGCGCCGATCCGCTGGATCGTCGACGATGCCGTCAAGTTCGCCGAGCGCGAGGTGCGGCGAGGCAAGCACTACGACGGTATTCTGCTGGATCCGCCACGCTTTGGCCGCGGGCCGGACGGCGAGGTGTGGTCGCTCGAAGCCGACCTGCCGCACCTTCTCGATCTGACGCGGCAAATACTGGCGCCCGGGCCGGCCTTCGCGGTGCTGACCGCCTACGCCATCCGCGCCTCATTCCTGTCCATCCACGAGATCACCGCCGACCTCCTCGGCCACCGGCCGGGTGTGCTGTCGTCGGGCGAGCTCGCCGTCCGCGAAACCGGCGACCCCACGCGGCCGGGCCGGCTGCTCGCCACATCGATGTTCTCACGATTTCTCGGAGCCTGAGCCATGACCAACAGGGACAAGGCACCCGGCGCTGTCCGGCAGATCACCTCGCTCACCAACCCGATCGTCAAGGATATCCGGGCGCTCGCCATGAAGAAGGCGCGCGAGGAAACGGGGCGCTTCCTGGGCGAGGGACTGAAGCTGGTCACCGACGCATTGGAGGAGAATTGGCCGATCGCCGCTATCGCCTACGCGCCAGCGGTGCGCGACCAGCCGCATGTTGCCAAGGCCGCCGCCGCCGTGCGCGCGCGCGGCGGCGACGTGCTGGAGATGGGCGAGGCGGTGCTGGCCAAGATCACCCATCGTGACAATCCGCAGATGGTGGTCGGTGTGTTCGGTCAGCGACTGAAGCCGCTCGCCGACGTCAAGGTGGGCGAGGGCGAGGTCTGGGTGGCGCTGGAACAGGTGCGCGACCCCGGCAATCTCGGCACCATTATTCGCACCGTGGATTCGGTGGGTGCCAAGGGTGTCGTTCTGGTCGGCGAAACCTGCGACCCGTTCTCCTTCGAGGCGGTGCGCGCCACCATGGGCTCGCTGTTCCACGTGCCGCTGGTCAAGACCGGTCGCGATGCCTTTGTCGCCTGGGCGAGAACGACCGGCATCCGCCTCGTTGGTACCCATCTCAAGGCGACGCATGACTATCGCCAGGTCGAAAGCCAGGCGCCAACGATGCTGGTGATGGGCAACGAGCAGGCCGGCATGACCGAGGAGATGACGGCGGCCTGCGACGTGCGCGTCAAGATCCCGATGGCCGGTCGTGCCGACAGCCTCAATCTGGCGGTGGCGACCGGCGTCATGCTCTACGAACTGAGGCGCGGCCAGCTGAACTAAGCCAGTTCCTTGTAATAATAGAGCGTGCCGGTCAGGCCGCCGTGCGGCTTCAACGCATAGTTCGGCACCTCACCGGCGAGGCGGAAGCCGCAGCGCTCGTAAAGTGGTCCGGCGCCGCCGTCGCTCGCCGTGTCGAGCACGATCAACGTCCGTCCTCTGGCGCGGGCGATTCCTTCGGCCTCGTTGATCAGTGCCGTGGCAACGCCACGGCCGCGCTGGCTTGGCTGTGTCATCATCTTGGCGAACTCGGCCCGATGCGGCTGGTTGGGTGGGCAGTCAAGCAGCAGCGTCAGCGTACCAATGAGCGCATCGCCGTCGAAAGCGCCGAGTACCATGCGCCGGCCCTCGGCGGCGGCGGTAAGCGCCCCCTGCCAGAAGGCGCGTGCGTCGTCCATGGCTAGCGGATGCATGAAGCTCACCGAGCCACCGCCGGCCACCGTCTCGACGATCAGCGCGGCGAGCGCGTTGACGGTGGCGGCATCCGGGCCGAGCGGACGAACGGTAAAATCGGGCATGTCAGCTCCTTGCGAGCGCCACGATATAGCGGGCGGGCGCGTCGCTTTCGTTGGAAATGGTGACGTCGGCCGGCGGGCCGAAACCCAGGCAATCGCCGGCCGCGAGCACGTGCCGACCGTCCGGATCGGTGACGACGAGGTCGCCCTCGGTTAGCCAGACCACCTGCCGGATGAAGGCGTAGGACGCCGCTGGCAACACGGCACTTTTCCCTGGCGGCATCGTCACCTCGACGATCTCCAGCGGATGGTCGGGGCGAAGGAACACCTGCCGCCTGAGATAACCCGTATCGGGGTCGCGCCACACCGGCTGGTCGGCGGCGCGGATCAGCCGGTCGGCGCCGGCCTCGGCCCGGACGAGCAGGCTCGCCAGCGTCAGGTCGAAGGCGGCGGCGAGGCGGACCAGCACACCCGCTGTCGGCGATGCGTCACCCCGTTCGATCTTGGAGATGGTCGCCTTGCCCACGCCGGAGCGTGCCGCGAGATCGGCTAGCGACCAGCCGCGCCCCTCGCGCTCACGGCGGAGGCGGGCGGCGAGTCGAACGCCAGTATCGTCCTCTAAAGTATCCATACGTCTCTTTTAGGAGACGATTGTGAGGCGCGCAACAAAAAAGCGGCCGCCTATGGCGACCGCTTTCGATGTCTTTGCGACTGCCGCTCAGGCGTCGATGTCGACGCCGCTGGTTTCCTTGCCAAGGAAAAGCGCGGTGAAGGTGAGACCAGCCATCACCGTCAGATAAACGCCGACCCAGAACGGGCTGCCGGCACCATAGGTCCAGAGC
>JAGSYU010000199.1 GCA_018262575.1 Pseudomonadota bacterium | reverse complement strand
CCGTAGAAGATGCTGTAGCGCAGCGCCTGGGCGGCGCGCACCTCGGCGGCCGAGCGGGCAAGCCGCACCTCGAGCGATCCCATGCGGCCGAGGGGCGCCGCCGGCGTCCTGCGCACGAAGGGTATGGGCATCCGCGCCTGCGTCAGGAAGTGACCTGCGACTGGAAGCGGCGAAGGCAGCAACGACATATCGCTTGGTACTCCATCGTGATCGGAACCGCGATCGACAGACGAAGTATTCGCGTCGACAGTCGATTCCTCCGAAGGAGTTAATGCGGCGAAATGGCGACGGTTATATGACGGGGCGTCAACGGAACCTTTGCCGGATAAGTCCAACCCCGAACATGATCGCGTCACCGGCGAAAGTCACCAGCCGGTAGAGCGCAACTGTGACGACCAGATCGTCGGGCGCAAGTGTGTCGCCGAGCACGGCGAGCATGACCATTTCGCGGATACCGATACCGCCGGGAGAGCCCGGCGTGACGAACCCAGCGATCCAGCTGAGGGCCACGGCACCGAAAGCGGCCGGCACGAGGCTATCCGTACGCATGGCAAGGATCGCGGAAAAGATCGCGCTCTGGGCAAGAAAGAACAACAGAACCAGAGGCGAGGCCCGCAAGACCGGCGCTCCGGTGAGATGGCCGAGGATCGTTAGGCCAGCCGCCGCGAGCACCAGCACGACAGCACCTGCCAGCCAGCGCATTTCGACCGAGAAAGGCATCACGCTCGAGACCCAGCCAACGACGACAGTCGCCGGCACAATCAGCGTCAGCACCATGCCGACCGACAAGGCCGCGATAATCAGAAGCCCGTTTTCGGCGAGAAGCGCCCTCACCAGAAAGGCATGGCCGTAGCCCTTATGGCGAAGGGCCGCGTGCCGTCCGACCAGGTGCAGCACATTGCCCGGCAGATATTTGCCGAATTGCGCCACCGCGTAGACGTCGACGAGACGGGAGGCGGAAAGTCCATGAGCGCCGACCAGCATCGCCCAAGCGGAGGCCAGCAGAACCAGGGCGGCGGCATAGACGGGCGCGAGAGCGACCACCAAAGCCCATTCGGGGAAGGTGACGGCGGCCTCCGACGGCATCGCCGACAGGACCGCCGTCAACCGACCCGCAAAGAAGACGACACAGACCAGCGTCAGCATGCCGCCGACGAGGACGACGAGCCGCCGGGCCGGCCTCCATCGCTCTGCCATCAGGTAAATCTCAGCAGCGTCGTTTCGTCGGGATAGGGAAGACAGGCGGTGAGGCCGCGAAGCCGCTCGGCCTTCATGCCACAGCCCTCGATGGCCGTGCGATAGCGGCGACGACCTGAGTTATCGAACACGATCAAGCCATCGGGCTTGAGGTGGGCTTTGGCAGCCTCGAGGCAATGACTGCGACAGCGACCGTCGATGACGATCAGGTCGAAGGGTTCCTCTCCGTCGATGGCATGAACATAGGTGCGGAAGGCAAGGCCGCGATCCCGCGGCTTTTCGCTGGCATAGGCGCGATTGTCGTCATCGACCGGCTCTCCGGGAACCTCGAGCAGTCGGACATGGCCAGCATTGACGAGGAGCCCGCGGACCACCGCGGCCCAGGACGGCACGTGCTCGACGCTGATCACCGTTCCCGCACGACGCGACAGCCACAACGTGCTGGCGCCGCTTCCATATTCGAACACTCGCGCGCCTGGACGCGACTTCAGAAAGGCGTCCACACGAGTGATCCCGTCGAGCTGCCACCAAGCAAGGTCGAGCCGGTTCATCTCGTTGATGTCGTATATAGCGAAAAGGCTCCGGAGCCAGAGGCCGGTCCGACTTGCCGGCCGTGGCGCGGAACGGAGCCTATCGCCCTTCCAGATGAGTCCCCGCAACCCGCGCATGAGCCCAACATAAGGAATTTTAACCAATTTATCGGTAGGTGCTAGACTCATCGCCGGGTTCCTCGGACATCACGTCCGGCCTCTCGCCGCTGGTTCTCTGCCTTGATCGACCCCACGAGACTGGGAGTGCGCCTTGAAGCTCATCATCCAAATTCCGTGCTTCAACGAAGCCGAAACACTGGCGCAGACACTGGCCGATCTGCCGCGATCCATCAACGGAATCGATACGATCGAAACCTTAATTGTTGATGATGGATCAACCGACGGCACCGCAGACCTGGCCCGGACGCTGGGCGTCGACCACATCATCCGGCATCGAGGAAATCGCGGCCTCGCCAAGACCTTTTCCACCGCCCTTGACGCCTCGCTCGGGCATGGTGCGGATATCATCGTCAATACCGACGGCGACAACCAGTATTGTGGCGCCGACATAGCCGCACTGGTGCAACCGATCCTTCGCGGCGAAGCCGATCTGGTGGTCGGGGATCGCGGCACCGGGTCGATCGACCATTTCTCGCCAACCAAGCGCTTCCTGCAGTCCCTCGGCAGCTTCGTGGTCCGCCGCCTTTCTTCACTCGACATTCCGGATGCAGTGTCAGGCTTCCGCGCCATGTCGCGCGAGGCGGCGCTGCGGATCAACATCGTGTCGAACTTCAGCTACACCGTGGAAATGCTGTTACAGGCCGGCGATAAGCGGATTGCCACGACTTCGGTGCCGGTGCGAACGAATCCCAAGACGCGTGATTCCAGGCTGTTCCGCAGCATCCCGCAATTCATCCACCGCTCGGCATCTACGCTGATCCGCATCTACGCCATGTACAAGCCGTTGCGCATTTTCCTCGGGATCGGCGGCGCCGTCACGCTGGTGGGAGCCGCACCAATGCTCCGCTTCCTCCTGTTCGCCTTCCGTGGCGAGAGCGAGGGGCACATTCAATCACTGGTGATCGGCAGTTCCTTGCTCGTCGTCGGCAGCCTGGTGATGGTACTCGGCGTGATGGCCGACCTCATTCGCGGCAATCGGGTCATGCTCGAGCAGGTGTTGCTCAAGATGCGGGATATGGAAGCGCGCCAGGGAACGGGCAGCGCGATCGTGACGCCAAGCGGAGAACTGGACGGCCTGCACGACCGTCTGCGACAGGCGATCGAGCGCTGGCCAACGACGGACGCGTCCGCCCCACCGGACAATGTGGAAAAGAAAGCCGACGCCGTGCCGGAGACGTTGCGAGGCTACGGAGGCGCATGATGGCGGCGGGTTCGATGACGGCCCCCGCCGAGGCGAGCCTTCCGCCGATCGGACTCAGCCGATCCGACATATTGGTCTTCGTATGTTTCTGCCTTGCCGGCTCATTCGCCTACCTTGCCATCCTCACCAACGGCAGCTTCGACATGGGAGCCCGGGAGACGCTCGACCGGGCCTATGACGCCTACGCCCAGACGCTGCTCGCCGGCCGGCTCGACGTCAGCCGCGACGTCATTGGCAACGAAGGGTTCTACGTCGACGGCAAGGTCTACCTCTACTACGGTATCCTGCCGGCGCTGCTGCGTCTGCCGTTTCTGCTTGTCGGCATGGCCTCGCCTGGCCCCCGCCTTTTCGTCTGGATTGAAGCGGCGGCGGCGGCAACGCTGTTCCATCTGACGCTTGCCCGCATTCTCGCCGCCACCTGTCCTCCGATCGGCAAGCCGGGCAACGGAGCGTTCGCACTGATGGCAGGCATCGCCGCCTGGATCGCTTCGCCCTGTCTCCTCCTGGTCAGCAATGCCTCGATCTACCACGAACCGATCGGCGTGGCTCTGGTCTGCACCGGCGGAATCTTTCTGTTGCTCTCCGGACCGATCGCTTCGGCGCTGGGCGGGCAAGTGTCACAGCTTTCGACGGCGCGCCTCACTGCGGTCGCCACCCTCGCCGGGCTGAGCCTGCACGCCCGTCCGCCGCTGGCGGTCGGCCTCTTCCTGCTGACTGGGCTTTTATGCCTCTGGACGCTCGCCGACCCCCGGGCAGAGGAGCACGGACTGTTGGGGCGTCTGCTTCATGCCGTCCGCAAGAGCTTCCTGCCCGGCACGATGCTGGCGATCGCCATTGCCGCCTTCATGTTCATCAACTGGCTGCGCTTCGGCGACCCGATGAGCGCCGGCCCGCTCAGATATTATGGCTACTATCTGTTTCTCGAAGGCAATTCGCCGAGAATGCAGACGTTTTTCGAACAGGGACGCTTCCAGGCGCTGCGGCTGATCCCCAACGCACTGGTGCACGCCTTCGGCGCGTATCAGGTCCACGAGCCGTTGACGAAGCTCCTGCGTATTGGTGTGCTGCGACTGGAGTCGCCGCTTCACGGCATGCTGCTCATCTGGGCGCCGGTCGTCATCATGTCGGTCTTCGGAACCGGGCACCTCATAGGGTTGTTGCGCCGGCGCCGCATCTGCGGCTTGTGGCTGGCAGGCATCGGCATCACCCTCGCCGTCAGCCTTGTGATCATGCTGTGTTATTCGACGGTGACGCTGCGCTACAAGTTTGAGATGTGGCCCGCGCTCTTCTTTTTCGCCGCCATAGGTCTCGTCGAGCGACTGGGGGCGAGTGCCGAGAAATCAAGGGACCCAAAAGCAAGCCGGTCGGCGGTATCGTTCGCACCCGTCTCGCTCGTTTTCATCGGCACCGTCGTGCTGGCGGCCTTCTACAGCAGCCGCTGCATCGAGCAATATAAATCGATGCCGCTGTTCAACGGCGATCCCACCGACAGCATTTTCCAAACCGGACCCAACGGCGTGATCGTGCCACCGCCCCTACGCGGTGTTTCCGGCGCGAGCTAAAGATCGACATACTGTGGGTCGGCGTGATCATCCCCGCCTTGCGCCGCCTGCGCCGGCAACCTATATACCGGCCGAATTCGGGGAGTTCCCCGGTCAGCATTCAAAGGAAAAAGGGGGGACCGGCCGGAGATCCGGCGTCAAGCCGAATGCCTCGGAAGGGGGTTCGGACGGTCTGCCTAAACGGAGTGACGAAATGGGCAAGGTTATCGGCATCGACCTCGGAACGACCAATTCCTGCGTCGCCATCATGGATGGCAAGAACGCCAAGGTGATCGAGAACTCGGAAGGCGCGCGTACCACGCCGTCGATCGTCGCCTTCGCCGATGGCGGCGAGCGTCTGGTCGGCCAGCCGGCCAAGCGGCAGGCGGTCACCAACCCCGAGAACACCATCTTTGCGGTGAAGCGCCTGATCGGCCGGCGCTTCGAGGACCCGATGGTCGGAAAAGACAAGGATCTCGTTCCCTACTCCATCGTCAAGGGCGACAACGGGGATGCTTGGGTGAACGCCGACGGCAAGAAATATTCGCCCTCGCAGATCTCGGCCATGACGCTCGCCAAGATGAAGGAAACGGCCGAGGCCTATCTCGGCACGAGCGTGACCCAGGCCGTCATCACCGTACCTGCCTATTTCAACGACGCCCAGCGCCAAGCCACCAAGGATGCCGGCAAGATCGCCGGCCTTGAGGTGCTGCGCATCATCAACGAGCCGACGGCGGCGGCGCTGGCCTACGGCCTCGACAAGTCCGACCATTCCAGGACCATCGCCGTCTACGACCTCGGCGGCGGCACCTTCGACATCTCGGTTCTCGAGATCGGCGACGGCGTGTTCGAGGTGAAGTCGACCAACGGCGACACCTTCCTCGGCGGCGAAGACTTCGACATGCGGCTCGTCAACTACCTTGCCGACGAGTTCAAGAAGGAGCAGGGCATCGACCTGCGCGGCGACAAGCTGGCG
>JAGSYU010000006.1 GCA_018262575.1 Pseudomonadota bacterium | reverse complement strand
GGGAGGGCGATCAATTGTTCGCGGTAAGTCTGGATATGACTGAATTTGCGTAGTGATCCTACTGGGGATGATCGGATAGGATCGAATATGATTTTCGTGCCAGAGCCGGCGGTGCCGGCAAGGGGAGGATGTATCTTGATCAGAAAAGCCTTCGTCATGTGGGTCAATCCGGACGCCCACGTTGAATACAAGCGTCGCCACGACGAGATCTGGCCGGAGCTGGCGGCGGTGCTCAAGGCGCATGGTGCGCACAATTACGCCATCTACCTCGAGCCGAAGACATCGACATTGTTCGCCACCGTCGAGATCGAATCCGAGGAACGCTGGGACGCGGTTGCCTCGACGGAAGTCTGCCAGAAATGGTGGAAATACATGGGCGACATCATGCCGTCCAACCCCGACAACAGTCCGAAATCGGCAGATCTCCGCGAGGTGTTCTTCCTCGCCTGACGTCAGGCCGGGATCGGGGCAGGACCGGTCGACCCCTTCACGTCGAGGCGTGGCGGCAGGACGAAATGCTGGTCGGTCTGCCGTCCCTCGATCCGTTCGATCAGCAGCTTCATCGCCTCGCTTCCGAGCAGGTGCCCGGACTGGTCCACCGAGGTCACCGACAGCTGCGGCAGCGCGGCAAGACGGGTATTGTCGTAACCGATCACCGACAGGTCTTCCGGCACGCGGATGCCGAGCTTGGCCGCCTCGGCCATAAGGGTGATCGCCACCGAGTCGGTCCAGCAGAAGACGGCCGTCGGGCGCCGTTCGCTTTGAAGAATGCGTCGGGCAACCTCTTCGTCATAATGCTGGCCGTGAAAATGCGTCCCCTCGAAGACCGAGCAATGGTCTGCCAGACCAAGCGCCGCCATGGTGGCAAGATAACCTTCGAGACGGAGCGCTGTCGAATTGGTCGGGCCCACGGAAGCGATGTCGAGGCCGAAATAGGCGATGTCGCGATGACCGAAGGCGATCAGATGCTCGACGGCAAGGCGCGCGCCGGTGCGGTCGTCGTTGTTGACGGTGTCATAGCCGCTGTCGCGGTCGTGTCGGCCGATCATCACCGTCGGCACCGAGGTTGCCACCGAGCGGAGATAGGCTTCCTCAAGACGCGGCGCGATCATCAGGAAGCCATCGATCTTGTGATCCAGAAGGGTATCGATGGCGTGCTGTTCGGTGGCGTCAGCCGACGGACGGAAGCCGATCAGCGGCTCGTAGCTGGTGCTCCTGAGCGTTGAGATGACACCGTCGATGATGTCCGGGAAGAAGGGGTTGCGCATGTCCGGCAGCACGACGCCGAGCGTATAGGTCCGGCCGCGCAGGCCACGTGCCGCCGTCTGGGGCCGATAGTTGAGCGCGGCCATTGCCGCCTCGACGCGGGCGCGCATGTCGTCCGAAAGACCATAGGCGTTGCGCAGCACCTTGGAGACGGCGGCGCGCGACACGCCGGCCGCTTCCGCCACGTCCTTGATCGTCGCGCGCTTCATGATTCCCCGCCCGTTTCCCGCCTGTTTCCGAGGTTTCCTCTATACACTTGGCAGTTTGCCGGCAACGATCATCTCACCCCTTTACGGCGCCGGCCGTCATGCCTTCGACGATCTGCCGGTTGAAGAACAGGAACATGATCAGCGGCGGGATGGTGATGAGCAGGATGTTCATGAAAAGAAGGTTGTAGGAGGTGTTGAACATGCTCTGGAAATTGAACAACGTCAGCTGCACCGTGGCGTTCTTTGCTCCCGGCAGATAGTAGAGCGGGTTGGTGAAGTCGTTGAAGATCGCCACCGACTGCACGACGATCACCGTCACCGCCACCGGCTTCAGGAGCGGCAGCACGATCCGGAAGAACAGCGTGAACGGCCCGGCGCCCTCCAGGATCGCCGCTTCGTCAAGCTCGCGCGGAATGGTCGCGATGAAGGCCCGGAACAGCAGCACCGAGAACGACAGCGAGTAGGCGATCTCGATCAGGATCAGGCCGGACAGCGTCTTGAACAGGCCGAGCCACTGCAACAGCCAGATGGTCGGCACGACGGCCGGCGGCATGATCAGGCCGGCCAGCACCATGAAGTTGATGAGGCCACTCCAGCGCGACGGCCGCCGTTGCAGAACGAAGCCGACCATGGCGCCGAACACCACGAGGCCGGTGACCGCCACCACCGTCAGGATGATCGAATTGACGAAGGCGGTCATCAGCATGTAGTCGCGCGCCTCGACCACCGCGACGAGGTTGGCCCAGAAGTGGGTCTCGGTCGGCCAGCTGAAGTGCAGCAGCGAGGCTTCCGGCTTGTCCTTCAACGCGTTGACGATGATGAACAGGAAGGGCAGGACGAAGACGATGAAGGCGACGACAAGCGACAGGATGCCGGTCGCGTAGTATCTGAACTTTTTGGTGGTCATGCCTCGACCTCCTTGCGGTTGAGCATGACGGACAGCGGCACGACGATCGCCGCCACCAGCACGAACAGCACGACATTGCCGGCGGTCGAGAGGCCATAAAAGCCGGCCTGATATTGCTTGTAGATCACCGACGCCACGACGTCGGTGGTGAAGCCCGGCCCGCCCTTGGTCATCGCCCAGATGAGGTCGAAGGAGCGGAGGCCGCCGATCAGGCTGAGGATGATCACCGTGACGGTGGCCGGGCGGGCGAGCGGCAGCGTCACGTTCCAGAAGCGCTGCAGGGCGTTGGCGCCGTCCATCTTGGCCGCCTCGTAATATTCGGGCGGGATGGAGACGATGCCGGCGATGTAGATGACGGTGGCAAGTCCCACGCCTTTCCAGACATCGACGAAGGCGACAGAGAGCAGGGCGAAGCGTGGGTCGGTGAGCCAGGCCGGCCCCTTCAGGCCGAAGGTGGCGATGACGTCGTTGATGAGGCCGTTGGTCGGGTGCATCAGCATGGTGAAGGTGATGCCGACGCCGATCGTCGAGACGAGCACAGGAAAGAAAGCGACGGCACGCAGGAGGCCACGGGCCATGACGTTGGACGTGAGCAGGATGCCGAGCAGCATGCCCAGCACCACCTTCGAGCCCGAGGTGACGACGGCGTAGATCAGCGTGTTGACGAGACCCCAGACCAGGAACGGCTCGCTGAAGAACTGCCGGAAATTATCGAGCCCGATGAACGAATACTGAAACAGCGTCCAGCGGGTCAGGCTGAAGAACAGCGAGGCGAAGGTGGGGAACAGGAACAGCACGCCGAAGATGATGGCGGCCGGCAGGTAGAACCAGCTCGGATAGGCCGCCGCAAGCCCGCGGCGGGTGCCTTTCTTTCGGTGGGTCGTCATAAGGGCACTCCAACGCCGTTCGTCCGTTCGGGCGCGGCCTCGCGCGAACGCGGGGCCGCTTCTCGGGGAGGAGAAAGTCTAGACCAGCCACCCGAAAAGTCGTCAGACCTTTCGGATCACCCGGCGAAGTGAAAACAACGGGTTCGGGCAAGGCCGGTCCGTTGGGACCGGCCTTGGTTCACGCCGCGCGAGGGCTCATTCCCAGCCGGGCAGGCCGAGCTGCAGCGCCTGCTTGCGCACATCGTCATCATAGAGCTTGGCGCCGTCGAGCGGCGAGCGGATGCCCGAGCCGATTTCAACGGTGATCTGTTCGAGGGCCGGTCCCTTGACGGGCGACAGGAACTCGAGAGCAGGGGCGTTCCGGCCGCCATCAGCGAAGTAGGCGACCAGATCCTTGACCGCCGGTGCGACGTCGGCGGGCAAGGTGCAGGATTTGGTCATGTAGGGCCCGATGGCTCCAACCGCCTTGGTCTGCGTGTCGCAGCCGTCCTTGCTGGCGACGAAAGCGATGAACTTCTTCACTTCGGCCGGATGCTCGGTCTGGGCATAGCCGTAGATGCCGTTGGCCATCCAGGCGGTGAGGCCGTCGTTGGTGGCGTCGTCGCCCGGCAGGGCGAAGAAGCCGACATCGTTGATATAGTCCTTGTAGTTCTCGAAGAGGTTGCCGATGGCAAACGTCAGCATCGGATAGTGGGCGCCTTCGCCCTTCGACACCATGCGCAGGCCGTCGTCATAACTGGCCGAGCCGAAGTCCTCATTGAGATAACCGGCCTTGAAGACCTCCTCCTGATGCTCGAACCCTCTGAGCGCGGCGGGCGTCGTTGCGTATTTGATCTGGTTGGCGGTGTATTTCTCGGGGAAATCGGGAACGGCCTGCAGGACATTGTAGAAATCGCCGAGCATGAACAACTGCGATGTCCAGGTGTCCTTGAACGTCTGGATGACCGGCGTCACGCCGCCCTTGGCCTTGATCGCTTCGTTGTTCTTCATGAACTCGGCCCAGGTCTTTGGAACCTCAAGGCCCAGTTCGGCATAGATCTTCTTGTTGTAGAACACGCCGCCGCCCATGGCCGTCTGGAAGGGCGCGCCGTAGACCTTGCCGTTCTCGCTGACCACCGACTTGAAGGTGTCCATGATGTCGGACTGGTAGGGTTCGTCGGTCAGGTCGAGCATGTTCTGCTGCGGGTTAAGCGCATGGAACAGCGAGCCGGCATTGTACATGAACACATCGGTCATCTCGCCGGTTGCAAGCCGGGTCTTGACGATGTTGTCGCCCTCGCCACCAGCGGCACGTGCCTCAACCTCGATGGTGATGTCGGGGTTCTTGGCGTGGAAGGCGGCGGCCAGCGCTTCAGAGGCCGAGACGGTCGCTGGCGCGTTGTCGACAAGGAAGGTGAGGCTCACCTCGGCGGATGCCGCGGTGGCAAAAGACAGCGCAAGCGCGCTGCCGGCGGCGGCAGCCACCAGAAGACGGCGGGAAATCGCATAGGTCATGGTTTTCCTCCCAGTTTCATCCGCCCGGCCGTCCTCTCGGTCGGAACGGAGAATAATCCGCCGGCCCTTAGCGGGCGATGGCGAAAGTCACGACATGGCGTCCGCTTCCCACAGCGAGACGCTGCCTGCCCTCTCCGGCGACCAGCAAGGCCGGCTTGCCGTCGACAATGATGTCACGGGCGCCGACCGGCACGATCAGCGTGCCGCGCGCGCCGTCAGGCACCGTGGTTTCCCAAGTGACGGCATCCCCTTCGATGCGCCAGCCTGCCTCGATGCGGCCGGCGGCCGAGTCATGCGCGGCACTGACCGGCGACAGCGCCGGAATGATTGCCGGCTCGAACAGGATGTGCCGAAAGCCCGGCTCGTCTTCGTCGGGCTTGAGGCCGGCCACGTCTTCGAACAGCCACTGGCAGACGGCCCCATAGGCATAGTGGTTGTAGGAGTTCATCGACGGATCGAACACCGAGCCGTCGGCCTGGATGGCGTCCCAGCGCTCCCAGATGGTGGTGGCGCCGTTCTTGACCTGATAGAGCCAGCCCGGCACGTCCTCCTGAAGGAAGACGGCGCCGGCCAGTTCCGGCTCGCCGATCTTGACGAGGGCCGGCAAGAGGGCCGGGGTGCCGATGAAGCCGGTGCCAATGCGGCCGCCCGCCCGGGCGATGGTCGCCTTGAAATAGTCCTTGGCCGCCGCGCGCTTGTCCTCGGGGATCAGGTCGTGCAGGAAGGCAAGGGCATAGGACGTCTGATCGTCGTAGGCGAGGCGTCCGGACGGGGTGATGAACTCCGGGGCGAAGGCCGCCTTCACGGCTGCGGCCCGCTCGGAAAGACGCTGCTCGGTGGCGGTGTCGCCGACGAGGCCGGCGATCTTCGCCGTCAGTTTCGCCGCGATGAACAGATAAATGGTCGCTGCCGCGTCGTCGCCGATGGTCGGCAGCGGCTTTTCGCTCGGTCCCTTGGGCTGCAGCCAGTCGCCGAACGTGAATCCGCGCGCCGCCCAGGGGCGCGGTGGCCGGACGATCGGGCCGTTGCTGATCGACCAGACGAAGTCGTTCCAGCGGATCATGGCCGGCAATGCCTCGCGCAGGATGTCGAGGTCGCCGTAATGGCGATAGAGCGCATGGGGCACGATCGAGATGGCATCGCCCCAGCCGGTCGAACCGTAGAAGTGGGCGTAGAGGTCCTCATGCTCGCGCGTCGGATCGGGCACGACGTGCGGAATCTCGCCACCTGGGCGCTGGTCGGCCATCACGTCGCGCAGCCATTTGACGAAGAAGGCATGGCTGTCGTGGAGATAGCAGGCCGTGGCCGCGAACACCTGCGCGTCACCAGTCCAGCCGAGGCGCTCGTCGCGCTGCGGGCAGTCGGTCGGCACGTCGATGAAGTTGGAGCGCTGCGACCACACCGAATTTTCAACGAGACGGTTGACCAGCGGATGGCCGGTGGTGAGCCAGCCGGTGCGCGTCACCGCCGTTGAAATCGGCACCGAGACGATGTCGACGATCTCCGCCGTGCCGGTCACCGTGACGCGCGCAAAGCGGAAGCCCTGGAAGGTGAAGGTCGGCCGGTAGCTCTCGCGGCCGTCGCCTTTGAGCACGTAAGTGATGCGGCAGGGAGCGGAGCGCAGGTTGGTGTTGCAGAACTCGCCCTTGTCGAGGATTTCCGAATGCTCGACCGTTACCGTCGCGCCGGCCTTGCCCGCCACCGTCAAGGCGACGTAGGCGGCAGCGTTCTGGCCAAAGTCGTAAATGGTGCGACCCTCGGCGTCCGAGACCGACGACACCGGCTTCAGCGCGCCGAGTTCCTTGACTCCATTGACCTCGTGAGCAACCAGCACGGCCGGATCGAAGTCTTCGTGGAACGCAACACCCTGGTCGGCCGGTCCGCCTTCGAGACGCGCGTCGTAGGTCTCGCCGAAATAGATGCCGGACTTCAGGATGGGGGTGAGGCCGCTCGACCAGCTTTCATCGGATGTCAGGATTGTCCGGCCGCCAGCCTCGATCTCGACGAGGGCGGCGATGCGGTCGCCCCAGGTGTTGAGAAGAGCGTGCTCGTGCGCCCACATCATTTGCGAGCGATACCAACCGTCGCCCAGCCAGACATCGATGACGTTGTCGCCGTCGACGAGCAGATCGCTGACCTCGTAGGTCTGGTAGCTGAGGCGGTCGTTGTAGGAGGTCCAGCCGGGGGTGAGAAGGTCGTCGCCAACCCGCTTGCCGTTGATGAAGGCGCGGTAGAGGCCGAGCGCGCTGATGCGCAGTGTCGCCTTGCCGCTGCCCTTCGCTTGGAAGGCCTTGCGCAGGAAGGGCTGGCGCGTGCCAACGCCGGCGTCGGTCAGCGGGCGGATCATCCGCGCCGTCCAGACGTGCCGTTCCGTGGCAGACAACGCTCCGGCGGTGGCGCTCGATCCCATGACGTTCATTTGTCCTGTCCTCCCGGGAACGGCGGCGACGCCGAAGGCGAGCGAGCCGCTCCTGTCATCTCGATCCGTGCCGCACAGGCGGCGGTCTATGGCTGGTTGTGGAGACCGGTTTACATCGGGGGCAACTACCTCCGTTCACCCCGGTCCTCGCCTCTCTTGCAAAAAAGTGTAGACCAGTTTACAAAATTGTAAAGAGGGACGGTGGTGAAAAGCGCCTGCACCAAAGTCGGGGTCTAGGACCTGCATGTCGCCGCGCCGAATGCCCCCATAAAGGTGGCTCCGGAGGTTGGCGCGTCCGGCGAAGAAAACTGCCAAGGGGAGGACAACGTGGCCGGACTGAAACTAACCAGCGTGCGCAAGAGCTTTGGTGAGCTCGCGGTTATCCACTCGGTTGATCTCGACGTCGACAGTGGCGAGTTCGTTGTCTTCGTCGGTCCATCCGGCTGTGGCAAGTCAACGCTGTTGCGCCTCATCGCCGGCCTCGAAGAGACGACGTCCGGCAGCATCGAGATCGACGGCGCCGACGTTACCGAGACGCCGCCGTCCGAGCGTGGCGTCGCCATGGTGTTTCAGTCCTACGCGCTCTATCCGCATATGACGGTGGCCGAGAACATGGGCTTCGGCCTGAAAATCAATCACGTGCCGAAGGCCGAGATCGCCCGCAAGGTGGGGGAGGCGGCCCGCGTGCTGCATCTTGAGGACCTGCTCGGTCGCAAGCCCAAGCAGCTGTCCGGCGGCCAGCGACAGCGTGTCGCCATCGGCCGCGCCATTGTCCGCAATCCCAAGGTCTTCCTGTTCGACGAGCCGCTCTCCAACCTCGATGCCGAGTTGCGCGTCCAGATGCGGCTCGAGATCGCCCGCCTGCACCGCGAGGTGAAGGCGACCATGATCTACGTGACGCACGACCAGGTGGAGGCGATGACGCTGGCCGACAAGATCGTCGTGCTGCGCTCGGGCCGCGTGGAGCAGGTCGGCCGGCCGATCGATCTCTACGCCGATCCGGACAACCTGTTCGTCGCCGGCTTCATCGGCTCGCCGAAGATGAACTTCCTGAAGGGCGTCGTTGGCGGTCGGACCGATGCCGGCACCGAGGTGCGCATCCCTACCTTCGGCCTGTCGCTGACGCTGCCGGTTGCCGCCGCCCTCACACCGGGCGCCGCCGTGCTGGCCGGCGTGCGTCCCGAGCATTTTCGGGAGACCGCCACCCAGATGATCGATCTTCCCATCGAGGTGCTGGAGAATCTTGGTGGGCAGACCTACGCCTATGGCCGGACACCGGATGGCGACCAGGTGATCGCCGAAGCGCGCTTTCTGCCGCCCGGCTGGCGCGGCGACCGACTCCGCATCGGCTTCGATCCGGAAAGCGTGCTGCTGTTCGACCCGGAAAGCAGCTTGCGCCTCCGCTGAGCGATCAGGCGGCGAAGCCGTCCAGGAACATGGCGGCCGACGCTTGAATCCAGTCTCGTTGCTCGGCCACAGTGAACGGGTCTCTGAGGCCAAGCAGGATCTGGCGTTGTGCCTCGTTGATTGTGCCGCGCAGCAGGTGCGCCGTCGTCTCGACGCCGCCGGGACGGAGGAAGCCGGTGTGCTGGTGCTGGCGAACCCAGGCTTCGAACACCTCGGCGATGCGGGCTGTCGCCTGTCTGTAGCTGTTGGCGAGCGTCGGCACCTCCTGACGCTCGGCAGCGATGAGGCGGGTGAGCCGCACGGCATCGTCTGACAGCGCCAGCTGCGCATATCCTGTGAGCAGCGCCTCGAGACTGGAGCGGGGATCGGCGTCCGCCGCCCGCGCGGCGTCGAGGCTGCCCAAGGCCGTGTCGATGCGCGCCTCCATCGCCTCCTTCAGCAAGTCCTCTTTCGCGCTAAACAGCCGATAGATCGTCCGCGTCGACACACCGGCGTCCCGAGCGATGGTGTCGATGCCGGTGCGGACGTATCCCGTCTCCAGAAAGGCTCGCGATGCTGCCGCGACGATCAGGGCGCGCGTCTCGTCCTCGCTTCTGAGCGGCGGTCGGCCGGGGCCGCGCGGCGGGACCGGATTGCTGTCAACCATGATGGCTTCCCTCTTCCTTGACATAGGGTGGCGTCCGGAAATAAAGAAAACAATGATTTTCCAAATTAACGCAAGCCGAATCGACCTTGGGTCCGGCTATGGCGCACAAGGATGAGCTTCGTGTCCGCTTGGCGTCCCCTCGTTATCGCCGGATTGGCCGCTGCCGGCCTCGGCTTTTCCGTCATCTGGGCGGTCGACCATCCCGAACCGCTGATGCTGCAGGGCGAGGTGGAGGCGACGCGCGTCGATCTCGCCGCCCGCGTTGCCGGTCGCGTCGTCAGGGCGTCGGTCGACGTCGGCGACCGGGTGTCTGCCGACGATCTGGTGATCGAACTCGACAGTCCGGCGCTGCGGGCCGGGCTCGATACCTCCAAGGCGACGCTCGCCGTTGCCCGCTCGAACCGCGATCTCGCTTTCTCGACGCGGCAGGAGACGATCGACGCCCGCCAGGCCGAGCGGGAAAAGGCGGAGGCCGACGTGGTGCTGGCCCAGAAGACCTATGACCGCGTCAGCCAGTTGCAGGAGCGTTCCTTTGCGTCCGAGCAGGTGCTCGACGAGGCGTCCAACAAGCTCAACGCCACCTTGAAGGCCCGCGCCGCCGCCGAGGCAAACCTTCAGCTCGCCGTCAAAGGCAACAGTCCCGAGCAGAAGGCGGTGGCCGTGGCGCAAGTGGAACAGGCGGCGGCCGCCGCCGCCCAGATCGAGACCGACCTTGCCGAACTGGCGGTCAAGGCGCCGATGGCCGGCGAAGTGACGGCCCGCATGGCCGAAGTCGGCGAGTTGTTCGGCGCTGGCACGCCACTCCTTTCCATCGTCGATGTCGACAATGCCTGGTTCACCTTCAACGTGCGCGAAGACCTGCTGAATGGCCTCGCCGTCGGTGACCGGCTGAAGGTGCGCGTACCGGCGCTGGGCGGCCACGATATCGAGACCCGCGTCACCGTCATCAACGCGCAGGGGTCTTACGCCAACTGGCGCGCCACCAAGGCGACCGGCGACTTCGATCTCCGCACCTTCGAGGTGCGGGCGCGGCCCGACGGCCCGATCGAGGGGCTCCGGCCGGGCATGAGCGGGCTGATCGACTGGTCCGGACCCCGTCTCATGGATCGCTGAGCCATGGCGCGGCGGCCCCACCTTAAGGCCGGCTTCAGGCGAGTTTTCCTCGCCGAGCTGCGGCAGATCGGCGCGCGGCCAGGGCTGATGTTCATGCTCGCCCCTTTTCCCCTGCTGCTGTTCGCGCTCCTGGCGGTGGTGTTTCAGCTCGGTCTGCCGCGCGACCTGCCGATCGTCGTCGTTGACCAGGATCGCTCGACTCTGTCGCGGCAGATGGTGCGTGTGGTCGATGCGACGCCGGAGGTCATGGTCGCCTACAAGGCAGGCACGCTCGCCGACGGGCGACTCCTGCTTCTCTCCGGCAAGGCCTATGCCGTGGTGCTGATTCCATCTCGCACCGAGCGCGATGTTCTGGCCGGCCGTCGGCCGGAGGTCGTCCTGTTCTACAACAACCAGTACATGACGCCGGGCAGCCTCGTCGCCCGTTCCGTCGGCGGTGCCCTTGGCACGGTAGCCGCCGGTATCTCGATTGAGGCGCGCGTCGCGCGTGGCGCCGACGTCGAAAGCGCCACCCAGGCGGTGACGCCCATTCCGGTGCGGCAGAGTGCGCTGTTCAACCCCAGCCTCGAGTACGTCCAGTTCCTGCTGGCAGCGGTCATGCCGACCGTGCTGCAGATCTTCATCGGCGCCAGCGCCGCGCTGTCTTTCTCGCGCGACCGGCAGGGCATCGCCGGCTTGGGCCGATCTCTCCGGCTCGGCGGCACGTTGCTCAGGACGGCGTCCGGCAAGTTCGCGCCCTACACATTCGCCTATCTCCTCGTGCTCTGGGGTGCCGACGCGTTGCTGTTCGGTCCGATGGGCGCGCGCTTCGGCGGCAGTCTCGCCTTCCATATCGCCTACGGCCTGGTCTTCGTGCTGGCCTCGCAGATGCTTGGCGCAGCGGCGGCGCTGCTTGCCCGCGATACGGTGTCGGCGCTGGCCGCTGTCGGGGTCATCACCGGTCCAGCTTTCGGCTTCACCGGCATCACCTTCCCACGCCTGTCGATGAACGGCTTTTCCGACGTCTGGGCCAATCTTCTGCCGGTGACGCACTATCTCGAACTCCGCACCGACAACATTCTGCGCGGGGCGCCGCTCGATATTTCCCTGCCGGCCTTCGGCTGGCTGGTGGTGCTGGCGCTCGCCTATGGTGCCGCCACGCTGCTGCTCCTTTGGCGCCACGGTCGGCCAAGGCCGGCAGCCGTCCCGGAGCCTGCCAGATGATCGCCGCCTTCTTCCGCGAGATCGTCGCGGCGCTCAACGCCATCTGGGCCGACAAGGGCGCTCGTTCGACCATGCTGGGCGCGACGCTGTTCTTCTCGGTGTTCTTTCCGCAGCCTTATCTCTCCGAGGTGGTGCGCGACATGCCGGTCGCAGTGATCGACCAGGATGGGTCGACACTGAGCCGCGAGGTGATTCGCCGCATCGACGCCGCCGACGCGGTGGCTGTCGCTCGTTATGCGGCGGACATGCCCTCCGCCCGCGCCCTCTTCCTGAAACGTGAGGTCCACGGCATTGTTGTCGTGCCGCCCAAATTCGAGCAAGACCTTCTGGCCGGCCGCGCGGCGCCGCTCGCCACCTTCTCCGATGGCGGCTACTTCCTGCTCAATTCGGTGATGTCGTCGGCGCTGTCCAACGCGGCGCGTAGTCTCGGCGCCGAGGTACAGGTCGGGAGGCTGACCGCCTCCGGCGTCGACATGACCCAGGCCATGGCCATCGTCGAACCGTTGCGCGTCACTGCCGTGCCGCTGTTCAACCCGACCGGCGGCTACGCCAGCTTCGTGCTGCCGGCCGTCTTCGTGCTGATCCTGCAGCAGACGCTGCTGATGGGCATCGGCAACCTCAAGGCCGGGCGCCGTCCGGCAGGGCCGTTGTCCACTTTGGCCGACACCGTCGTCTACGTCGGCCTATATGCCCTGTGGGCCGGCGTCGTACTGGTGCTGCTGCCCTGGGTATACCGGCTGCCGCGCATCGGCGACATCGCCGTCATGTATGCGGTGGTCGTGCCGTTTCTGTTTGCCGTGACGGCCATGGGCTTCGCCGTGGCGCGGCTGATCCCCACCAGGGAGGGCGTCATCTTCTTCCTGGTGGTGCTTGGCATGCCGCTGTTTTTCCTGTCGGGCGTCTCATGGCCGACCGAGGCCATGCCGGAGCTGCTGCACGTCCTCTCTCTTGCCATTCCCTCGACGACCGCGGTTCCGGCGCTGGTGCGCGTCAATCAGATGGGCGCCGACATCCAGTCGGTCGAGACGACGATCCTCGTCCAGATTGGTCTCTGCCTCGCCTATTCAGCGCTCGCCCTGCTCGTGGATTGGGTGAAGGCAAAGCCGGCCGCCTGACGCGGCTTGCGTATCGACGCGATTTCGGACCACACTCGGAAAAATACGCAGGCGAGGTGCGCTATGGCGGCGGCGGGTCTCGGGTCGACGATCGGCCCGGTGGTGGTACTTCTTGCGGCCGGCGTGCTGACGGTACCGTTGTTCCGGCGACTCGGCCTCGGTTCGGTGCTGGGCTATTTCGCCGCTGGCGCCCTGGTCGGCCCCTCGGCCTTCGGCCTGTTCCCCGACCCGGCCGCCATGCTGCACGTGTCGGAACTCGGCGTGGTCATGTTCCTGTTCCTGATCGGACTGGAACTGAGGCCGCAAAAGCTGTGGGCGATGCGCGGCCAGATCTTCGGTCTTGGCCTTGCCCAGGTGGTGGCCTGTACCGGCCTTCTGACCGGCGTCGGGCTCCTGCTGTTCGATTTCGCGCCGGTCCCTGCCTTCATTGCCGGCGCCGGCTTTGTGCTGTCGTCGACGGCGGTCATCATGTCCCTGCTGCAGGAGCGCGGCGAACTGGCCGGCGTCGACGGGCAGAAGGCGGTATCGATTCTGCTGTTCGAGGATCTTTCCATCGTCCCGCTGCTGGCCCTGGTGACTTGGCTCGCGCCGGGCGAGCACGGCGGTGGCGGCTGGCTCGGCATCGGGCTCGGCGCAGCGGCCGTCGCGGCGCTGCTGCTGGCCGGCCGCTACCTCATCGATCCCTTCTTCGGCCTGCTGGCCCGGGCTCGGGCGCGTGAGGTGCTGACCGCTGGCGCCCTGCTGGTCGTGCTGGGGGCGGCGCTCCTGATGGAGGCGGTCGGCCTTTCCATGGCCATGGGTACCTTCCTGGCCGGCGTCATGCTGTCCGGGTCGAGCTACCGCCATCAGGTCGAAGCCGACGTCGAACCGTTCAAGGGCCTTTTGATGGGCCTGTTCTTCCTCGCTGTCGGCATGTCGCTGGACGCCAGCGTCGTCGTGGAACGCTGGCCGCTGCTGATCGGCCTTCTGCTCGCCTTCGCTGTCGTGAAGGCACTCGGCATCTACGCGGTGGCGCGTCTGTTCGGCTCCCCCCACCGTCCGGCTTTCCGCCGCGCCCTGATGTTTGCCCAGGGCGGCGAATTCGCCTTCGTACTCTACACGGCGGCGGCCGGCGGCGGCGTCATACCCGCGGGCGATGCCGCGCTGTTCTCGACGGTGATCATTCTCTCCATGGCGCTGACGCCGCTGGTGCTCTCCGTCGCCAGCCGCTTCCGGCGTGAGGAAGAGAAGTCACTCGATGGCGTCGAGGAGGCGCGCGATCTGCGTGGGCGGGTGCTGCTGATCGGCTTCGGCCGCTTCGGCCAGGTCGCGGCGCAACTGATGCTGTCGCGCGGCGTCGACGTCTCGATGATCGAGAACGACCCTGACCGCATCCGCGAGGCCGGCCGCTTCGGTTTCCGCATTTTCTACGGCGACGGCACCCGGCTCGACACGCTTCACCACTCCGGCGCCGCCGAAGCCGAGGTGATCCTGGTCTGCGTTGACGATCGAAAGGCCGCAAACCGCGTCGTGGAACTCGTCAAGGCGCACTTTCCGTTGGCCAAGCTGCTGGTCCGTTCTTACGATCGTATCCACTCGATCGAGCTGATCCGTGCCGGGGTCGACGTCGAGGTGCGCGAAACCTTCGACGCGGCGTTGCGCCTCGGTACCGAGGGCCTGAGGGCGCTCGGCTGCAGCGAGGAACGCATGGCGGAGGCACTTGCCACCATCCGCCGCCTCGACGCCGAGCGGCTGACGGCGCAGGTGCAGGGCGGCATCATGGCCGGCCGCGAACGCATGACGACGCGGCCGGTGCCCGAACCTCTGACACCACCGAAGCGGGTGGTCGCCGAAGAGAGCTGACGCTCACACGCCCCGGATCGCCGCGTTGGCCTCGAGCCCGGCGAGATCCAGCGTGTAGAGCGCATCGCATAGCTCCTGCGGCAGGAAGCCGGGACCTTTCACGCGCTTCCCGGCAATGGCACCGGCCGCCGCATAGGTGGCGAGCGCGGCGACCGTACCCTCAAAAACCGGGGCGACGGCGACGAAGGCGCCGACGAGGCCGGTCAGCGCGCAGCCGAGCGCCGTCGACAGCGGCATCAGCGCGTGGCCACCGTCGATGGCGATGGTTCGAACGCCATCGGTGACATAGTCGATCTCGCCGGTGACGGCGACCACTGCCCCGCTCTTGCGAGCCAGCGCGACGGCGCTGTCGAGCGCAGCGTTGGAGCTTGCCGAACTGTCGACACCCTTTGAGGCGACGCCAGCGACACCCGAAAGCGCCATGATCTCGGAGGCGTTGCCGCGGATCACCGTCGGCCCCATGGCGACGAGGTCGGCGGCCGCCGCATTGCGCAGCCGCGTTGCGCCGACGGCGACCGGATCGAATACGACGGGTTTGCCGGCCGCCCGGTAGATGGCGGCCGCCAGCTTCATGGCGGCGATCCAGTCGGACGACAGCGTGCCGATGTTGAGCGTCAGCGCCCGGGCGATGTGGCCGAAATCCTCCACCTCGTCCACCGAATGCACCATGGCCGGCGAGGCGCCAGCGGCGAGCAATACATTGGCGGCGATGGTCATCGCCACGAAGTTGGTGATGTTGTGGACGAGCGGCCGCTCGGCGCGCACCCGTTCGTGGAGGGTGTGAACGTCGGCAAGCGTCATGGTAGTCATCGCGGGCTCCTTCAGCGAAGATCACCCGCGGACAAGAAGACGTGCGGCTGCCGGACAGACCGGGCCGCTCGCCTCAATCCCTCCGCCGGCATGATCCGGATCAGGTTCGTGGGGTTGGATCGCTCCTCTCAGTCCGGCCATGCCGGACACCCCCTTGAGACGCTACGAGCATAGGCCGGGGGGAGGGGAAAGCGCAAGATTGCATCTTGCGGGCGCGGTCTGGCTCTGTCGGCCGGCCGAACGGACACCAAACACCGAGTGGGGCCCGCCGATGCTGTCCTTCAGCCCAGCATGCCTCGCACAGCTGCCAGCAGGAACTCGTCCTGATAGTGCCCTGCGGCAAAGGACAGCCCGACCGGGCAACCGTCGACTGTCAGCAACGGAGCGGAGATCTCCGGCAGGCGGGCAACGCCGGAGAAGGCGGTAATGGTCATTGTCCGGTCGTAGAAATCCAGCACCGCATCCAGGGTCGTCAACGTCCCTTTCACTGGCGCGATGACAGGGGTTGTCGGAAAGCAGATGACAGTGCCCGGTGCGAGGAGGGCGTTGATCCTCTCAAAGAACCGTTCGCAGCGCACAAGGCTGTCCAGAGCCGCGATACGATCAAAGCGCCGCACATTGCCATAGGCCATGGAAAAGGTGCTGCCGAGCTCCGGCCTGGTGGTCTCGATCCAGTTGCCAACAGTGCTCTGGAACTCGGCGGACTGCAGGTCGCGGAGCGCCTTCACGTTGCAATCGCTCAGCGGGACATCCTCGGCGACGATTTGCGAAAAGCGGATTATCTCCAGGGAGATGCCGATGCCACGACTGATCCGCTGCAAGGCCGCGCAGACCTGGCCTTGCACGGCCTTGTCCGCGACCTCCAGCGCATCGGCCAGAAGCAAGAGGCGGCGATGAGGGGCAACTGTCCTTGGCCCGCTGCGCAACATGACGCGAGCGGCTGCATCCAACTGCTCGAACCGTGCCGCCAGGACACCCACGGTGCTCACACTGGGCATGAAGGGCAACACACCGGCTTCGGATACTCGGTGGAGCGACGGGCGCATGCCCCAAATCCCGCACAGACTCGCCGGAACGCGGGTGGAGCCTCCCGAATCCGTGCCGATTGAAAAGTCTGCAAGTCCATTGGCGACGGAGGCGGCTGAACCGCTGGACGAGCCGCCCGGGATTCGCTCCGGCGCTTTTGCATTGCGCGGCGTTCCGAAAAACTGGCTTTCGCCATCAAGGCTGTAGGTCAGCTCGTCGGCGATGACCTTGCCGACACAGCGCGCGCCGGCCGCCAGCAACTGGTCGACACAGACAGCGTTATGCACCGGTGCCGGATGGGTATCCCTCCAGGCCGGACTGCCGTAGGAGGTCCTGTGCCCGGCAAGATCGATATTGTCCTTCACCGTGAAGGTCATGCCATCCAGCGGACCGTTCCCCAGAGGGGGGAGATCCAGTCGCTCAACGAGAGAACCGGACGGGTCAGAAAGAGGTATCTGGGGCATGACTTTTCACGTGGACAGTCTTTTCGGAGAGCTGAAAGATCACGATTCGCCGGTCCGGACAATGCTGGCTGGACGGCGGCTGATTGCCTGTGTTCATGCACAGTCGACACAGTCACTCCCGGCTTCATTCCCGAGCGCGCGGCGGTGATTGCAGCCTGAAATATTGCCGAAGATGAATTATTTACCGACCTTTCCTATGATGAGATGCGGCTTCTGCGTTTCCCTCGCCGGCCTGTTTGGAGCGGCATAACGGCACATGCGAATTCGGTTTGTCATCCTCGTGGCGATCTGCCTCAGCCTGGCGCCGTTCTTGGTTGGTCAGATCCTGCTGGCCGAAAAGAACATGAGTGCGGCGGTCACCGTGGCCGAACAAAGCCTGCGGCTGTCGCTCCTGCGTGCCGAGAATCTGTTCCGCGAGGCGCAGATGGAGCTTCAGAATCTATCCTCGACGATCGCGTTGATCGATTCCCTGCGCTACAACTCTCCAGAGTTGTGCAGCCAGACCCTGCGGAAGATCGTTGACGCCCACGAGCGGGTCAAGGCGATCGCGCTGCTGACGCCGCAAGGCATGGCCTATTGCTCCTCCGAGCCCAAGGCCATCGGCGGTTCTGTTTCGGAGCGTCAGTATTTCGCCGACAGCTTGCGGTCCCAAGGCATTGTCTGGGGCGATCTTCAGGTCAGCAAGGTCACCGGGCAGATCATAATCGCCTCCGCGCGCGCCGTCCGCCGCGATGCAGACGTGTCCTTTGTCGTGTTGGTGACATTGGACGTTGCCGCGCTGAAACGGCAGACGTTCCAGCAGTTCCAGCTGCCGATCGCTCAGGCTGCCCTCATGACCGGCCAGGGACGCATCCTCGATGTAGCCACGTTCGACAAGGATGCGCCACCATTCGATAGCCAGTTTCTGGAACGGGCAAGGCGGACAGGCACCGGCGTCATGGTTCCCGATACCCACGACGCGCGCTCGACCTTCCTTGGCGTCATCAAGCTGCCGATGGCGGACGGACGCATCGTGTTTTCCGTGCCGATCGGGCAGATCTACGCCGAAGCCTTTCGAGAGATGATCACGGCTGTTGCCTTAGTCTGTCTTGAGGCGATGGTCATCGCCGCCTGCCTATTTGCGGCGTTGGAGTTCCTCATCCTGCGCAGCCTGCGCCGGATGACCGACTTTGCGAGCCATATCACCGCTGGTGATCGCAGCGAGCGCATGACGATCCGTTCGCCCTTCCCGGAATTCTCCGTGCTATCATCGGCACTCAACCTGATGGTCGACAGGCTGGATTATGCCAGCTTCACCGACGCTCTGACCGGCCTTTCCAATCGGCGCGCTCTCGAAGTCCACCTCGATCGCTGCGGTAAACGTCTCGACGCCGAGGGCATCCATTTTGCCGTCGCCATGATTGATATCGACCATTTCAAGTTCTTCAACGATCGGTTCGGCCACAGCACCGGCGACTCGGTCCTGCAGATGGTCGGGGACGCCCTGAGGCGCTTCGCCAAGCCGGACGAGGAGGCAGTGGCTCGCTATGGCGGTGAGGAGTTTACCTTCATTCTGTCGGATGCTCGCCCTGATCGGGTCGCCGAGCGCCTCGAAATGCTGCGCCGCTCGATTGAGGATATGGACATCCCTCACCCAGATTCGCGGCACGGCAGAGTGACAGTCAGTATCGGCTTTGCGATTACGCGGATCGGCGGCAGCGCCCGCGAAGCGCTCGACCGCGCCGACGCCGCCCTCTATGCTGCCAAGGCACGGGGACGAAATCGGGTCGAGAGCGAGGCGCGACCGGTACCGCCGCTCGGCGCTGTCTCTTTTGAGCGGCCTCGCGAAGAAGCGATGTCCTGAGGCGGCTTGTCGCGGTTGCCTAGATCCGCAGGATTTCCACCTCTTCGCCTGCGTCCGCCGCGGTCGCGAATTCGCGCCGCACAATCAGGGCATTCGCCGCGGCGATCTTCGACAACAGCGAGGAGTCCTGGCTGGTGGCCGGGGTAACCACGAGGCGGCCAGCCTCCACGGCAAGGCGGGCGCGCAGGAAGTCGCGACGCACGTCGTTGGGGCCAAGCGGCGCCGTGAGGACGGCTGTCTCGGATACCGGCAGCACATCGGCGCGACCAAGCATCGCCTTGATCAGCGGCGCGAGGAACATCAGGCCGGTGATCAGCGTTGACACCGGATTGCCGGGTAGGCCGAGGGCGTGGACACGGCCAATGCGGCCGTGCATCAACGGTTTGCCGGGCCGCATGGCAATCTTCCAGAAGCCCGGCTCCATTCCTTCGGCAGCGAAAGCGGGGCGGGTGTGGTCGTGGTCGCCCACCGATACGCCGCCCATCACCACGACGATGTCGGCCCCGTCCGTCATCGCCGATCGGATGCGGCTTCTGAGCGCGGCAAGATCGTCGGGGGCAATGCCCAGATCGACGGCCTCGCCACCGGCGTCGTGGACCAGCTTGGCAAGCGCCACCGTCGACGAGGCAACGGTCTGATGGGAGAGCGTGGCCATTCCCGGCGCCACCAACTCATCGCCCGAGGCGATCAGTACCACGCGCGGCCGCCGCCGCACCGGCAGACAGGCGTGGTTCATGGCGGCGGCTAGCCCCAACGCGCCGAATCCAAGCACCGTACCGTTGGCAAGTCCCGTCTCACCCTCGGTGAAATCGATGCCCTGCCGGCGAATGTTGGCGCCGGCAGGTGGCAGGTCCGCGAAGCGGACACGCTCGCCCTGCCGTTCGGCATCCTCCTGGACAGCGACCCGGTCGGCGCCCTCCGGCACGGGCGCGCCGGTAAAGATGCGCACCGCCTCGCCGGGGCTGAGTGGCCGGCCGAAGCCATGGCCGGCGGCGGCTTCGCCGACGACGGCAAGCCAGCCGTCCGGCGTGGCCTCCCTGCCGAGCGCGTAGCCATCCATGGACGACAGGTCGGCGGGCGGCTGCGTACGCAAGGCCACGAGGTCGGCGGCCAGCGTCCGACCACCGGCGGCGGAAAGATCCACCCACTCCGTTTCGGTCGGCACAACGCCGGCAAGCAGGGTGGCTTGGGCGTCATCGACGGATATCAGCGCCATGGCGACTCTCCGGAGTTTACTTGTCGGCGAGCCAGCGGCCCGACTTGCCACCATCCTTCTCGAGAAGGCGGATGGCCTCGATACGGACGCCCTTCTCGGCTGCTTTCACCATGTCGTAGACGGTGAGGCAGGCGACGGAGACGGCCGTCAAGGCTTCCATCTCGACGCCGGTATTGCCGGTGCAGCGGACGATGGCGGTGATCTCCAGGCCGGGCAGCGTCGGATCGGGCGAGATGTTGATCGCCGCCTTGCTGATTGGCAACGGATGGCAGAGTGGAATGAGATCAGACGTTTTCTTGGCCGCCATGATGCCGGCAATGCGGGCGGTGGCGATGACGTCGCCCTTCGGCACCCGGCCATCGACGATCAGCGCCAGCGTCTCCGCGCTCATCACCACCTGGCCGGCGGCAATGGCCGTGCGCGCGGTGACCGCCTTGTCGCTGACGTCGACCATGTGGGCGGCACCCTTTTCGTCGAGGTGGCTGAGGGACGGCGTCATATCAAGCTCCCTGCGGCAGTGCTTCGACGAAACGGATCGGTTCGCCGACGGATGGTGTCACGAGCTGGCCATCCCACATCACCCTTCGGCCGCGCACGATGGTGCCGACCGGCCAGCCGGTAACCTCGACGCCGTCGTAGGGCGTCCAGCCGCAGCGCGAGGCGATCCATTGGTTGCGGATGGTCTCGCGACGCTTCAGGTCGACGATGGTGAGGTCGGCGTCGTAGCCGACGGCGATGCGGCCCTTGCGCGCCATGCCGAAGACGCGCGCCGGTCCGGCTGAGGTCAGGTCCACGAACCGCTGCAGGCTGAGGCGGCCGGCGTTGACGTGGTCAAGCATGATCGGCACCAGCGTCTGCACGCCGGTCATGCCGGACGGGCTGTCGGGATAGGGCTTGGCCTTTTCTTCGAGCGTGTGTGGCGCGTGGTCGGAGCCGAGAACGTCGGCGATGCCCTGCGTCACGCCCCACCAGATGTGATCGCGATGGGCGGCCGAGCGCACCGGCGGATTCATCTGAACGAGCGTGCCGAGCCGCTGGTGATCGGCCTCGGTCAGCGTCAGGTGGTGCGGCGTCACCTCAACGGTAGCGACATCCTTGTGATCTTTCAGGAAGTCGATCTCCTCGGCAGTGGAGATGTGCAGCACGTGGATACGGGCGCCCTTGTCGCGGGCGATGCGGACGAGCCGCTCGGTCGATTTCAGAGCGGCCTCCACGTCGCGCCAGACGGGATGGCTCGACGGATCGCCGGGCACGCGCAACGACTTGCGCTCGATCAGCCGTGCTTCGTCTTCGGAATGGAAGGCGGCGCGGCGGCGCGTGGCGCCGAGGATGGCGGCAACGCCCGCATCGTCGGCAACCAGCAGGTCGCCGGTTGACGAGCCCATGAATACCTTGATGCCCGCCGCGCCCGGCAGGCGCTCCAGTTCGGGAATATCACGCACGTTGCCGTGCGTTCCGCCCACCCAGAAGGCGAAGTCGCAGTGCATGCGGTGGGTGCCGGCCGCCACCTTATCGGCGAGGCGCTCGGCGGTGGTGGTGAGCGGGTTGGTGTTCGGCATCTCGAAGACGGCCGTCACCCCGCCCATGACGGCGGCGCGGGAACCGGTTTCGAGGTCTTCCTTGTGGGTGGCGCCCGGCTCGCGGAAATGCACCTGGCTGTCGATGACGCCGGGCAGCAGGGTAAGGCCGGCGCAGTCGATCGTTTCGCCAGTCGAGGCGCGGGAGAGATCGCCGATCTCGGCGATCCGGCCGTCACGAAGGCCGATATCGCGCAGGCCAATGCCGTCGTGATTGACGACGGTTCCGTTCCTGAGGACGGTATCGAAGGTCATGGGTGTGTCTCGGGCTGGAAGGAAACAGTCGCAGACGGCCCTGCTAGCCATCCGACGGACCTTTAACCTATTTTGCCGAAGATCGCGACCCGCCCTCCTAGCGGCGTCAGGGAAGGTGGCTCCGGCACGCCCCCGCTGGGGAATCGCGCGCCGGAACCGCTTTTATTACTTGTAGGCGGCGGCGGCGATGCCGAGGAAATCGGCAGCCTTCAGCGAGGCTCCACCAACGAGGGCACCGTTGACGTCTTCGACGGCCATCAGCTCGGCAGCGTTCGACGGCTTCACCGAGCCGCCGTAGAGGATGCGAATGCCATTGGCGTCGGCCCCGAAGCGCCTGACCAGTTCCTTGCGGACGAAGTTGTGCACTTCCTTGACGTCACCGGCGGTCGGCGTCAGGCCGGTGCCGATGGCCCATACTGGCTCGTAGGCGATGACGGTGTTGGCGGCGGTGGTGCCGTCGGGCAGCGAACCGGCGACCTGGGTGCCGACGACGGCGAGCGCCTTGCCACTGGTGCGTTCAGCATGGGTCTCGCCGACGCAGACGATGGCGATAAGGCCCGCGCGCCAGGCAGCTTCGGTCTTGGCCTTGACGACGGCGTCGGTCTCGGCGTGGTCGGTGCGGCGCTCGGAGTGCCCGACGATGACGTAGGTGGCGCCGGCGTCCTTCAGCATCTCGGCGGAGGTGTCGCCGGTGTGAGCGCCCGAAACCTTGGCGTGGCAATCCTGGCCGCCGACCGGCAGGATGGCCTTCTGGGCGAGGGCGGCGACAAGCGTGAACGGCGGGCAGATGGCGAGTTCGACCTTGGCCTTGAGCGCGGCGTCGTAGCCGGCGGCGATGGCCTCGAATTCGGCGACGGAGGCCTTGAGACCGTTCATTTTCCAGTTTCCGGCGACCAGCGGCTTGACGGACATGCTCTCGTTCCTTCGATATGCGTTGCGTGGGCGTCGATCATCCTGAACCGGGCCCGGCGTGAATCCTCGGAGCGGCCTGGAAGATGATCTTGTAGGCGAAAACCCGCAAGCGCATTTATATCCGGCAGATAGAGAACGCTAGCAAGGGCTATTGACTATGAAGGCACTCGAGACGGTCGTCGAGCGTATCATTCTGGGAAGCCGTTGGATTCTCGTCGTCTTCCTCATCGGCTTGGCGGTGGCGCTTGCCGTCTACGGGCTTTCCTTCGGCGTCAAGCTCTGGAAGGTCATCGGCAGCGTCTTCGTCTATGACGAGGCAGAGATGATTCTCGCTATGCTCGGTCTGATCGATGCCGCGCTCGTCGCAAGCCTGCTCGTCATGGTGATGATCGCCTCCTACGAGAACTTCGTGGGCCGGTTCGACGACCACGGCGCTGAACTCCACTGGCTCGGCAAGCTCGACAGCGGCAGCTTGAAGGTCAAGGTCGCCTCGTCGATCGTCGCCATCTCTTCCATCCATCTCCTGCAGGTATTCCTGAACGCCAGCCACTACACCGACGCGCAGATCATGTGGCAGGTGATCATGCACATGACCTTCGTGGTGTCGGCACTGATGCTTGGTGTGCTCGACAAGATCATGTCCAAGCATTGATCAAGGGCGGATTTCGGCGCTTTGTCAGGTAAAACCGGTGCTTGCGGCAGGAGGCCGCCGCCCCTATGATCCCGCGCGCCGAAGCGGTCCCTGCGAGACCGGTGGCGTGACTGGGATGGACGGGCGCGCGCGCCCCCGAGACGGACGACACAATGCTTGATTCAATGCGCCGCGGGGCGAACACGCTTCCCGCGAAGATCTTACTGGGCCTGTTGACGCTGTCCTTTATCGGCTGGGGCATCGGCTCCCGGCTCGGCGCTTCGCACACCGATACGCTCGCCACCGTCGGCGACACCGCGATCACCCTCGGCGAATTCCAGCGGGCCTATCAGCGGCAGTCGCAGGCGCTGTCGCGTCAGATCGGCCAAGCGCTGACGCCCGATATGGCTCGCTCCATTGGTCTGCCGCAGCAGACGCTCGGCGAGCTGATGGCCGATGCGACGGTGGCCGACATGGCTGTCTCCACCGGTCTCGGGGTCTCCGACGAACGTCTCGCCCAGACCATCGCCGACGACCCGCAGTTGAGGGCGCCGGGCGCCCAGAGCTTCAACCGCGATTATTTCACCCAGCTTCTCAGCCAGAACGGCCTCAGCGAGGCGATGTTCATCGCCCAGCGGCGCACCGAGGAATTGAGGCGGCAACTGTCGTCGGGCCTGGTTGGTGGTCTGACGGTGCCGAAAACCATGGTCGGCGCCATCTATCGCTACCAGAATGAGGCTCGTGACATCCGTTATCTCACGTTGGCCCGCGCCCAGGTGGAGCCGATCGGCAAGCCTGCCGATGACGTGCTTGCCACGTGGTACGAGGAGCACAAGAGTGAATTCCGGGCGCCGGAATTCCGCGCCATCGAGGCGCTGGCCCTGACGCCGGATGCCATCGCCGACCCCTCGACGGTGACAGACGAGCAGGTGTCGCGCGAATACGAGCGCACCAAGGACCAATATGGTGCGCCCGAGCAGCGCCGTATCCAGCAGTTGTTCTATGCGACGGCGGAGGAGGCGACCGCCGCCGCGCAGAAGCTCAAGGCTGGCGCGACCTTCGATCAGCTCATCGTGGACGCCGGCTCCAAGCCGGAGGACGTCGACCTTGGCCTTCTTTCCCGCGAAAAGGTGCTTGATCCGGCGGTGGCAGACGCCGCTTTCGCTCTGGCGCTCAACGCTCCGAGCGAGCCGGTGAAGTCGTCCTTCGGCACGGTGCTGCTGCGCGTCACCCAGATCGAAGCGGCCCACACCAAGGGTCAGGCCGAGGTGGCGCCCGACATCCGCAAGGCGATCGCCACCAAGGCCGCCGAGCGGTCGGCTCTCGAGATGCACGACGAGGTCGAGGATGCGCTGGCCGGCGGGGCGACGCTGCAGGAGGTGGCGAACCGCTTCAAGCTGAAGCTCGTCACCGCCGAGGTGGATCCCGACGGTAACGGTACCGACGGCCAGCCGGTCGCCGGCCTGCCCGATCAGGCCGACCTCCTCAAGGCGGCCTTCGCCGCCGACGAGGGCGGCGAGAATGAACCGTTGTCCATCAACCGCGGCTTCGTCTGGTACAATGTCGCCAAGGTGACGCCGGGCCGCGAGCGCGCGCTTGACGAGGTGAAGGACAAGGCAATCGTCGCCTGGACTGACGCTGAGGCGCAGGTCCGCTTGGCGGCCAAGGCCGACGACATGGTGAAGGTGCTGAAGACGGGCACGTCGATCGACGATCTGGCCAAGACGGCGTCGGTGGAAGTCGCGGCCGCCTCCGGCGTGACGCGCCAGGCCGGCGACGCCGGTCTCGGAGAGGCCGGTGTCAACGCCGCCTTCGCCGGTCCGAAGGGACACGTCGCCGCCATTCCCGGCCCGGACGGTACGCGCATCGTGCTTTCGGTTGCCGAGGTCGTCAATCCGCCGATGCCCGCAGGCGCGGGTGAGGCGGTCGATATTGCCGACAAGATTGCTGCAGCGGTGGGGCAGGGTCTCTACGCCCAGTATCTCGGGGCGGCCCAGGAAGAACTCGGCACCACCGTCAACCAGACGCTGCTCAATGCGGTGGTCGGTACCAGCAACGCCAACTGATGTGGACTCCGGCTGTCAGGCCGGGCTCTGCACTCCGCGTTTCGGAAAATCCGGCATGGGCCGGAATTTTCCGGACCTCTTTCCGGCAGTGCGCAGCAATCTGCCGGAGATCGCATGACGGGGAAACGAGCGATGGCCGATTTCAAGACCCTGATCGCCAAGGTGGCTTCCGGAATCAGTTTGAGCCGGGACGAGGCGACGTCGGCCTTCGACATCATGATGACCGGCGAGGCGACGCCGTCGCAGATCGGCGGCTTCCTGATGGCGCTGAGGGTGCGCGGCGAAACCGTCGAGGAAATTGCCGGTGCCGTGTCGTCCATGCGCTCGCGCATGCTGAAAGTGGAGGCGCCGGCCGACGCGGTCGATATCGTCGGCACCGGCGGCGATGCGTCCGGTAGCCTCAACATTTCTACCGCCTCGGCCTTCGTGGCGGCCGGGGCTGGCCTTTCCATCGCCAAGCATGGCAACCGGGCATTGTCGTCGAAGTCGGGCGCCGCCGACGTGCTGATGGCGCTGGGGGTTCGGATCGACATCGGGCCGGAGGCGATCGCTGCCTGCATCCGCGAGGCGGGCGTCGGCTTCATGTTCGCGCCGGTGCATCACTCGGCGATGAAGCATGTTGGTCCGAGCCGCGTCGAGCTCGGCACGCGCACCATCTTCAACATCCTCGGCCCACTGTCCAACCCGGCCGGCGTCCGACACCAGCTGGTGGGCGTCTTCGCGCGCGAATGGCTGGTGCCGGTGGCCGAAACGCTGGCTGCGCTCGGCTCGGAATCGGTCTGGGTGGTGCACGGCTCCGACGGCCTCGACGAGATGACACTGTCCGGGCCGACCTATGTCGCGGAACTGAGGAACGGCGCGGTGCGCAGCTTCGAAGTCATGCCCGACGATGCCGGTTTGCCGCATTATCCGCCCGAAGCGGTGCGTGGTGGCTCGGCCGAGGATAACGCTCAGGCGCTCCGGGCTCTGCTCAACGGCGCCGCCGGCGCCTATCGCGACACGGTGCTGCTCAACGTTGCCGCCGCCCTCGTTCTCGCCGATCAGGTGCCGACGCTGAAGGATGGCGTGACGCTTGCCGCCGATGCCATCGACAGCGGCCGCGCCCTTGTCGCCCTCGATCGGCTCGTTGCCCGCTCCAACGCCTGAGGACCCACCGTGGCTGATATCCTCGCCCGCATCGAGACCTACAAGCGGCAGGAGATCGCTGCCGCCGAGGCGAAGATCCCACTTGCCGATATCCGGGCGATGGCCGCCGACCAGCCGCCGCCGCGCGGCTTTCGGGCGGCTATCGAGAGCAAGCACGCGCAGGGCGCCTACGCGCTGATTGCCGAGATCAAGAAGGCCAGTCCGTCGAAGGGGCTGATCCGGCCGGACTTCGATCCGCCGGCATTGGCACGCGCCTACGAAGCGGGCGGGGCGGCCTGCCTTTCGGTGTTGACCGACGCACCGTCCTTCCAGGGACATCCGGACTACCTGAAGGCCGCCCGGGCCGCAGCGGCGCTGCCGGCACTCCGCAAAGACTTCCTGTTTTCGCCCTATCAGGTCTACGAAGCGCGCGCCTGGGGTGCCGACTGCATCCTGATCATCCTGGCCGCCGTCGATGACGACACGGCCAGGAGTCTCGAGGAGACCGCCTTCGAGCTCGGCATGGACGTGCTCCTTGAAGTGCACGATGCCCCCGAACTGGAGCGGGCGTTAAGGCTGCGCTCGCCCCTTCTCGGCGTCAACAACCGCAACCTCCGCACCTTTGAGACGCGGCTCGAGACCACCGAAGAGCTGGCGAAGAGCGTCCCGGATGATCGCATCCTGGTCGCCGAATCCGGGTTGTTCGTGCCGGCCGACCTCGCGCGCCTGTCACGCGTCGGCGCCCGTACCTTCCTGATCGGCGAGAGCCTGATGCGGCAGGCCGATGTCGCCGCTGCGACGAAAGCGCTGCTCGCCAGAGGCTGACAGGAAGACGGCAGCTAAGTCTTCCAAAAAGGCAAAGGAAAACAAAGAGGCCTAGAGTCTGCCGCGCTATGCCGGGCAGACTCTAGGGACTGAGGAAAAATCACGCCGTCAGCACCATGTGCGGCCGGCCATTCGACGTCTTCGACGGGCTGATCCCCTCTTCGTCGATGGTGGCGGTGACGCGCTTGCGGAAGGCCGAGAAGCTTTCGAACTCGACCACGTCCACCGCCTCGTCGAAGTCGACGGTGATGGTGTAGTAGCCCGGCACCGAAGTGGCCGCTTTCAGGGCGAGCACGGTGCCCTCGAACGTCTTGCCGAGATAGGTACCCTTGACGCGGTCGCCCGGATTCCAGGCGCGCCGCGGCGGCTCGTTGCCGGCCTTGGCATAGAGCGTGTTCCAGTCGGCGAAGCCGTATTGCCGGGCGATCAGCTCCAGCGATTTCGAGTGACTGATATCGCTGCCGGTTTCGGCAAGCGAGCTTCTGAGACGACGAGCTTGGGCTTTCAGCTCGTCGAGTTTTGGCAATGGGGACGACATGACCGTTCTCCGTGCGGCATCGGACATGACCGTGAACAAGGTACCCGCGTTGCCGAGAGGTCTCGATGCCTGAAAACGGAAGCGATCGACGGGGACTTCACCATGGCTTGCGCCTGCGGGCGGCCGGGGTCCCTTGCCCGTGGCCGGACATCTAGGAGCGGCCACCGGAATTGTCAAGGCAAGGAGCCTTGGACGTCAAAAAGCCGGGCTTTTGGGCCCGGCCACTTTGGTCTGGAAATCCGCTTTGCTCAGTCCTTGATGACCGAAATATCCGGCGCGTCGACCGCCTTCATGCCAACGGTATGATAGCCGCTGTCGACGTGCAGCACTTCGCCGGTGACGGCGCGGCTGAGATCGGACAGGAGATAGAGCGCACTGTCGCCCACTTCCTCGATGGTGACGGTGCGGCGCAGCGGCGCATTATACTCGTTCCACTTCAGAATATAGCGGAAGTCGCCGATGCCGGAGGCGGCCAGCGTCTTGATCGGGCCGGCCGAGACCGCGTTGACGCGGATATTGCGCGGACCGAGGTCGACGGCGAGGTATTTGACCGACGCCTCCAGCGCTGCCTTGGCCACACCCATCACGTTGTAGTTGGGCATCACCTTCTCGGCGCCGTAGTAGGTCAGCGTCAACATCGAACCGCTACCGGTCATCAGCTTCTCGGCGCGTCGGGCGACCGCCGTGAAGGAATAGACCGAGATCAGCATCGTCTTCTGGAAATTGGCTTCGGAGGTGTCGACGTAGCGGCCGGTCAGCTCGTCCTTGTCCGAGAAGCCGATGGCGTGCACCAGGAAGTCGATCTTGCCCCACTTCTCGGCGAGCGTCGCGAACACGGCGTCGATGGTATCGGCTTCGGCCACGTCGCAGTGGCCCACCACGATGGCATCGAGCTCGGCGGCCAGTGGTTCAACGCGTTTCCTCAGCGCGTCGCCCTGGTAGGTCAACGCAATCTCGGCGCCGGCGGCATGGAGCGACTTGGCAATTCCCCAGGCGATGGAACGGTTGTTGGCCAATCCCATGATCAGGCCACGCTTGCCCGCCATCAGACCCACAGCACCTGCCATTTTGTAACCCCGCCTAATCAAATCCTGATGTCGTGCTCGTATGACACAAGCATTATGACAATAGCAAGTCGCGGGGAGGGCTCTCCGGCTGGTCCACCGTTACCGCTCCCGGACCAGTGCCCGCCCTCGACGACGACGGTTGGCGGCTGTAGGTTCCGCTACATGAAAACTCCGCTGACGCCCGCCCTCATCTCCCGTTTCAAGGCCCTCGTCGCGCCCGGCCACGCCCTGGTGGAGGCCGCTGACAAAGCCCGCTATCTCGTGGAATGGCGCGACCTCTACAAAGGCGAAACGCCGCTCGTATTGCGGCCGGCCGACACGGCGGAAGTCGCGGCCATCCTGCGTCTTGCCCATCAGACGAAGACGCCCATCGTGCCGCAGGGTGGCAATACCGGCCTGGTCGGCGGACAGATCCCTATACCGGGGCAGCAGGAAATTGTCGTTTCTCTCGAACGGCTTGACAAGGTTCGCTCGCTCGATCCCCTCGGCAACAGCATGGTCGTCGAGGCTGGCATGCCGCTCGCCGCCGTGCATGCGGCGGCGGAGGCGGCGGGCCGCATGTTCCCGCTGACGCTGGCTTCGCTCGGCTCCTGTCAGATCGGCGGCAACATCGCCACCAATGCCGGCGGCACCGCGGTGCTCGCCTATGGCAACGCGCGCAACCTTGTGCTTGGCCTCGAAGTGGTGCTTGCCGATGGCCGTGTCTGGAACGGCCTCCGGCAGCTTGGAAAGGACAATGCCGGTTATGATCTGAAACAATTGTTTATCGGTTCGGAGGGCACGCTGGGCATCATCACGGCAGCGGCACTGCGGCTCCGTCACCGTCCGCGCGGGCTGGCCGCCGCCTTCGTCTCGGTCGCTTCGCCGGCCGCCGCACTCGACCTGTTCGCTCGTGCCCAGGCGGCGGCGAGCTTCGGCCTGACCGGCTTCGAGTTGATGTCCGGCCTTGCCATGCAATTCGCGCTGCGCCATCTGCCCGGCGCCCGTCTGCCGGCAGCCCAGGCGCCTTGGTACGTACTCGTCGAGGTCAGTTCAGGTCTGTCCGACACGGAGGCGAATGCGGTCGTCCTCGATGTTCTCGACGGCGCAATGGCGGCGGACGAGGTGCTCGACGCGGCGGTGGCGCAGTCGCTCTCCCAGATCGACGATTTCTGGCGACTTCGTCACGGCATGAGCGAGGTGCAGAAGCACGAAGGTGGCTCGATCAAGCACGACGTCTCCGTGCCGATCGGTGATCTGCCGGCCTTCCTCGATGAGGCGATGACCGCCGTGCAGGCGGCTTTCCCTGGCTGCCGGCCGGTGCCCTTCGGCCACATGGGCGATGGCAACATCCACTTCAACGTCAGCCAGCCCGAAGGCGGCGACCGTCAGGCCTTCCTCGATCGCTGGGACAAGATGAATGCCGTCGTGCATGGCGTGGTGCGCAAATACGATGGCTCGGTGGCCGCCGAGCACGGCGTCGGCCGGCTAAAGGTCAATCTCCTTGCCGACGTGAAATCGCCGCTCGATCTTGAGTTGATGGGCCGCCTGAAGGACGCGCTCGATCCCGAGGGCATCCTCAATCCCGACCGGGTCATTCGCCGGCCATGAACAGCAGCCAGCGTCCATCCGCGCCGATCTCCAGCCGATAGAACTCGTAGGAGCCGATCGCCCGCATTTCCTCGAAATCGCCGGCCGTCAGCACGCGATAGGCCTCGACGAGTTGGCGGCGGTCGAGGGTGTCGGGCGGAATCTCGGCAAAATAGGGCCAGACGTAGCGGACCTGCGGCGTACCCTCGCCCTTCACCACCCATCCCGTGTCGAGCACGTCAAGCATGATGGCCAGCACTTCGAGCCCGGCGGTGTCGCCGGAGGCTGCCTTCAGAATGTCGATCGGGTCGCCCTCGCCGGTCGAAGAGAACACCGGCGGCGGAGTGGAAAGGCCGATCACCGCCCGCATCTGCGCCTCATCGCCGGAGCGGGCGGCCCCGATGATCTTTTCGCGCATGGCAGCGACGGCCGGCGGCAGCGTCGAGAGATCGTAATTCACCTTGGGGAGGGGGCTTGCCGCGTCCTCGCCCGACGGGCTCGTCACTTCGGCATCGGGCGTAACGCCGAATCCGTCACCGCCGGGGATGCTGAAGCCGAAACCGCCGTCGCCGGGCGACCGGCCCTCTTCCGGTGGGGATTGGACTCCGAAGGCGAGCGCCATCGGTGCAGTCCACAGCCAAAGGCCCGCCGCGGTCGCCGCGGCGAACAAGAGCGCTCCGATGGAAATCCGCATGTCTTCCCCCGGCCTCGCGCGACGGCCCGCCCCGTCTTACTGCAGAGTCCGGAGCAACGTGTAGCTGCCCGACGAGATCTTCTCCGGAAGCTCGGCAACGAGCCGCGCAACACTCTCCTCGCCGAAGCACTCGACGAGTGTCGTTATTGCGGCGAACAGGGCAGCGTGGGCGACGGCGTCGACGGGTATGCCGTCATCGTCGGCGTCGTCAAAGGCGCGCTCCATGTGAGTCATGGCCCGATGCTTGAAATTGTCGCCCACCGTAGCCTCGACCGGCTCCAGCAGTTCATCCCGCATATCCGACATCGGACCCCATCCGCACCTTAGGGAATCGTTGGAGGCACGCTGGGCCGCCGCCGATCCGCATCATTCACGGGCGTCACACTATCATCCTTCTCCATCGACGCAACGCCAACCGTTAAAGAGCGTTAACGAGTTTGAAGAAACGCGGTTAACGAATGGGTAACCATCAGGGGACGGACGAGGCGGGCGAATCGCCGGTTCGGCCGAAGCGCTGGTCAAGGCGATCGGAGAGCCGAGCCCCCTCGTCAAAGTAGCGCTGGAGCACGCCGCGCGCCGCTGCCGTGCAAGTCCGATGGGCGACCGCGAAGGTGCGCTGGCCACGGTTGAAGGCTTCCACATACGGCCGGCGCGCCGGTCCGTCGAGCCCCTGGGCGTCGATGAGGGCGGCCATCTTGCCGCGCCAGTCGTCCGCCGCCGCCCCGCCGCACAGGCCATCGAGATAGGCTGCCGCGCCGAGCACTTCGGAAAGGCGCAGGAGGTCGGCCTGATAGGGCGGTGGCGTGGCGTCAGCGGCCAGAAGAGGCGTCGCCGAGGCAAGCGTCACGAACACGGCCAATACCTTCAGCAAGAAACGCCCCCTGTCGCACCGAACCTTGCCGGCATTCTGGACCGTCCGCCCGGGCGGGGCAAGGACGGCCCTCAGCCTTCGACGAGCTGCCGTGTGCGGTCGACGAACGCGGCGAGCTTTGGCGTCAGGTTGAAATCGACGAGCCGCTCGGGACGAACGAAGCGGGCCGCGAGCGCGTCGGAGGCTGCCACCGGCTCGGCGTTGGCGGCTGCCGTCGCCGCGAAGACGATCAGCACGTAGTGGCGAAAGGTGTCGCCGTCGCGACCCGAAAGAATCACTTGGTGGACCATGGGGATGCCGACAAGCGTGATCCTGAGGCCGGTCTCCTCCAATACCTCGCGGCGCGCGGCATCTTCGAGGCTCTCACCCCACTCGAGATGACCGCCCGGGAAGCTCCAAAGCCCACCCGACGGGTCGCCCGACCGTTCCACCAGCAGCACATCGCCGCCGCGCCAGACACCGACGCTGACGCCGATGCGGGGTCGGCGATCGTGAGAAGAAACGGGCATGGCGTTAGCCGAACAGCGCGTCGACGGCCGACTGGGCGTCGCCGGTGTCCTCGGTGACCGCAGCCGCCACCGGCGCGCCGTTGATCAATCCCATGGCGTGGGCAAGCAGCGGCTTGATGCGCATTTCCGAAAGATCGGACAGCGCCTCGATCGGCAGCGCGTCCATGGGCGCGTCGATGATCATGCGTTGCAGGCTGGTCATGGCGGCGTCGATCCGGGCGACGGTGTCCTCGAACGCCCGCCGCCGATCCGGCTCCGAGGCCTCGTAGGCAGCAATGGCGAGGTCGCGTTCCTTGAAATGCGACAGGCGAAAATGGTCGACATATGAGCACGGCTGCCAGTCGACGACGTCCGGCGCGCAGTCCGGCATCATCGGCAGCATGTCGATCAGCATGACCACTTCATTGAAATGGTTGAGATAATCGGTCGCGAGCCGCGTATCTGGGTGGATGTTGGCAGCAGCAAGACGGTCCGGAGAAAAATCGGTCTCCGGTCTCACGAGCTCTTCCGTGCCTGCCGTACCGCCCAATTTTTCCCCCGCCCCGAGAATTTCACTTTCGGAAACATACAGCGGTCAAGGTTGCCAAATACCTTACGCGGGCATTTGTTTGCCCGCAGGGAAAAAGGATATCACTGTCCTGGCTAACCCGTTGGTTTCGGAGTCGATGCATGTGCGGCCGATTTGTGCTCATTCCGTCGCTGAGGGCGATGCAGAACATGTTCGGGTATCGCATCGACGATCGCTATCCGGAGCGTCTTCTCGACTTCGGCCAGCGCTATAACATCGCGCCGACGCAGCCCATCACCGCCGTCGATGCCGGCCTCGATGGCGTCCGGTACGTTCGCCTGGTGCGCTGGGGGCTCATTCCTGGCTGGACGAAAGACGCCAAGACCCAATCGTTGCTGTTCAATGCCCGCTCGGAGACGGCGGCCGACAAGCCATCATTCCGGACGGCAATGCGTCACCGCCGCTCCCTTGTTCCCGCCTCAGGCTTCTATGAGTGGCGGCGGATGGGGGCGGTCAAGATGCCCTACTATATCCGCCCTCGTGACGGCTCGACCATGGCCTTCGCCGGTCTCACGGAAACCTGGCTCGGTCCCGATGGCAGCGAGATCGACACCGGCACCATCCTCACCACGTCGGCCAATCGGCTGATGGCCGCGCTCCATGACCGCATGCCGGTTATCCTCGATGCCAAGGACTGGGACGAGTGGCTCGACTGCGGCAATCGTCGCCCGCGCGACGTCGCCCATCTGCTGCGGCCGGCGGCCGACGATCTTCTGGAGGCGATTCCGGTCAGCGAGCGGGTGAATAGCGTGGCGAGCGATGACGAGGCGCTGATCGCGCCCCTTACCGAGCCGCTCGTCGCCGACGCCGAATCGGCGCCACAAAAAGCCGATTCAGCCCCGGATGACGAGCCGCCGGCCCAGGGCAGCCTGTTCTGAGGGCGCTTATCGCGCCGAAAACAGCCGTGCTGTCTCGTCAACGGCGTCTGGTGCAATGTCGACCGTCTCGCTCGTGACCCGTGCCTTTCCCTCGGCGATCAGCCGGACGGCGAGGGGATAGAGGCGGTGTTCGGCCGTCAGCACGCGGGCGGCGAGGCTGTCCGGCGTGTCGCTGGTCATCACCGGCACGGCCGCCTGGGCGACGATCGGACCAACGTCCATTTCGGCGCGCACAAAATGGACCGTGCAGCCGGTCAGCTTGACGCCGTCGGCGAGGGCCCGCTCGTGGGTGTGAAGCCCCTTGTAGGACGGCAGCAGGGACGGGTGGATGTTGATCAGGCGGTTGTGCCAGCGCTCGATGAAGACAGGAGAGACAATGCGCATGAAGCCGGCAAGGCAGACGAAATCGACCCCGTGGGCGAGGAGGGTGTTGGTCACGGCCGCCTCGAACTCAGCCTTGGCGGCATAGGCCTTGTGGTCGACCGCCACGGCCGGAATGCCCCGTTCACGGGCAAAATCGAGGCCGCCGGCCTCGGGCCGGTTGGAGAGGACGCAGCGCACCTCGGCCGGGAAGGCGGGGTCCTGCGCGGCTTCCACCAGCGCCGCCATGTTGGAGCCGCGACCGGAAATCAGAATGCCGACTTTGAGCTTGCCCATCTTCCCCGGTCCCGTTTGAGGTCGCTAATGTCGCCCGGAACGCCAGCAGGCATTCAAAGCGCCAGTTCCCCATCGAACAGCGTGCGCGGCCCGTCCGGATCGGCGACCATCTCGCCGAAACGCACGACGCGCTCGCCGGCTTCCGAGAGCGCGGCGGCGACACGGTCGGCATCCTCCGGCGCCACCACGGCGACCATGCCGATACCGCAGTTGAAGGTGCGCACCAGTTCCTCCTGGTCGAGCCCGCCGATTTCGACCAGCCAGCCGAACACCTTCGGCACGTTGACGGCCGAAAGGTCGATCCGCGCCGACAGTCCGGCCGGCAGCACGCGTGGAATGTTGTCGACGAAGCCGCCGCCGGTGATGTGGGCGAGCGCCTTGATGGCGCCCGTCTCCGTCTGGGCGGCGAGGATTGGCTTTACGTAGATGCGGGTCGGCACGGTCAGCGCCGCGCCGAGCGTTTCGCCCTCCGAGAAGGGCGAGGGGTCGGCATAGGAAAGCCCCGAGCGTTCGACGATCTTGCGGACCAGCGAAAAGCCGTTGGAATGGACGCCCGAGGAGGCGATGCCGAGGATGACGTCGCCAGCCTGGACAGTGTCGCGGGGCAGGACCGCATCGCGCTCGACGGCGCCGACGGCAAAACCGGCGAGGTCATAATCGCCGTCCTTGTACATGCCGGGCATCTCGGCCGTCTCGCCGCCGATCAGCGCGCAGCCGGCCATCTTGCAGCCTTCGGCGATGCCGGCCACCACCTCGGTCGCGGTGTCGACGGACAGGCGACCGGTGGCGAAATAGTCAAGGAAGAACAATGGCTCGGCGCCTTGCACGACGAGGTCATTGACGCTCATTGCCACGAGGTCGATGCCGACGAAGCCGTGGATGCCCGCCTCGATGGCGACGGCGAGCTTGGTGCCGACGCCGTCGTTGGCGGCCACCAGCACAGGGTCGCGGAACTTGCAGGCGGCGAGGTCGAACAGGCCGCCGAAGCCGCCGATGTCGGCGTCGGCGCCGATTCGCCGCGTCGCCTTGACCAGTGGTTTGATGCGGTCGACGAGAGCATTTCCGGCGTCGATGTCGACACCCGCGTCGCGATAGGTGAGCCCGTTCTTTGTGGTCATGGAGCCTCGCGCCTCCGCTGCAATCGATATCCGGCAAGAAGCCGAAACGGCGGGAAATGACAAGTCCAAACTGCGCTTTTCCGGCCTCTTGTGCCGGGAAAACCGCTGGCATGGCCGGAGGTCGGTCTTGGAAAGCTCGGCGGCGATGCTCAAATGACCGGGACAACCTGCCATCGGGGATGCCTTTGACAATACCCAACCTCATCACGCTGGCCCGTCTGATCGCCGTTCCCGTGGTGGTCTTGTTGCTGCTCGACGGCGCCTTTGGCTGGGCTTTCGCCGTCTTCGTCACCGCCGGCATCTCCGACGGCGTCGATGGCGCGATCGCCCGTCACGTGCCGGGACAGGCGAGCGAACTCGGCCGCCTGCTCGATCCGGTGGCCGACAAGGCGCTGCTGGTGTCCCTCTTTGTGGTGCTGGCGGCCACCGGCCACGCGCCGATGTGGCTCGCCGTCTTGGTGGTCAGCCGTGACGTGCTGATCGTCGGCGGTGTCATCCTGTCCTGGTTGGCCGCAAAGCCGGTACCGATCGTGCCGCTGTTGATCTCCAAGGCCAACACGGTGGCGCAGATCCTCTACGCCGCCTTGTTGCTCGGCGATCTCGGGCTGGCATGGCAGTTCGGCCCGGTTGTGGATATCATGGGCTGGTTGGTCGCGGCCTTGACCCTGGTCTCCGCCGCCGCCTACGTCAGAGGTTGGCTTGCGTTCATGCAAGGGTGAGGGTGGCGCGTGACGTTTAGGAACACGATTCTCTTCTGGACTGGCGCGGCGCTGGCCTTCGGTCTGCTGCTTTACGTCTTCTCCTCGATCCTGCTGCCCTTCGTCGCCGGCATGGCGCTCGCCTACCTGCTCGATCCGGTGGCTGACCGCCTCGAGCGGCTCGGTCTGTCGCGGGTGATCGCCACCGCGCTGATCCTCGTGCTGTTTGTTCTGCTGGCGCTGTTGGCGCTGATGATCATCGTGCCGGTGCTGGGCAGCCAGCTCCAGGGGCTGGTCGCCAACATGCCGGCCTACCTCGATGCCGCTCAACGCTGGCTAAGCCAGGAGGCGGGCACGCGCCTGTTCCGGGCGCTGCGCATCTCGGCGACCGACATCCGCGGTTCACTCGGCGCGCTGTTCTCCAACGGCTCCTCGATCGTGGCGGCGCTCCTGTCGTCGGTCTGGAACGGCGGTCAGACGCTGATCTCGGCCATTTCGCTGTTGGTGGTGACGCCGGTGGTCGCCTTCTACATGCTGCTCGACTGGGACCGCATGGTGGCGACGATCGACGACAATTTGCCACGCCACCACCGCACGACCATCCGGGAGCTGGCGCAGGACATGAATGACTGCGTCGCCAATTTCGTGCGTGGGCAGGTGTCGGTATCGGCGTTGCTCGGCCTGTTCTATGCCGTATCGCTGTCACTCGCCGGCCTGTCCTTCGGCTTGCTGATCGGCCTCGTTGCCGGCCTCATCAGCTTCATTCCCTATCTGGGGTCGATCGTCGGCGGCGGCCTTGCCATTGGCGTGGCACTCTATCAGTTCTGGCCGGACTGGACGTGGATCTCCGTCATCGCCGGCATCTTTGCCGTCGGTCAGTTCATCGAGGGCAATGTCCTTCAGCCCAAGCTGATTGGCTCATCGGTCGGTCTGCATCCGGTCTGGCTGATGTTCGCTCTGTTTGCCTTCGGCTCGCTGTTCGGCTTCGTCGGCCTTCTGGTCGCCGTGCCGGCCGCCGCGTCGGTCGCCGTGCTGGTCCGCTTCGTCTTCACCCAGTACCGGGCAAGCTCCTTCTACAGCCTTGATTCGGCCAAGGCCGTTCATCCAGCGATCGGCGACGCCAATATTCCACCCGAGGACGCTGCTCCATGAGCCGCATGAAACCGCGCCAACTGCCGCTCGCCATGCCGCATCACGCGGCCATGAGCCGCGAGGATTTTCTGGTCGGCGAAGGCAATCGCGAGGCGGCAGCCTTCATCGACGCCTGGCCCGACTGGCCGGCGTCGGTAGTGCTGTTGATCGGCCCGAACGGTTCGGGCAAGACGCATCTCGTCAACATCTGGGCGACCAAGAGCCGTGCCTCCGTCGTCGCCGCGGCCGACCTTTTGGCCGCCGACCCGACGGCGCTCGTCGGTACCGGTGCCGTTGCGGTCGAGGATGCCGACGATCCCACCCTCGACGAGAAGGCACTGTTTCACCTGCTCAACGCGGCGCGTGGCCGCGGCGCCTCGGTGCTGATCACCGCCCATGCTGTGCCGTCGGCCTGGGGCGTGACGCTTCCGGACCTGCTGTCACGTCTTCGCGCCGCTCAGCCGGCCTTCCTCGGGCCGCCCGACGACGAACTGCTCGAAAAGGTGATGGTGAAGCTTCTCGCCGATCGCCAGCTCACCGTCGACGCCGGTGTGCTCGACTATATTCTGCTGCGTATGGAGCGGTCGTGTGCCGCCGCCTGCGCGCTGGTTGACGCGCTCGACCGGGAATCGCTGGCTCGCGGTCGCCGCATCACCCGGGCGGTTGCCGCCGAAGTGCTAGCTCCCGACAGCGAAACATGACCTCGGGATGCGTTGCCGGCACATGATTTTGGCCGGGACCGGAGGCCGTAGACAAACTGTCACATAGCTGGTGCATGGATCTGACCCGTAGGCTAGAGTGATGGTTGGCGGTCGGTCCAGCCTGGAGCCGGGTGCCTGCCCCGCATGCGCGAGGTCGTGGAGATGAGCGAGACGGATGCTGCTGTGAGCGAGACGATTGAGGCGGAAGCCGTATCCGCTCCAGCGCTGACCATGGAATCGCCCGAGCGGTTCGTGAACCGCGAGATCTCCTGGCTGGGATTCAATCGCCGCGTACTTGAGGAGTCGGAGAACGCCAGTCATCCGCTGCTGGAGCGACTGCGTTTTCTGTCGATCTCCGCCAGTAATCTCGATGAATTCTTCATGGTGCGCTTTGCCGGCATCAAGGGGCAGGTGCGCGAGCGCGTCACCACCCGCTCCGATGACGGACTGACGCCGTCCGAGCAGATGGCGGTGATTTCCGAGGCGGCCGCCCGGTTGGCCGATGCCCAGCAAGCCCGCTGGCGCGACCTGCGCAGCGAGATCGAGAAGGCCGGCGTCGTCCTCGTCGATCCCAATAAACTCAAGGGAGGCGACGAGGTCTGGCTCGAGGACTACTTCCTGGCATCGGTCTTTCCGGTGCTGACGCCGCTTGCCGTCGACCCGGCCCATCCTTTCCCCTTCATTCCCAATCTCGGTTTCTCGATCGTCCTCGACCTCGTCAGGATTCGCGGCAACGAGAGCATGGTGGCCCTCATCCGCATGGCGGCCAAGATCGACCGCTTCGTCCGCCTGCCCGACGACGGCGCTTCTCCGGGGGTGACGCGCTTCATCCTGCTGGAGCAGGTGGTGACCATGTTCATTGGTCGCCTGTTCCCCGGCTACACGGTGCGCGGGCAGGGCAGCTTCCGCATTCTGCGCGACAGCGACCTCGAAGTGGAAGAAGAGGCCGAGGATCTGGTCCGCCTGTTCGAGAGCGCGCTGAAGCGCCGCCGCAAGGGTCTTGTCATCCGGGCCGAGTTCGAGCGTTCGACACCGCTGGCGTTGCGCCAGCTGGTCACCGAAGCGGTCGGCTGCGTGCCCGACGAGGTGCAACTCCTCGACGAGATGCTCGCCCTCAATGATCTCAGCCAATTGGTCGGCGTCGAACGGCCTGATCTCAAGTTCGAGCCCTACGCGCCGCGTTACCCCGAACGCATCCGCGAGCACGCCGGAGACGCCTTCGCCGCCATTCGCCAGAAGGACCTGATCGTCCACCACCCCTACGAATCCTTCGACGTGGTGGTGCAGTTCCTGCGCCAGGCGGCGGCCGATCCCGAGGTGGTCGCCATCAAGCAGACGCTCTACCGCACGTCCAACGACAGCCCGATCGTCCGCGCGCTGATCGAAGCCGCCGACGCCGGCAAGTCGGTGACGGCCTTGGTCGAGCTCAAGGCCCGCTTCGACGAGGAAGCCAATATCCGTTGGGCACGCGACCTCGAGCGGGCCGGCGTACAGGTGGTGTTCGGCTTCTTCGAGCTGAAGACCCACGCCAAGATGTCGCTGGTGGTGCGCCGCGAGGGGCAGCAGCTTACCTCTTATTGCCACCTCGGCACCGGCAACTATCACCCGATTACCGCCAGGATCTACACCGACCTCAGCTATTTCACGGCCAACAAGACCATCGCCCAGGACGTGGCGCGCATCTTCAACTTCATCACCGGCTACGCCGAGCCGCAGTCGCTCAACGCGCTGGCCATGAGCCCGCTGACGCTGAGACGGACGATTATCGACTGCATCGGCCAGGAGATCGAACACGCCAGGGCCGGTCGACCGAGCCAGATCTGGATGAAGATGAACTCGCTGGTCGATGCCGACATCATTGACGCGCTCTACGAGGCGAGCCAGGCCGGTGTATCGATCGACCTCGTGGTGCGCGGCATCTGCTGTCTCAGGCCGCAGATCCCCGGCTTTTCGGACAACATCCGCGTCAAGTCGATCGTCGGTCGTTTCCTCGAACACAGCCGCATTTTCTGCTTCGGCAACGGACAACCGTTGCCCAACCCGCGCGCCACGGTCTACATCGGCTCTGCCGACCTGATGCCGCGCAACCTCGACCGCCGCGTCGAGGTGCTGGTGCCGCTGACCACGGAGAGCGTGCACGCCCAAGCCGTCGACCAGATCATGGTGGCCAATCTCCGCGACAACCAGCAGAGCTGGCGCCTGCTGTCCGACGGAAGCCACGAACGCATCGTGCCGGAGCCGGGCGAGGAACCTTTCAACGCCCATCGCTACTTCATGACCCATCCATCTCTATCGGGACGTGGACACTCGCTTGAAACAGACGCACCCAAATCTATTGCCGGACGGAACTAAGAGCACCTGTCGATGCGAGGCCCCCGGGCGACTGCCCGGCCATGGCCCGGTATCGGTCATCGACATTGGCTCCAACTCCGTCCGCCTCGTCGTTTATGAGCGCCTGTCGCGGGCGCCGACCATGCTGTTCAACGAAAAGATGCTGGCAGGTCTCGGCAAGGGCCTCGCCGCGACCGGTCGAATGAACCAGGACTCGGTGGATCAAGCGCTCGGCGCCATTCGTCGATTCAAGCTCCTGGCCGAGCAGAGTGGTTCGGTGGAGCTCTATATTCTTGCCACTGCCGCCGCCCGCGACGCGGCGAATGGCCCGGAATTCCTGGAAGCTGTCGAGCGGATATGCGGCGTCAAGGTCAACCTGCTGTCGGGCGCCGATGAAGCGCGGCTGTCGGCATTGGGTGTGATGTCCGGCATGAACAGGTCGGAAGGCATCGTCGGCGATCTCGGTGGTGGCAGCCTGGAACTCATCCGCGTCGAGAATGGCGCCGTCGGGACCGGTCGCACCTATCCGCTTGGCGGCATCCGTCTGTGGGAGGCTTCCGAGGGCTCCATCCGCAAGGCCGAGAAGATCGTTGCCGACGCGCTGGAACCGGCCATCGTGCAGATGCCCTGCGCCGGGCTGCCCTTTTTCGCGGTCGGCGGCACCTGGCGCTCGCTCGCCCTTCTCCACATGTACGAGACCGGCTATCCGCTGCACGTGATGCACAACTACTCGATCCGGGCCGAGGAAGCGCTGGAATTCGCCCGGGTGGTTGCCCGTCGCGATCCCGACAGCATCGACCAGATCGAGGTGGTGTCGCGCTCCCGCCGGGGGTTGCTGCCATACGGCGCCCTGGTGCTGGAGCAGGTGATCCGGGCGATCCGCCCGTCGCACGTGGTGATTTCCGCCCTCGGTGTGCGCGAAGGCTATCTCTACGAGCGCCTTTCCGCCGACGAGCGCGCCAAGGACCCGCTGATCGAGGCGGCGTCGGAACTCAATTGGGTGCGCTCGCGTTCGCCGCGCCATGCCAAGGAAGTGGTCGCCTGGTCGGCAGCCGCCTTCACGCTGCTCGGCATCGAGGAGACGGAGGACGAAAAGCGCATGCGGGCGGCGGCCTGCCTGGTCTCCGACATCGGTTGGCGCGCCCATCCAGACTATCGCGGCGAGCAGAGTCTGGGCATCCTCTCCAACGCCGCCTTCGTCGGTATCGATCATCCGGGGCGCGCCTATCTGGCGCTCGCCGTCTTCTACCGGCACGTCGGCCTCATCGATGACGCCGTGTCCCCGCGCATCCGCGAGCTGGCATCGACCCGTCTCAAGGAACGGGCGCGGACGCTGGGCGCCGTGATGCGCGTCGCCTATCTCGTCAGTGCCTCGATGCCCGACGTGTTGCCGCGCACCCGGCTATCGATGGAGGGAGACCAACTGGTGCTCCATCTTCCGGCCGACCTCGGCGATCTGTCAGGCGACCGTCTGGTCAAACGTCTCACCCAGCTCGCCAAAGTCGGCGGCCTCAAGGATGGCGTGATCCGCGTCGAGGGGTAGAGACAAAGCATTTCCGGTGAACCCGTTTTCACCGGAAATGCCCCAGGAGAAGAATCCCCAGGCTGCGTCCCGTCTGCCTGGGGCGATCTGCAAGCGGCGAAGCGTCACTGCTCGATGGCGATGATCTTCTTGCCGTCGAAGGTGATGGCCAGCCGGCCGCGCTTCAGCTTGAGGGCCAACTCGCCGAACATCTCCCGCCGCCAGCCGTGCATGGCCGGCACATCGGCCTCGTCGGAGACGGCGATGTCCTCAAGGTCGTCGGTGGTGGCAATCACCTTGGCGGCAACGCCCTCGGCCTCGGACACCAGCTTGAGGAGGACCTTCATCAGGTCGACCGCAGCACCGGTGCCCTCGGGAAGCTGGCGATGGCGCGGCAGCTTCGGCCAGTCTTCTTTGGGCGCGTCGAGGGCGCGTTGCACGGCAGCGAGGATTTCCTCGCCTGAGCGGGAGCGTTCCCACCCCTTGGGGATGGTGCGCAACTGGCCGAGCGCTTCGACAGTTGTCGGCGCCTGCGTGGCGACCTCGTAAATGCAGTCGTCCTTGATGACCCGCGAACGCGGCACATCGCGGGACTGGGCTTCGCGTTCGCGCCAGGCGGCGACCTCCTTCAGGATGATCAGCTCACGCGGCTTCTTGACGCGCATCTTGAGCCGCTGCCACGCCTCGTCGGGCTCGGTATGATAGGTGGTCTCAGACGTGAGCACCTTCATTTCCTCGTCCACCCAGTCGGCGCGGCCGGCCTTGGCGAGGCTGTCCTCGAGATGGCGGTAGACATCGCGCAGATGGGTGACGTCGGCCTCGGCGTAGTCGACCTGGCTCGGGGTCAGTGGCCGGCGCGACCAATCGGTGAAGCGGTTCGACTTGTCGAGCACGACGCCGGTGATCCGGGCCACCAGCTGGTCGTAGGAGATGGAATCGCCAAAGCCGCAGACCATCGCCGCCACCTGCGTGTCAAACAGCGGTGTCGGCAGGAAACCACCGAGGTGCCAGACGATCTCGATGTCCTGCCGGGCAGCGTGGAACACCTTCAAGACCTTGGGATTGCGCATCAACTCGAAGAAAGGCGCAAGATCGAGGCCGGGCGCCAGCGCGTCGACCACGAACACCTGTTCGGGACTGGCGAGCTGCACGACGCACAGCTTCGGCCAGAAGGTGCTTTCCCTCATGAATTCGGTATCGACGGTGACAAAGTCGAAACGGGCGAGATGGGCGCAGGCATCAGCGAGCGCGGAGGTGCTGGTGATCATCGACATGAGCACCGTCTATATCCCAGGCCAAGCGCTTTGTCGCCCGCTCCGCCTTACGAAATGCAACCGATCCCCCGATGGTTTATCGACGTGCCGCGAAGGCGGCGAGGGCGCGCTTGCGCCCCTCCTCATGTTCGACGATCGGCAGGGGGTACGCGGCGGCAGATAGCCGCAGCAGCGGCGGCACCTCCCACGGCCGATGCAGGAATTTGTCTGGCAGACCGGCGATCTCCGGCACGAAGCGGCGGACGTAGGCGCCGTCAGGATCGAACTTCGCACCCTGCGCCATGGGATTGAAGACGCGGAAATAGGGCGCAGCATCGGCGCCGGTGCCAGCCACCCACTGCCATCCGAACGGGTTGGAAGCGGCGTCGGCGTCAACCAGCGTATCCCAGAACCATTGTTCGCCCTGCCGCCAATCGATCAGCAGGTGCTTGACCAGGAAAGAGGCGACGATCATGCGGACGCGGTTGTGCATGAAGCCGGTTTGCCAGAGTTCGCGCAGGCCGGCATCGACGATGGGGTAGCCGGTGCGACCGGCCGTCCAGGTTTGAAAGGCAGCGGTGTCCTCCCGCCAGAGAAAGTGGTCGAAGCCGGACTGGAAGTTGTGTGTCGCGAGATCGGGGAAGCTGGAGAACAGATGCCAGGCGAACTCGCGCCAGCCGATCTCGGCGAGGAACTTCTCGCTTGCATCGGCCGGGAGCTCGCCGCCGGCCGCGACCTTCATCACCTCCTGGGCAACGCGCGCCACTGCAACTTCGCCGAAACGGAGATGCGGCGACAGGCAGGACGAGGCGCCTGCTGCCGGAACGTCGCGTTCGGCGGCATAACGGGAAAGGTCGCCGTCGAGGAAGGCGAGCAGCCGGGCTCTGGCGCCAGCTTCGCCCGGCGTCCACCTCTCGGCCAGCCCGCCGGACCAATCGGGCCGCGTCGGATGCAGGCCAAAAGAGACGAGCGGATCGCAGGCGGCTGGCCCTTCGAAGAAGGACATCGAGTCGGGACGGCGGCGCAACGCGGGGCGTGGAGCGAGATGCGGCCGGTGCGCCTTCCAGAAGGGCGTGAAGACGCGGAAAGGCGTACCCGTCTTCGTACGGATGGCGCCGGGCTCGAACAACAGCCAGGCCGCATGGCTTGAAACGGCGACGCCTTGCCGGGTCATCTCCGCCATTACGGCCTCATCGATATCGCTTCCTGCGCGGTCGTAGCGACGGTTGAAGTGCAGCGCAGCAGCGTCGGTGCTGGCCGCGACCTCCGGAAGGATTCGGCGCGGATCGCCCCGCCGCAGCACCAGCCGGCCGCCAAGCCGACGAAGATCGGCGTCGAGCGCGGCAAGGCTCTTGTCGAGCCACCAGCCGGCAGCTCCGCCGAGCGGCCGCCGCCCCGTCCCTTCTTCCAGCACGAACAGGCAGAGCACCGGCCGGCCGGAGGCGTTCGCCGCGTCGAGCGCCGGATGGTCGGCAAGGCGCAGGTCGTCGCGGAACCAGACAATCGTCGGTCTCGAGGCGCTTTCATCCTCCGTCATGTCATCCCCTCTGGTCGCTCTTGCCAGCCGGCGGCAAACCATCCCATATGGCGTGGATACCAGGGGCATCACAAGGTGCTCTTCCGGAGGAGACCGTCGGCCTTGCTCTCGCCTTCCGACATCGTGCCGGCCGCCAGCGCCGACGACCGCCAGCCGGCTGCTTTCGGCGAACTGTTCAAGATCGGTATCGGTCCGTCGTCCTCGCATACTGTCGGCCCGATGCGCGCCGCCTTCGCCTTCATGTGCCATCTGGAGCCGCGGCTGGCCGAGGTGGTCCGTATCACGGCGACGGCCTTCGGATCGCTCGCCTGGACGGGCAAGGGCCACGCCACCGACAAGGCGTTGATACTCGGTCTCGCCGGCTGCCGCCCGGATGACATCGATCCCGATTTCGCCGATGACAGGCTGGCCGGCATCGTGGCGGCGCGGTGCCTGTCGCTCCCGGATGGCCGGGCGGTTGCTTTCGACCCTGACCGCGATGTCGTTTTTGACTGCGTCGCCGTTTTCGAGCGCCACCCGAACGCCATGCGTTTTGTCGCCCATGATGCGAACGGCGAGGAGCTTCTGTCCGAAGTCTGGTATTCGGTCGGCGGCGGCTTCGTGTTGCGCGAGGGCGATACGGAAGGGGACGCGGGGAGAGTGCCGCTGCCCTGGCGCTATGGCACCGCCGCCGAGCTTCTGGCTCTTTCGGCCGCCACCGGTCGCTCGATTGCCGACATCGCCCTCGACAACGAACGGGCTCGCCGCCCGGATGACGACTGCCTGGCAGCGGTCGACCGCATCTCCGAAGCCATGTTCGCCTGCATCGATCGCGGTCTGGACCGCGACGGCGAGCTGGCCGGTGGTCTCGGCGTGCGCCGACGGGCGCGTCAGCTCCACGAGCGCATTCAGGCTCGCGAGGCCGGTAACGACCGCTCGCCGATGGTGGTGATGGACTACGTTTCCTGCTTCGCCATTGCCGTCAACGAGGAGAACGCCGCCGGTGGCCGCGTCGTCACTGCGCCGACCAACGGCGCTGCGGGTGTGGTGCCGGCCGTGCTGCGCTACTACCGCGACTTCTGTGGCGGCGAGCCTGACGGACTCCGTCGCTTCCTGCTGACGGCGGCGGCGATCGGCGGCCTCATCAAGCGCAACGCCTCGATCTCAGGCGCCGAGGTCGGCTGCCAGGGCGAGGTTGGCTCGGCGGCGGCCATGGCGGCAGCCGGCCTTTGTGCCGCTCTCGACGGCAGCCCCGCCCAGGTGGAAAACGCCGCCGAGATCGCCATCGAGCATCATCTCGGCATGACCTGCGATCCGGTCGGCGGCCTGGTACAGATCCCTTGTATCGAACGCAACGCCTTCGGCGCCATCAAGGCGATCAATGCGGCTTCCCTGGCGCTGGCCGGCGACGGTCGCCATATCGTCAGCCTCGACGCGGCGCTTGAGACCATGCGCCAGACCGGCCTCGACATGCAGTCGAAATACAAGGAAACCTCGCTTGGTGGCCTTGCCGTCAACGTCACGGCCTGCTGACCCTGACCGGCGTTTCGGGACGCGCTTCATCGATGCCGATGTCTCGCTGAAGATGGGCACTCAGCGTTGCGATATGTCGGACCCGCCGATGACGTCTGGTTCGCAGCCAGCGAATGACATGAAAAATCATGATGAAAATCCGGGATAGCTTCATTCCTATGCCGAGATTTGCCATGCTATGAAAAGGAGATGAAATGAAACATCTCTCGCCATGGCATGAGGAAATTTCATGGATAGCCGTCCGCTGCCGTCGATCGCCGCGTTGAAAGCCTTCTGCGCTATCGCCGAGACGGGAGGCTTCAGCCGCGCCGCCGAACGGCTGGGATCGACGCAGACGGCCGTGAGCCACCAGATCGCCCAACTGGAAAGCTGGATCGGCGGCGCGCTCTTCGAACGCGGCCGGGGCGGGACTCGCCTTACCCAGAGGGGTGCGCGACTTTATCCGTCGTTGGCCGAGACGTTGGTGCGGCTCGAGGAGACGCTGCGGTCCGCCCGCGCCGACGCCGGCCGTGACAGGGTGGAACTGTTGGTGACGCCGGAATTTTCCAGCCAGTGGCTGGCGCCGCGGCTGGCCGGCTTCGTCCGGCGCTTTCCCGATGTCGAGCTGGCGCTGTCGATCGGCTACCAGGCGCCGGATTTTTCGGCGGGACGTGCCGATCTCGCCATCCGGTTGGGCGGTGGCGGCGCCAACCTCGTTGCCGAGCCCCTGACCGTCGACGATGAGTTTGCGGTCTGCGCGCCGTTGCTGGTCGAGCGACTGCCGCCGCGCAACGCCTTTCTTGCCGCCCCCTGCCTGACATACGATGGCGTCCGCCATACGGCGCTCGACTGGCGCCGCTGGTTCGAGCAGGTGGACTCGGAAGGCGCTGCCGCCGGCTTCGCCGATCAGCTGTCGGCGGCGGCATGCTTTCCGACGTTCGCCGACATGCTCGCCGCCTGCCGGCGTGGCGAGGGCTTTGCCCTGGTCCGCACGTCGCTGGTCGATGCCGATCTGCGCGCCGGTACGCTGGTCCGTGCCTTCGTCGAGGGGCAGCCGTCACCGTTCAACTACAGCTTGGTCTACCCGTCTGCCGCCCTGGCCAACCCGAGTGTGGCCGCCTTCCGCACCTGGCTTCTGGCCGAAGCGGCCCGAACGACCGGCTGACACCTGCCCGACGACGGCCACCGCATCGTCTTCACCCCCTGAGCGCCTCGACCGGCGACTGGCGGTAGGCGAGGGCGGCCGGCAAAGCCGCCATCAGCGAGGCGATGGCGAGGAAGGCGGCGGCCAGCATGGCGTCGTCGGCGGTGAACTCCACCGGCAGGCGAACGCCGCTTTGCGCGGTGAACAGGCCGGCCAGGAACTCCGCCGCACCGTAGCCGATGGCGAATCCGGCTCCAACGCCGATGGCGACCAGCAGCAGCAGTTCCAGCCAGACGATGCCGAACACGGCAAGGCGCGGCGCGCCGAAGGCCCGGAGCGCGCCGATCTGCCGCCGCCGCTGGGCGACGTGGATGACAGCGATCAGCATCAGGGCCGCAGCGACCAGCGCCTGCGCGCCATAGGCGACATACATCAGCACGGCGCGGGCGTCCCCAAGCGTCGCATAGAGCCCGGTCAACACCTCGGCCGGAAAAATGGCGCGCGTGCTGCCCTCCGCACGGTAGGCCTGCCTGAGCGCATAGGCATCGGCGATGGTCTTCGGCTTGACGAGGATGGCTGGCAGGCCCGGAACCCCGTGGTCGAAATCCTCGTCGATCGCCGCATCGGCGTCGATATGGCCGTGGTGGTGGTCCTCGGCGGCCTCGCCCTCATGGTCGGCGCCCACCTCATGACCGGCGGCGGCGTGTTCGTCGTGGCCGGCCTCCTCATGGTCGTGGTCTTCGCCCAGGCCGTGGACGTGCCATACTGCCTGAATGGGAACGAGGATCGCCCGGTCCCAGGCGGTACCGGTCGGTTGGAGCTTGCCGACCACGCGATAGATCGAATCGGCATGGGTTTCCCCGCCTTCGCCGGCCTGACCGTGCATCGGCTTCACCTCGGCGCCGATGGCAAGATCAACGCCCGAACCGATCACCGCCTCGCCCTCGTGGGCGAACATGTCGCCCTCGATGAAGCCAGACGTCGTGCCGGTAACCAGCGCGTTGGTCGTCCCGACGATGGGATAACCCGCGAAATTGTCACCGAAACCGATCGGCGCCGCCCAGGCGACGCGCGGGTCGGCAGCGAGCTTGGTCAGCACCTCACCTGACATCAGCGGCAGCGCCGCCGGCTGCAGGAAGACCGAGGAGAGCACCAGTTGGGTCTCCGAGCCGGGCGCGCCGACGATGAGATCGAACTTGTCGGCAGCGCGCGCCGAACCGAGACGTACCGCCCGCTCCTGCAGCGTCACGGCGACGCCGAAGGCGGTAGCCAGTGCCACCAACAGCACGATGACCAGCGAGGCGGCCCAAAGGCGGCGGAGGTCGGCGAGAACGAAGCGGATCATGACGAAGCCCCCGGGGCGGTGTCGTCGACGACGCGGCCGGCGGCGAGGCGAACGCGCCGATCGAGCCGTTCGGTCAGCCGCTCGTCATGGCTGACGACGATCAGCGTGGCACCCTCCTGCTCGGCAAGTTCCAGAAGCAGCCGGCTGACCTCGGCGCCGGCCTCGGTGTCAAGGCTGGCGGTCGGTTCGTCGGCGATGATGACGCCGGGTCGGCGAAGAAGGGCGCGTGCCACGGCGACGCGTTGCATCTCGCCGCGCGACATGGTCTCGACGGATTGGTTCGGCCTTGAGAGGCCGACGCGCGCCAGAAGCTCAAGGGCGCGCGTCTTGACGTCAGTCGTGGCCGCGTGGGCGAGGCGGGCCGGCAGCAGCACATTGTCGATGGCCGCAAGGCCGGGGAACAGGTGGAAATCCTGCATGACCAGACCGACGTTGGTTGCCCGCCAACGGTCGCGACCGCTCTCGGACAGCGTCGTGATGTCGGTATCGCGCCAGCGAATGGTGCCGCGGTCGGGCCGCTCAAGGCCGGAGACGAGGTTGACGAAGGTGCTCTTGCCCGAGCCGGAGGCGCCGGTGACGGCGAGTCGTCCACCGCCCGGAACGGTTAGCGCATCGATGGCCAGTACCGGCTGGGCGAGACCGGGAAAGGAAATGGAGACGCCGGAAAGGGTCAGCGGCAACATGGGTCACACCGCTTCGAAGGAGGAGTGGACAAGGCGCAGCAGGCTGACGAAGCCCGTCTCGGGATCTGTCCAGGACCCGACCTCCAGCGTGCCGGTCACTTCGATCAGCTTCGACGGTGGCAGGAAGGTCGTCTTCTCGTCGATGTAGACGACGACGATGTTGCTCGGCCAATCGGCGTCCGACGAGCAGAAGGGACAGAGCGCCATCGGGATTTCGGAAAGCACGAAGAACGCCGCTTCGGCTTTGAGCGGCGGCGCCATGAAACCGCGCATCGACACCGTCTTGCCGTTGAGCGACTTCGCCTTGTCGGAGAAGGCGAGGCCGAGAACCGACACCTTGCCGTAGAGCTCGTCGAAGGTCAGCGTGTCGCCGGCCCGTACGGCGCCGACGCAGGAGAGGACGGCGAGCCCGGCGAGAAACGTCCGGCGGCTGACCGCAGGGACTGTCGTCCGCGCCATGGAAATCTCCGCGAGTTGAAAAAAGACGCGCGGGCCGGGCGACCGTTGATCGCCCGGCCCGCGAAGGATACCGCAGGGATTACTGCTTCACGCCGAGGGCGAAGGCGTCAGCCAGCACCTTGTAGACGTCGCTCTCTTCCATGTAGCCCTTGAACGCCTCGGCGCCGGGGCCGGCCGCCTGCAGCACGACGTCGTCGACCGTGTGCGTACCGGTCGATTCGTCCTTGGGCAGGTTGCCCTCGACGAAGATGGCGCCCGGCACGTCCTTGTACTTGTCGTTGGCGACGTACTCGCCGGCTTCGTTCTTCACCGCCGGTTCGAACGGCCCGTCGAGCTTCGGATTGAAGGTCTCGTAGTGGTCCGGGTAGTTCGAGACGAACATGGCAAGGCGACGGCTCGGGTCGATCTTGTCCGGGAAGCCGTCCTTGTCTTCGTCAGTATAGGTCGGGAAGCCGGCGTTGGCGCCGACCAGGAACTTCTCACGGCCCTGTTTGCCGAGAGTGTCGTCGATGGTACCGACGATCGATACACCGTGGGTATGGTCGCCGGTGACGACGATCAGCGTGGCGCGTTCCATGTCGAGCGGATGGCTGGCCTTGTCGATGCAGGAGGCCTCGACCATCAGGAAGAAGCCTTCGGGATTCTTCGAGAGGTTGTCGAGGGCGATCTTGGTCATCTCGGTAAGGCCGGGCTGGTTCGGGAACTTGTCGACGCTGCCCTTCTTGAGCTGCAGGCGGTCGAGGGCGTAGTCCATGTTGCCGGTGTGGAACAGGCCGAGGAGCTTGTCCGAACCAGTTGCCTTCTCGAGCTCGGTCTTGTCGGTGGCGAGCTTGTAGCCGGCCTCCTGGAACAGCTTGATGTAATCCTTGTCGTCCTTGCGCTTGGAGCCCGGCACGTCCTTCGACAGGAAATAGGCCGAGCCACCGCCCAGCACCACGTCCGGCTTGACGTCGTAGAGCATGCCGACGATGTCGGCCTTGTCGTCGCGCTTGCGGGTATGGGCGACCACGGCGGCCGGCGTCGCATCCTCGACTTCCGACGTGACGACGATGCCGATCGACTTCTTGGTGGTGCGGCGCAGCGCCTCGGCGATGGTCTCCACCTTCGGATCGTCCTGCGTCGGCGGCGTACGGTCGGCATAGACGCCGAGGGCGTTGATCGCCGTCTTGTGGCCGGTCATGTAGGCCGACATGGTATTGGCCGAGTCGGTGTTGATGGCGTTGGTGGCCGAGGTGCCGATGAACGCCATGTGGTCGAGGTCGTCCATGGCGAGGCGACCGTTGGCCTTGCCTTCGGTCATGCCCTTCGACATCAGGCGGGCGGCGGTGCGATGGGCGACCGACAGGCCGTCGCCGAGCAGGAAGATGACGTTCTTGGCCTTGGGTGCTTCGGGCGTTGCGTAAACGTCCCAGGTGACCGACTTCTTCTCGTCGCCGGCCGAAACTTCGATGGTGTAGGCGCCAGCCTTGCCAATCTTCACGCCGCGCAGCAGCACCGCTGAGCCGAGCGCCGCGTCGTCCTTGCCCTTCTCCGAGGCGATGAACTCGACTTCGCCGCCGAGCGCCGCCTTGTAATCGGCACCGTTGACGGCGATCTTGACGTCCTCAGCCTTCACCGATCCCTCGAACTCCACCTTGAAGTCGAAGGGCGAGCCGGCGAGGATGGTCGCCCGGTCCAGCGGATAGACGGTGGCCGCGCCGGCCGCGCCGATCAGAGCCGTGCTGGCGGTGAGCGCCAGGAAAAGAGTGCGCATGGTCTGCCCCTTGAAAAATTGGATCGCGTCGAAAAGAGCGCGGCTCCTTGGTAGGCAGGGGGCGTGACGGCGGCATGACAGTCGCATGAATGCCGCATGACACGTAAGCGGCTGAAGAATTTCACGATTTTCATCGTCTCCGATCGTCGGCCGAACGCTTGTCCGGCCGACATCGTCAGAGCTCAGAAGCGTTCGCCGACGAGTTCTTCGCTTTTTGCCCACAACGCCCTGGCGCGATCGGGATCGAGTGCGTAGGAGCGGACCCCTTCGGCAACCGGATTGATGACGCCGTCGGTGATCTCCGAAACATGGCAGTTCTCACAATAGCGACCACCCACCTCGTTGGCGTCGGCGACCAGGCCGGCCCACACCGAAGTGGCAGCACCCTGGGGAATGCTCTTCCAGCGATAGGGTGGCTTGCCGGCGGCGGCCAGCTCGACATTGATACGCTCGATCATGGCCTTGAGTGTATCGACGCCGACGTGCCGGCTGAGCTCGGTGCTGATGCCGCCCGGATGCAGCGCGGTGGCGCGTACGCCGCGCGCCCGATGACGGCGGTCGAACTCTACGGCGAACAGGATGTTGGAGGTCTTCGAACGGCCATAGGCGACCCAGGGATCGTAGGGGCTGTTCTCGAAGTTCGGGTCATCGAGATCGACGTCGGCGAAGCGATGGCCTGAAGAGGCGACGTTGACGAGGCGGCCACCCGGCGCGATCAGCCCGGCGATCCGGTTGACGAACAGGAAGTGGCCGAGATGGTTGGTGCCGAACTGCGTCTCGAAGCCATCGACAGTATGGCCGAACGGTGCCGCCATGACGCCGGCATTGGCGATGACGACGTCGAACGGCCGCCCCTCGACGACCAGCCGGTCGGCGGCCGCGCGAATGCTGGCGAACGAGGCAAGGTCGAGCTCGACAAGATTGAAGGCGCCACCGCTTTCAACGGCCGCGGCGTTGACCGGCGCCGTCGCCGCCCCGGCCTTGTTGAGATCGCGCGCCGCGCCGACGACCGAGGCGCCGCGGGCGACGAGGGATCGCGCCGTTTCGACGCCGAGGCCGGCCGAAACGCCGGTGACGAGGATACGCTTGCCTGAAAGATCAATGCCGGCGAGCACGTCGTCGGTGGTCGAGGTCGCGCCAAATGGTGTGGTCATATCTGTCTCCTTGCGCCGAAACCCTCCGTCCGTGCCGGGCGGACCGTTGCCCGCCGGCCGGTTTTGGAATAAAAGGAGGGCATCTCCGCTTTCAAATACGGAGGGTACCTCCGTTTATCAAGAGGATCACGCGGACGTGATCGACAGCCCCGAGACGCCTTCCCGCAAGCCGCGCGCCGACGCTGCCCGCAATCGCGGCCGGCTGATCGACGCCGCCAAGGCGGTATTCGCGGAAAGAGGGGGCACTGCCAGTCTTGAGGAGGTGGCGCGGACGGCTGGCGTCGGCAGCGGGACGCTCTATCGCCATTTCCCGACGCGCGACGCGCTGATCGAGGCGGTCTATCGCAACGAGAGCGACCAATTGGTACAGGCGGCATCGGAACTTGCCGCCAGTCGGCCGCCGGTCGAGGCGCTCAGGGAGTGGATGCGCCTCTTCTTCAACTACATGTCGGTCAAGCACGGCATGATGGAGCTGCTGGACTCGCTGGCTGATGGCAAGTCGTCACTCTACGCCGCTTCCGGCGCCGAAACCAAGCGGACGATCGATTTCCTGGTGGCCAATGCCGTTGCGTCCGGAGAGATCGGCATTGACGTCGATCCACTCGATTTGCTGCGTGCCCTCGGCGGCATGGTCCAGTTCAGCGGCGGCCGCATAAACGAGGAAGCCGCCGCCCACGCCATCATCGACATCATGATATCGGGCCTGCAGGCGAAGCGACCGCACTGACCAGGCTAGATGCGCCGCTCGCTTTCGGCGTCGAATACCGAGACGCGGGAGAGGTCGAAGCCAATCGCAACAGGCTCCCCGAGCTTTGGCAGCATGTCGGAGGGGAACTTGCCGACGATCTCCTGTTCGCCCATCGCCAGCACGACGAGGTTGTCCGAGCCGGTATGCTCGGTCAAAATCGGCTTTAGCGTCAAGGCGTAGGGTGCACCGCCGTCCGACATCTGAACAGACGCTGGCTGGATGGATTCGGGGCGGAGGCCGATCACCACCGCTTGCCCAGCGACCGGCGCCACCTCAAAGGCATAACCGTCGAGCGGCAGCGTTGCCGCACCGACGTCGGCCGAGACGCGGCCGCCGTCGAGCCGCAGGTGTCCCTTCATGAAATTCATGCCGGGGTTGCCGAGGAAGTCGGCGACGAACAGGTTGACCGGCCGGTGGTAGACCTCTTCCGGCTTGCCGATCTGCTGGATCTCGCCGGCCTTCATCACCACCATGCGCGTGGCGAGCGTCATCGCCTCGAGCTGATCGTGGGTGACGTAGATCGCCGTTGTCCCCAGCGACTGGTGCAATTTCTTGATCTCGGTCCGCATGCTGGCGCGCAGCTTGGCGTCGAGATTGGAGAGAGGCTCGTCGAACAGGAACACCTTGGGATCGCGCACCAGCGCCCGGCCGATGGCGACGCGCTGTCGCTGGCCGCCGGACAACTGGCTCGGCCGTCGATCCAGCAGGTGGTCGATGTGCAGCATGCGCGCCTTTTCCTCGACCAGCGGCCGGATCTCCGACATCGGCTTGCCGCGCATGCGCAGGCCGAACTCCATGTTGCTGCGCACGCTCATGGTCGGATAGAGGGCGTAGGACTGGAACACCATGGCGATGTCGCGGTCCTTGGGCTCGACATCGGTGACGTCGCGGCCGCCGATCTCGATCTCTCCCGAACTCAGCCGGTCGAGACCGGCGACGATATGCAGCAGCGTCGACTTGCCGCAACCCGATGGCCCCAAGAGCACGATGAACTCGCCGCGCTCGATTTCGAGGTTGATGTCTTTCAGCACCCTCAGCGAGCCGTAGCTCTTGTTGCAGTTGGAAACGCGGATGTCGATCATGACGGTCAACCCTTGACGGCCCCGGCGGTCATGCCGCGCAGGAAGTAGCGGCCCAGCAGGATGTAGAGGATGAGGGTGGGGGCGGCGGCGATCACCGTCGCCGCCATGTGGACGTTGTATTCCTTCACCCCGAAATTGGAGTTGACCAGGTTGTTGAGGGCGACCGTCATCGGTGCGCTCGACGGATTGGAGAAGGAAACGGCGAACAGGAAGTCGTTCCAGATGCCGGTGAACTGCAGGATCAGCGCCACGACGATCACCGATGGCGACAGCGGCAGCACGATGCGGAAGAAGATCCAGAAGAAGCCGGCGCCGTCGATGCGTGCTGCCTTGATCAGGTCGTTGGGCACCGACAGGAAGAAGTTGCGGAACAGCATGGTGGTGATGGGGATGCCGTAGATCACGTGGATCAGGATCAGCCCTTCGACCGAGCCGAACAGGCCGAGCGTGCGGAGCGTCACGGCGACTGGCGCCAGCACCACCTGGAACGGCACGAAGTTGCCGGCGACCAGCGCGGCGAACACGAAGCGGGCACCCGGAAACGGCCATTTGGCCAGCGCGTAACCGTTGATGGCGCCGATCATCACCGAGATCAGCACGGCCGGGATGGTCATCACCATCGAGTTGCCGAAATAGCCTTTCAGGCCACCGCAGGTGATGCCGATGCAAGCCTCGCCCCAGGCGGTGATCCAAGGCTGGACCGTCGGTTCGTGCGGCAGCGTCATCAACCCGCCCGATTGGATCTCCGGCATCGTCTTGAAGGACGTGCTGAGCAGGATGTAGAGGGGACCGGCGAAAAAGGCGGCGACGATCACCAGAAGAAAATAGAGAAACCCGCGCGTCAGGATGGCCTTGCGCCGCCGCGGCGTCAGCCAGCCGGATCTCCTGGGCAGTGCGTTTGTCAGGGCCGGCATCAGGCGCGCTCCCTCGTTTCGGCGTAGAGATAGGGGATCAGGATCGCCAGCACGGTGCCGAGCATCACCACCGCCGAGGCGGCCGACAGGCCAAGGTTGGTGCGGCGGAACGCCATGTCGAACATGAACACCGACGGCAGGTCGGATGATACGCCGGGGCCGCCGTTGGTCAGCGCCACCACCAGATCGAACGAGCGGACGATCGACAGCGCCAAGAGCACGACGACGGTGAGGAACACCGGCGCCAGCATTGGGATGACGATGAAGACATAGACCCGCCAGGCGGGAATGCCATCGATCGCCGCCGCCTTCCAGATGTCTTCGTCGATGCCGCGCAGGCCGGCGAGGAACAGCGCCATGACAAGGCCGCAGCCCTGCCAGAAGGCCGCAACCACCAGGGCCCAGATAACGGTGTCGGGATTGGTCAGCCAGTCGAGGCGGAAGCTGGTGAAGCCCAGCTGATGCACCATCACCTCGATGCCGAGGGTGGGGTTGAGCAGCCATTGCCAGATGATGCCGGTCACCACGAAGGACATGGCCATCGGATACATGACGATCGACCGGAAGAAGCTTTCAGCGCGGATGCGCTGGTCGATCAGGATGGCGATGACGAGGCCGAGCGAAATGGTGACGAGCAGGAACAGCCCGCCGAACAGGAACATGTTGGTGAAGGCGACGTGCCAGCGCGGCGTGTGCAACAGGCGCCAGTACTGCTCGAGGCCAACGAAATTGTCGAAGCGCGGGAAGGCCTTGCTGTTGGTCGTGGAGACCGCCGCCGTGTAGGCGATGAAGCCGTAGAGGAAGATCGCGATCAGCGCCAGGGACGGCGACAGGGCGATCTGCGACATGTGCCGCTGGAGAAATCTGCGCATGATCGGAGCCTTCGCTTCACGGATCGGAGGCGTGCCGGCAGTGGACAACCACCGCCGGCACATCGTGTCGAAAGCCCGTCAGCGGGTCGCCGCCACGGCGTCGGCCATGGCCGTGACGCCTTCCTGAGGGGTCATCTTGCTGTGCAGGAAGGTGGTCATCTGGTCGACCAGAGCACCGATGCTGGTGGCGTCGGCGACGTTGTCGGGCACCAGGAACAGGTGCCCCTCGGCCGCTTCGCCCATGGCAATCTGGGCGCAGGCGTCAAAGCCGGTCTTGTCGATGCCGAGGCGCGGTGGGATCGAGCCCTTGCGCAGGCTGAATTCCTTCTGCACCACCGGGTCCATGATCGTCGCGGCCAGCGCCAGCTGGGCTTCGCGCAGGGCAGGGTCCTTCACCGCCGTCATGGCGAAGGAGTCGGTGCCGAACACCAGCGTCTTGCCGCCGGCCGGGAACACCTCGCAGGCGATGTCCTTGCCGGGAACTTTGCCCGCCGCCACGAACTCGCCCTTCAGCCAGTCGCCCATGATCATGTAGGCCGCCTTGCCGTTGATCAGCAGGCCGCCGGTGATGTTCCAGTCGCGGCTCGGGCTGCCGGGATCGACGAGGTCGCGCACCTTGGCAAAGGTCTCGAAGGCCTTCAGCATCTCGGGGCTGCGCAGCGCAGCATCATCAAGGTCGTAGGTGACCTTGGTCAGGAAATCGCGACCGCCGACGTCGACCAGGATGCTCTCGAAGACGAAGATCTCCTGCCAGGACTGGCCACCGAGCGCCAGCGGGATGTAGCCCTTGGCGCGGATCTTGTCGGCCGAGGCGATCAGCTCGTCCCAGGTCTTCGGCATGGCAATGCCAACGTCGTCGAGAACGGCCTGGTTGCCCCACAGCCAGTTATGGCCGTGGATATCGATCGGCGCACTGACGTACTTGCCTTCGAACTTGGCATTGTCGGCGATCACCTTCGGCAACAGCGTGTCCCAATCCTTGGCGACGGCGTCGATGTCGTTGAGCTGGCCTTCCTCGGCGAGCGCCATCAGCGGGGCGCCAACCTGCCACTGCATGGACGTCGGCGGATCGCCGCCGAGGATGCGCGTGCGGGCCACCATGCGCGCCGCTTCGCCGCCGGCCACCGGGTTATCCTTCCAGGTGTTGCCCGTTTTCTCATAGGCTTCGACGAGAATTTTCAGCGCTGCCGCCTCGCCACCGCTGGTCCACCAGTGGATGACCTCGGCGGTGCCGGCGAAGACCGGCGTGGTAGTCGTCAGGGCAAAGGCCATTGCCGTGCCCAGCACTCCAAGCTTCGTGAACATGTCTCTCCTCCTTCATCGCGACCCGATACTCTCCCGTCGGGTCCCTTCAAAATCGCCATCCGCGGCCCGCGAGGATGCGGGGACGCCAGGATGAAAATCACGTCCGCTCTTGGATCACGCCTTCAAAAAGTCGGCGAGCCAGCGGCCGCTTTGCTTCATGGTCCGCGTCTGAGTCTCGAAATCGACGTGCACCAGGCCGAACCGCTTGGAATAGCCCTCCGCCCACTCGAAATTGTCGAGAAGGCTCCAGACGAAATAGCCCGTGAGATCGACGCCGCCGTCCATTGCCGCGCGCAGGGCGTCGATATGGCGGTGGATGTAAACGGCGCGCTTGTCGTCGTGGATTTTGCCGTCCGCTCCCACGTCGTCGGGGTAGGTCGCGCCATTCTCGGTGATGGCGATGGGTGCCGGCTGATAGTCACGCGTCACGCGGAGAAGCAACTCGGTCAGTCCTTCGGGATAAACCTCCCAGCCAAAACCGGTGACGTCGGAGGCATCCGTCTCGACGACGCGCGACCGCATCGGCGCCCCTCTCGGGTCGTCGGCGATGATCTCGCGAAAGTAATAGTTGATGCCGAGGAAATCGGTTTGGCCGGCGATGGTCGCCAGGTCGCCGTCGACGATCGTTGGCGCGGCGTCGCCCAACTCCAGCAAGACATCCTCAGGGTAGCCGCGGCCATGCAGCGGGTCGAGGAACCAGCGGTTCCTGAGGCCATCGTGGCGGAGGGCGGCAAGGCGGTCGGCCTCGGAGCCGGACGCCGTGTGGATGGGGTGCAAGCTGAGCGCGATGCCGCAGCTCGCATCAGTGACGTTGGCCCTGAGTACCGGCAGTGCCAGACCATGTGACAGCAGAACGTGGTGGGTGGCCTGCATCGCCGCGGCAAGGTCGCGCTTGCCCGGCGCGAACTCGCCCTCGTAATAGCCCTTGATGGTGCTGCACCAGGGCTCGTTGTGGGTGATCCAGCGCTTGACGCGGTCGCCGAGACGGCGGGACACCACGTCGGCGAAATCGGCGAAGGCGAGGGCGGTGTCCCGGCGCGGCCAGCCGCCGGCATCCTCGAGCGGCTGCGGCAGATCCCAATGGTAGAGCGTCAACCAGGGTTCGATGCCGCGTTCGAGAAGCCCGTCGACGAGGCGATCGTAGAAGGCAAGGCCCGCTTCGTTCACCGCCCCGGTTCCCGTCGGCAGGATGCGCGGCCAGGAGACGGAAAAACGGTAGGCGCCGACGCCGAGCGCCTTCACGAGGTCGAGGTCTTCCGGCCAGCGGTGATAGTGGTCGCAGGCCACCGCTGGCGTGTCGCCATTCCGGACGTGTCCCGGCTCGGCGGCAAAGCTATCCCAGACCGATGGCCGGCGACCGTCGGCGTCCGATCCACCTTCGATCTGCAAGGCGGAGGTGGAGACGCCCCACCGGAAGGCGGTGGGAAACTGGGCGCGGGTGGAACGAGGCATGCTGACGACCGCCATGGTTGACCGAACTGTGGCTTCAATTAATTAAATGAAACGGAGTATGAGTCAAGCGGCATAAATTCGATTCTCGAAATTTATCGCGTGCGGGGATGGGAGGGAGGAGGGAGGCGCCAAAGAATGCTTTATTTCATCGGCTTAGTCAGTATCTTGGTCGTTGTCGGTTCGGCCGAACCAGGCAATCGCGGTGGCATCCGGAAACAACCGGGGTGTTGAAATCGGCCATCTTTCATTTCTATAAGTGAAACAAGCAGGGCCGGCCGGCCTTGGCAACGAAAGCGTCTTCATGCCCTCCCTGAAGGGAAACCAGAGCACTTCGCGTACCCTCAACCGCTTGCTGCTGCTCAACCATCTGCGCCGGCATGGCCCGACAGCCCGCTCGGACATCGCCACCGCGACGGGACTTAGCCCGGCGGCGATCTCCTATGTGTCGTCCGAATTGCTGGAGCAGCAGGTCATCGTCGAACTCGACGCTGTGGCTGACGGTGGCCGGCGCAGGATGACGCGGCTCGATCTCAATTACGCTGGTCATGTGGCGCTGGGTGTCAAGCTGATGGAGCACAGCTTTCGGGCGACGCTCACGGACCTCGGCACCAATGTCATCGACACCCTGACCGCCGATGTCGACGCGCGCTCGCCACAGGCGGTGGCGCAAGCGATCGCCGATGCGCTCGCCCAACTTCTCGAGCGCTCAGGCGAGGACAAGCGGCGGCTGATCGGCATCGGTCTCGCCATGCCCGGCCAGCACGACGCCGAGCGCGGCATCTGCCTGCGCTGCGACCGGTTCGGCTGGAAGGACGTGCCGATCGCCGCGCTGATCGGTCACCTGGCCGGCGTGCCGGTCTGGGTCGACAACGACGTCAACGCCTTCGCGCTGGCCGAACACCTGTTCGGCGCCGGACGGCGGGCCTCGTCCCTGGCGGTGTTTTCCTTTGGTCGCGGCATCGGCGCGGCGATGATCGTCGACGGCCAGTTGCTGCGTGGCCGTTACGGCGGCGCTGGCGAGATTGGTCACCTTACCGTGGTCGAGGGTGGTCCGCGTTGCGAGTGCGGCCGACTCGGCTGCCTCGAGGCGGTGACCTCGTTGCCGGCTATCGTCAACTCCTATGACATCGTCAGGCCGTCCGACCGAACCATCGATCCAGCCGCCCTGGCGGCGCTGGCGGCGGCCGGCGACGCCGTGGCGCGCGAGATCCTCGATACCGCCGGTCGGCGGCTCGGCGCGGCGGCGGCTACCTTTGCCAGCCTGTTCGACCCGGAGACCATGGTGATTGGCGGCGAGGGCGTGCTGTTCGGACCGGCGCTGCTCGATCCCCTGGTCGCCACGCTGAAGGAAAAGAACTTCCAGCGGGGCACCGAGGTGTTCGTCGAGTTCTGGAACGACGACGCCTGGGCGCGCGGCGCGGCGGCGCTGGCGATTGACAGCTTTTTCTCGATCCCGTCGTGAGGGGATGCGACAAAGACGCATGACTGCCCGAGCCGCAGCACAACGCTTTGTATCAACCAATTGATTTCACGGGGAAACCGATGGCTCCGCGAGTAGGACTCGAACCTACGACCCGGTGATTAACAGTCACTTTAAAATCTTTATAAATCAATATGTTAGGTATTCTTTTCCCGACAATTACGTTCTTTTCATTCATTTTCGTTCGGTGCCGTAGGGACCGGGAGCCACGTCACGTCGCAATAGTCAGCGGTCCAATCGCCGCCCTCGTCCGCAGTCCGGCGTGAGCACTCAGCGTCGACCAAATCGCGCGTAAAGCCATCTTCACCAGGGCCGGGACCATGGCCATCCGTCTCTGGGGCGACGACGCCATCGTCGAAGTTGATCCCGGTGTTCTCGCCATTCTTGTTAAGCCACCAACGCATGTTTTCCTCCTATTAAGCGTACCAGAGCGCCAGACCGACCACGTCGCCAGCCGCCACCGCGCCCGTGTCACTGTCGGCCGAGCCGGTCGTCAATGCGAAGGCAATGCCCGTCGAAAAGTATTGCCCGATCGGCACAAGATCGATGTCGAAGACCGCCGAGGGTGCCAACGGCAAGGTTACGACAGGCGTATCGGTACCAACTGTCGGTGCGCTGGCCTTGTTGTAGAGCTTGAGGTAACGGACGGCCGCCGCCGCGTTGTAGCCTCGCGCCTTGTAGAGCCGGCCGGCGGCGCCCTTGACCAAAGTCGCGTTGGTAGAAGCGATGGCCGAAAGGAGGCGGTTCAAGCTGGATAAGCCGCCGGACGTCGTGCGCGGCGAATTGCTCACGTCCCCGATGATGGTGTTGCTCGACGAACTGATGGCCGAGAGAGTGAGCGTACCGCCGGCAACACCGGGAGCGGGATCTGCGGCAAAGACGAACGGTCGCGCGATCGCCGCGGCGGGACCGGTAGAAATGGCTGTGACGCGGAACCGAACGTGGGTGGCGCCAGCCGCATACACTTCGTAAGCCGCAGCCGCCGCCAGCGAAGAAACCGTGGTGACGGGAGATCCGCCGCCGACGCTCACCGCCGAAACGGCAACATAGTTGGCGCCGTCGTTGTAGCTCGCCTCAAAGGCACCGCCGAGACCAGTGAAGACGCCAGAAAATGCGAACACGGCGCCGTTGAAGCCGGCAAGCGGGATGATGATGGCATCCCCCGCCGTCGCCAGTGGGCCGCTGACGGTAGAGACGGCACCCGCCGCTTCGGATACCAAGCCGCCAGACGCGCCGATCGGGTTGCCATCTTTATCGACCAGTAGAACGGCGCCAACTTTCGTCATTCCATCGGGCAAGAGTGAAAAGAGCTTGCCAGCGAAGGTTGTGAGCATACCTGCCATCATTGCCTCCTGTTTACCAACGCGTCATCGCGCTCCATCGCCTGGCGCAAGTATCTCAAGTCGGTCTTGATCTCGGCGATATCCTGTAGGACGCGCGTGTTGTCGGCTCGGCCGGCTTTCCCATCCGCCTCGATCTCGCCTAAGCGCCGATCGTGATCGAACACCTTCGCTTCCGTGCTCGTGATGCTGGCCTTTAGGTCTGTCCAGCCGCCGGCCAGCGCCATGGCGAGCGTCACCAAGGCGATGATGGTTGGAAGAGGAATGTCCTTCCGGAGGTCTGGCATCACTTCCACCCACACTTCTTGCGGCCAAACTCCGAATGCCCGGCGATCGCCTCGGCCGCCGGCCTGTCATTGCCAACCAGGTAGACTGCCGACGCCGGCTTGAGCGGGATCGGCCGCCAGCCGTCGCAGGTGCTACCGGCCGACGCGCAAGCCCCGACAGTCGCCGCCGCCACCAAGGCGCATGCAGAGCGCCACATCGTCATCGGTCTGCATCGCATCGTCGATCGCGCTCCTATCGCGCCAGTTGTTCAGAGAGCCGCGATCTTGTCCGACCCGCTCAATCCCTCGGCCAAAGTCGATCAGCCACCAGGCGGCAACCAGCAGGGCGAGGGCGGCCATTCCGGCCGCGACGAGACGCCAATGCTTGGCCGCCCAGAGGATGGCCGCCATCACGCCCAGCCATCCGTCCGCCGGCTCTTGAGCCAACCGAGGCCGGCCCACACGAGCCCGCCGAGGATGAGCACGCCGCCAGCCACATAGAGCGCCGTCGTCGCGTAGCCGGCGAGATCGGAGAGAGAGGACAGCGATTGCAGCTTGTCGGCCGTCTGGTTGAGCTGGTCGACATACGGCTGAACCTGTTTGGCCGCCTCGAGCACGACGACGCCGCCGCCGATCGATGATCCACCCTGGCGCGCCTCGGCCGTCTGCAACGGGCCGACGACGCCAAGCGCCTCGTCCGGCGCCACACGGTAAGCCGACAGTGCCCGCACGGTCTCGGGGCCGGCGAGGCCGTCCACCTTCAAGCCGTTCTTGCGCTGGAAGATGACGAGCGCATCCTTGGTGGTCGGCCCGAAGTCGCTGTCGACCGTGAGCGCGGCCCCGGTACGGTTGAGCAGCGATTGCAGCTCGCGCACCTTGGCGCCGCGCATGCCCATACGAAGCATGCCGGCCACGCCCGCCGTGTTGACTTCGCCGCCGTAGTCCAGCGCCAGGCGTTCGATATCGTCGGCGTAGGATGCCGGAGCCTTAGGGCCGTTGTAGCCACGAGCGAACCCCAACGCATCACCGCGTTGCAGCTCGTCGAGCAGGCCGAACTCACGGCAATAGCGCATCATGACGTCGACCTGGCCATAGAGGCCAGAACAGGCCATTTTGACCAAGTCGGCGACGCTCGCAAAACCGAGCCGTTTCCAGTGCGCGCCCATGACCTGGCCGACGCCCCAACTCATGCTCTCATGCGCGGCGTCCATATCGATCGAACAGGCCGGCTCCACCAGCTTGCGCCAGCGCTTTTCCTGTTCCTTCGGGTTCTTGACGGCACCCGCTTTCGGCGCCGCCAGCTTCTTTGCGACGGCCATATTGAGGGCGGCACCCTTGAGGCGCTGATAGAAGTAGTGCCCCTCCCAGCGGATGAGTGGCAACCTGTTGCCGTGAACGGTCGCATAAACGGCGCCGTTGCTTTCCTTGGCGATGATGGCGGCGATCCACGCGGCCGGCACGCCGTATGTGACGGCGGCGGCCTGCGCAACGGTGAAAATCTGCATGTCCATGATTGCCCCCTTCTCAGGCCGGCCAGCCGGCGGAAATGTCGATGGCGTCGAGCGCGGCGGCATCTTCGGCCGCCAGCGCCGCGTCCTTCAGGTCGCGCCGGTGCTGGACCAGGGCGGCGTAGTAATCACCGACGGAGGCCGCCAGAGTCAGGCCGGCGGTCGGCGTGGCGAGCGGGATGCGGACGTTCTCGATGGTGATCCAGCCGCGCGAATAGCTCTCCGGCCACGATACGGCGCCGCTGGCCGCGGCCGTGGCGGTCGCCGCCATTGCGGTAAGGTCGGCCCGGCCGCCGTCATCGAGGGCGACATGCAGCCCACCGGTGACCGGCGCACCGGCGCCGAGCAGCGCATCGGCCACCGCCACGATCGTGGCGATCTTGGCGGCACGGAGATCGTCGAGCGTGGCCGCTGGAGCAGATGCGGTGTAACCGCGCTCTATCGGATCACCCACGAAGTCGATCAGGATTGGTGTGTTGCCGTCGTACCAGCTCTCGCCGCGACGATCATCGACCAGCGCCCAGGCAGAGCCGGACCACATGGCCGCATGGCCGGCCGCGGCAGCCGGAGGGGGGCTTTCGACGCACCCCGCCGGTATCAAGACGACACCGGGTTCCAGCGGGCTTTCATGTGCCACTGTCTCGCCAACAAAGACGCCGGCCGCGTCAGTCTGATAAACCGTCTTCATCATAACCCTCAGTAAGCGCGGATGATCGGGAGACCAGCGATGTTCTTCGGTCGGGTTTCGGTGCCACCGGTAGCGCCCGAGGCGAAAGTACCGTTAGGCGTTTGCGATATAGTTGATATGCCCTCGATGACAATTCCGCCCGTCACAATCCTTTGTATTGTGTGTGTGTGGCTCTTAAGCTCGTCTGCCTGATAGCTGCCGAATACACGACCACTATCCAATCCACGGCCACCGTCCCAACCGCGATCGAACACACCCCGGCCGTCAGGTAGGTTGAACGTGGTGGAGCCATCACCGGCACCGTAGGTTGTTCCACAAACGGCGAATAACGCTGCATAGGTGGTGCGAGATACGGCAGAGCCATCCCGAACCAGATAGCCGGCAGGTGGTGTTTGCCCACTAAAGTGGTCCCAGGTGCCGATCGGGACGCCCGAGGCGCTTGCTAGAGCCGCGACGATCGCGGCGTGCAATCCAGCAGGGGCGACGGGTTTCCCCGTATTTGTGCCAGCAATGGCCTCCGCATCGGTCGCAAAGTCGAGTGAGACGGTCACGGTGCTGCCAAGCGTCGCGCTTGCACCACCGTTGATCATAACGCCGTTGCCGCTGGCGATCGTCCGTGCCGTCGGCACGTAGCCTTCAAGGATTGCCTCGATCTGGGCTGTGGTCGAGTAGCTGCTCAGGTCGAAAGTGTCCGAAAGCGCTTGGGCCAAGGCCGCCCAATGGCGGGCCGAATATCCATTGCCGACCGGCGTGTCGGGGGCCGCATTGGCCAACTGATTGGCGAGCGCGGCTGCGGCGCCGGCCGTATCGGCAGCACCGGCTGCAGTGCCGGCCGCCGTGTAGGCTGTGGTCGCACTAGCGGAGGCGGCAGCAGCTTTCGACGTCGTGGTAGCGACAGCGTCGGCGACCGCTTCAAAGATACCATCGACGCGGTCGCCGAGATCGTCCGTGTCCCGCGCAGTCTCCTGAAGCCCCCAGGCAAACCGCAACAGCGTCTGTTCAATGGTCAAGTAATTGTAGCGGACACCCCGGATCACCTCTTCCGATGCGTTTTCCGCAGAAATGCCGCGAAAGCGCACCTTGCCGCCAACCTCGGGGTTGACCGACAAATGTGCCGTCCCGCCGATCGGGTTGCCGGCGCCGGTGAGCGTGTAGCCGGTAGGGTAGGCCAGCGGTACGAAGGTGTCGGGCGCGGCGGCCGTCGACACGGCCACCTCAACGTCCATGTCGAAGATGAAGGGGAAAGGGACGCCGTAGTCGGCCTTCGACGAGGTGACGTCGAGGGTGATCTCTCGTCTCGGGATCGGATCCGGCAGCGCCATCGTGCCCTCGCTGTTTGAAGGGCCGGCGGGGCACCACCCCCGCCGGCCAGCGAAGGAACGCAAAACCCTTCCCTCGCATGGCACGCGGACCCCGCCCGAGATCGGCGTGCGGGTTCGTTATCCCATGGTGACGGCAAGGGGCAGGAAATCAGAAGGCGGGCATCCGGTCGGGCGCGGCCTTGCCCGGCTGCCACCAGAAATCCGTGTTGAAGTCGCGTACCCAGCGGTGTTTCGCTTCTTTAAACGACTGGTTGGCCTTCGGGTCGACGGCATGTTGCACCTGGTCGAGGAACAGCCGTTCCCAGCCGATGCGCGCGTACCAGATGTTGGCGAAAGGCACGTTGCCGGAAAGAAAGCGTACCGCCTCGCGGCCGAAGTTGGCATCCTCGCCCATGCCGAGCTGCACGAGGTTGCCGAGCGTCAGGTTGAGGATACCGCTTCCCCGTTCTGCCACGGGGCCGGCCAGGGTCTTGCCGAAGCTGCCGCCGTAGCGGTTGAGGTCGGAAAACAGGAAGTCACCCCAGATGCCAAGCCCGCCGCCTTGCAGGGCTGCCGCGCCGAGGAACTTGGCCGCGTCGGTGCCACTGCCGATCGGGCGGGGATCACGACCGGCCGTCACGTCCTTCAGCCACATGGCCGCCGCGCCGCCCACCGACGACGTGAACAGGATGGCGCCGGCATAAGCTGCCGCCGAAACCATGCCGCGTTCATAAGCGGTGCGGATCAGCCGCGATCCGTAAAGCAGGGCAAAGGTCACCGAGAAGGACTTGTACATGGCGGCCGAGCGCCAGAACTCGCCTTTTGCCGTGCCGGCCCGCGTCCGGCCGACGAAGTAGGTGCGCCCTCGCACCGTGCCGGATGGCACCGCGTATTCGGTTTCCGTAAGCACCACTTCCAGCACCCGGTGCGCCAGTTGTTCGTCAACGGCCGCGATCTCGTCAGGGCGCAGGAACCCGCCACCGGCGTCCGGCCGATAACGCTTCACCGTGGCGAGCTTCGCCCAATCCTCCGCCGTGAAGCCGTAGCGCTCGAAGGTCCGCCGGAAGGTCGGATCGGCCGACTTCCACCCCTTCGACGTCTGGTCGGCGAGGTGCATCATCATCGTCATGCCGAAACCGTGCTTGCCGGCTTGCGTCCATGCGTTCAGTCCGCTCCATGCGAGCGTACGATCGGCCAGCCAGTTGCCGAGCTTGGCGTTGCCGATCGCGCCGGCATAGCGCGCTTCGGTGCCCAGCACGTTGAGCGCGCTGTCGAGCACGAGGCCCATTCGCACGGCTTCCGTGCGGCTTTCCTTGCCCATGGCGCCGATCGTGTCGGACAACGAACGGAAGGCGGGGAGACCTGCCATGTGGCGGGCCGCCGCGCCGAACATCGGGTCCGTCGTCACCGCCGAAAGCACGGCTTTGCCCATGACCGACGAGGTGATGACGCCGCGCGCCGTGGCGCCGGCCCAGGCCATTCCCGACGATACAGGCGCCCCGGCGCCGCCGCGCATGGCGAACCACATTTCATCGAGCCGTTCGGCGGCCTGCGCAGCGCGCGTCTCGGCCGAGAACACCAGCCCCTTGGCGATGTCCTTTCCCTTGCCGATCTTGGTTTCCTGCCCGGCCTTGGTCAGGATGTTGGTCAGTCGCCGGATCTGCGCGTCGGGGTTCGGCCCGAGGATTTCCATGGCGGCGATATCGCGGTTCATCATGCCGATGTGGTGCATCATCGCCGCGAAGGGGTCGGCGCCGCCGCCGAAGTCCGCCTGGTAGGCCATCCAGTCGTCGGGCGATTTGAAGATGAGGAAGCGGTGTTCCGAGCGCTGTTTGGCGAGCATGCCCTTGCCATAGGCCACACGCGAAATGTCGCGACTTGCCCATCCGTCGGTCACCACGTCTTCCCAGATATCACCGAGGATGCCGGTCATCTCCTCGCGCGTGATCCGTCGGCCGGCGATCTCTGAAATCCGATCAAGGTTGAGGCGCGGCAGAATGGCTGTCGCCCAGCGGTCTTTCCCGATGTTGGTCAGAGCCAACCGGTCATGGACTTGCGGCAGCCCCCAGTTGTCCAGCTTGCCGATCGAGCCGCCAGCCCGGTTGAAGCGCGCGCGTTCGCCTTCAGCCACCTCAAGCCAGGCCCGCACGAATGCCTTCGCCGAGCGGTCGCCGGTGTCCTTGCCGAAGGCCTCGCGCACGATGTTGGAAAGCCGCGCCTTGTTCGGCGCGCCGCCCTTCCAGTCGCGTTCGAAGGCGGCGAGAAGGTCCGAGAGCTTGGCGAGGTCGGCGCCGATCAGCGATTTTCGACGCCCTTCGACCGACGAATACGGCGCCGTGCCGTAGTGTTCGAGCAACGCCAGCGCAGCTTCCGCCTTGTCCTTCTTGCCACTCGCCGTGCGGAACCGGTCGAGGTCGGCATCGATCCGCGCATCAACGGCCGTTTGCAGCAAAAAGCGCCGCTTCCTGTCCAGGGCTTCCGCCTTGAGGTCGGCCGAAAGGTCGGCCTTCGCCTCGGCATCGGCGGCCGGCGAGCCGCTTGCCGCCCGGGCGCCGCGGAACTGCTCGTAGCGCTTATTGAGGTCATCGGCTTCCGCAGAGCTGATTTCCTTCGCCTCCACCAGAGTGGAGAGACATTTCTCGATGCCCATCACGTCACCTCGCTTTGCAGGCGTCGATCATTTCGGAAAGCGCGTCGCCCCGGCCGGCCACCTCGAGGCCACGCTGAAACGTCACGTCGACGTCGGCGCCGGCCGCATCTCGCGCCAGGCTGGAAACAACACGGTCGGGATCCCCGCCGAGCGCATGTGTCAGAAGGTCGACGGTCGCCTGCCCGTGGATCTTTGGTTCGTAGCCTTCGCGCCGCTGAAGGGTATCGACCATCTGGCCGAGCTTGCGATGCGCCGCCGCGCGCTCGTCTGCCGTGCCGGAGAGAGCACGGCGGAGCGTGTTTATCGCCTCGTTTTCGGCACGCGCAGGCGCGGCCGGCATCAACTCTGCTGCGGGGGCCGTCGCTTCGGTTGGCGCGGTCGTCCCCGGCGTTGCCGGGTCGGTTCTTGCTTGTTTGCCTTTGGGCACGACACGCCGCTCTATTTCGTCGGCGCGCGCCTCCAGATCCCGAGCCTTTTGATATGCGATCTTGCTCGCTTTTGGATCTGAGGACCACGAGCTGTCGATAAGATACTCTCTCGCCTGGTCTCTCAGATCCTGCGCTTCCTTGATCGCTGCCCGATCGCCGGCAGATCCGGACAGCGATCGGCGCGGAATGGCAGCGGAGTTGTTTTTCGGCAGAGTTGCGCCTATATTTTCAGGTGCCGGCGGGGGAGAAGAGTTGACGGTCACCCCCTCGGGTTCCGACCGTGCAAACTTCGGATCCCCGGCGTTATCTTCTTTTCTGAATGCCGTCAGCAGCCAGGGGCTTCCGCCCGAAGCCTGACCCTTTCCCCGTTGCCGCCGAAAATCGAGCCGAACGACGGCGCCGTGATCGTCTGTGAAGATCCGAGCCCGCGACCGTCCCATCTCGACGCGGCCGTTCCGGATGATCTCCGGTAGCCGCTCCACGACGTCCCGGCGGCCACGGCCTATCAGGCCGGCAAGCCCGTGTTCCTTGTCGCCGGGCATCGACCAGGGCGCCGCCACGTGCCCCAGCTCATCGTTGTAGAGCGCGCCGATGATCTGCCCCTTTCCGTCAGCCTCGGCCTTGGCGACGGCGTCTGCCCAGGCATCGGGCGATGCCTTGATGGTCGGGCCGTATTCCGCCGGCAGCATGATTTCGGGCGCCGGCTCCGGAGCGCGCCGATATTTGTCGAGCAGCGGTGCCCGAAGTTCGTCGACCTTTGCCCGCGCTTCACCGAGCAGTTGCTCGACATTGGTCTGGCCCTCGCGGCGCAGCTTGAGTTGGCCTTCAATGTCGCGTAGCTCGCGCGCCTTCTCCGGATCGATGGTGCCGAGAATGCGCTCGGCCTCCCGGTCTCGCGCCGCCGCTCGCTCGCCGAGGAGCGTCCGTTCGGTCTCAATCTTCGAGGCATCGGCTGCCGCCCGGAGGCGATCCGCGTCAGCCGCCGCCGCTTCCGCTTCGATGAACGCCCGCCGCACCGGCGCGAAGGTGGCATCATCCATCGACCGTGCTTGCAGGTCAGTGAGGGCAGCCGCGTTGATATCCCGCTGCCGGGAAAGCGCATCGAGCCGACCCATGTCGTCAGGCGCCGCAGCCCAGAGTTCCCGGTTGGCGCTTTCCATCGGCGTTTCGGTGAGGTACGGCGGCACCTCGCCCGTCTCGGCCGCCCGCACACCGGCGGCCATCGCCTCGTCATGCGTTGCAGGCGATACGTCCGGCAACTTCATGGCGGCGACAGCTTCGTCGGCGTCGATCGCGTCGACCGCGCCGCGTAGCTCGCTCGGCACCGCCCGTTCCTGTCCGATCCCGCGCAAGGCCGGCACCACTTCGCGAAGGCCTTGGGCGATCGTGCCGAACCCGGCGCCGAGACCGGCCGCCATCATCACATCGCCGAACGCCCGGCCTAAGCCGTGGTCGACACCGGCTTCTTTCCGCCAGGCCTGCACTTCCGGCTGGATCACCGCCTCGGAAAGCCCATTCACCAGGGCTTCCCGCCCTGCCGTACCGAGCAAGCGACCGCCGATGGTTACAGCCGTGCTCTCGCCGCCCGAAACGACCATCGCCATCACCTGAAGCGGGTCGCGGAAAGAGCCGCGGATACCGCCGGCCAGCCCAGCCAGAAAGCCGCCAACACCTGGACGCGAGGCCGAAGCCTCCGCCGATCGCCCCTCGGCCGCTTGCAGTAACGCCCCCGCGTCGTCATCGATCGGGCGCTCGGCGCCGATCGCCTCGGCGGCATCAGGATATTGCTTGGCAAGCGCGGCGAGGCGGTCCTTCCACGCGCGCGAGCCCTGAGGATAGGCCACAGCCGCCGGCAACGGGGCACGACCGGCGCCGTTCCCGAACGGCACCAACACCGGATCGCGCACGGGGTTTGGCAGCCGTTGACCCGTTGCCTTGAAGATTGCGTCGTTGCGATCGTCGTAGGCGTCTTCCAACGCCGCCCAGCGGGAATTGCTGTTGGCACCAAGTCGCATTTCGTCGTCGGCCGCCGTGAAGATCTCGCCGAGCGAAGCCCGTCCGCCGGCCAGGCTGTCACCGTTCCACGGCGAAAGCGCTGTCTCGTAAGCAAAGCTGCCCATCAGCGCCCCCCGTTTGCCGGCATGCCCCAGCGCTCGGCGACGCCCTCTCGCCGACGCTTCTCCGCTTCTCCGCTCACCCTGTTTTGGGCGGCGATGACGGCCTTGAGATCAAGGATCCACGGCGAGCCATCGGCCGCCGCCACCCAGCGCGGGGCGTCAGAGGTCGGGTCGCCGAGAGCGACGCGATAGTGTCCGTCCGTGTCGATCGCCACGAGATGGCCGTCGGCGATGTCATCGGGCGTAATCGCGTAACGGTTCGCCGAACCGATCGCCGGCAAACTGGAAAGGTTGGCCAACGCCGGCAGATCGGAGGGGCGCAGCATATCGAGGGCCTGTTGCGCCTCTTCGCCGGAGACGGTCGGCGGCAGCAGCGTAGAAAGGCCGTTCACTTCCTGCGCCCCGCCGTATTGAACGTCACCCACCATGCGGGCGCCGAGCGAGCGTTGGGCCGCTTCCGTAGCCGCCGCCGTTGCTGCATCGTCGTCGGCGAACCCCTGGCGAAGCGCGCGCCCTTCCAAAAGCGTGTCGGCCGTCTCGCGAGCGGCCGCCGAAAGGCGGGGCAGCAGCAGCGTTGCCGTTCCCATCGTGTTGGAAATGGCCGCGCTTGCCTTGGCCTTCGGGATTTCCGGCGCCTTATAGCCGGGCACCGCCCGCCGCTTCAGCATGTCGCCGACGTCCCGCGCCACGCGCTCATCGCCGGTTTCGGCCGTCAACCCCGCCACGTGGGCGAGCATGGGGCCATCCTTTGCCATCTCGCCGAAGAACCGCCCGGTGTTCTGCCCGAGCGCCCCGTAGACCGAGCGAGAAAAGGCGGGAAGCTGGTCCGGGTTGCTGGTGAGATAATCACCGATCGCCTGCGCTTCCCCCGGCTGGAGAAGCCCGACAGGATCACGCATGCCATAGATGGAGCCGACGGTATCGGCTTCGGCCACGCGCTTTTGCAGTGACACGGCGAGCGTCTCCGTCGAGCTAGTGTCGATCGGCGTCGGATTGATCAGCCCCACACGCGAAGCCCAGCCCAGCGCGTTGGTCTTCAGCCCCTCGCTCATCGTCTTTTGCAGCGACTGCGCGATGTCCAGTTTCTGTATATCCTCGGGGGTCGCGCCTCTGGTTTGAATGGCGCGGCTCCAGTCGTCGATCTGCGCGGCAAGCGCCTGCGGCGGCGAGGCGGCGGCGGCACGCGCCCAGGTCGACATGCTGTCGAGAAAGCCGAAGCGGGCATCAAGGGAGGGGTCGGCCAGTGTCGCGACCTGCGCCTTGACCGATGCCATTGCATCCGGCGTGAGGGGATATCCCTTTTCGAGGTTGGAAAAGGCCGACGAAATCGTCGTGTCGACGGCCTTCGCCTGGCGTGTCCGTTCGGCCTCGTCCTTGATCAGAGCTTCGTCCAGGATGGAAACGATCTTGCCGTAGCCATCCGGGCTCATCTGCCCGATAACCTCGTCCTGCCCCATCCACGATTTCACGAAAGCATCGCGATAGGCTTGCTTGCCGGCCGGCGTCTTGTTGGCGTTGAAGCCGCCGACGATCCGCGCTGCGATCATGTCATCGACGACGCCGTGGAAGATCTTCCCCTTTTCCTCGGGAGTGTAGGCGTCGCCGGCACGGTCGAGCTGGTCCTTCAGGGCTCCAAGGTGCTGGGCGAGCGCCTGGTCGGCCGAGGCGCTGTTGCCGGCATCCTGCGACGCGCGGACGATGGCGGCCTTCCTGGCTTCGACGGTGGCCTCGAACGACGCGCGGCGGTCACTGGTCGCCTTGGCATCCTGTTCACGGGTAGCCTGTGCGATCGCTTGCTGCCGATCAGCCGTTAACTGCCGTTCCATGTCGGCGCGCGCGACCGGATCGGGGATCCCTTTGAGCGTATCGGCCATATGCTTGTCATAGGCGGAGGCAAGGCCGGTCGGGTCGCCCTTGTATTGTTCGGAGAGCGCCGCGCCCGTTTTGATGTTGGCCGTCGCCATGTTGTCGAGGAAGATCGACTTCTCGTTGGCGACACGTTCTTTGGCGGCGGCCTCCGCCTCGCCGAGAGCGGATTTGTGGTACGCCGACTGCGCTTGCTCCAGATCGATCGTCATCGCCGCCTTGAGCTGCGGATCGGTCACGCCGGCAAGCGCGTCTTGCGAATAGCCCTTGAGCGCCTGGTCGAGCTTGGCCGGGTCGCCCTTGTTGGCGGCGTAGATGTTATCCATCGCGCTCTGATGCTGAACGCCGAGCCGAGCGCCGATCGTCTTGCGCGCCGCATCGTTGTAGGCCATGTCCGCTGGCGTGTAGCCGGTGCGAAACTCGAAGCGGGGGCCTTGCGACGGGACGGATGTCTGCGGCACGGCCGGAACTGGCGCTTGCCCTGTTGCCCCCCCGGAAGCAGAAGGTGCCGACCCAGCCCCATAAATGTTCTTGGCGTAGGCGAGCCGGTTCGACCAGCCGTGCCCTGCGGTGGGGTTGTCCGGCGAATAGTCGCGCGGCCGCTCGTAGTGCATCATCGCCACGGCGGCATCGTCAACGGTCTTGGCCGATGTCAGGGCCAGCAACGCCCGCTGCTCGGCCGGCGAGTTGCGGATTTCGTGGTCGAAGAAGTCGATTTGCGTGTCGATGTCGGTGACGGGTTTTCCGGCCGCTGCCGCGAAGGCCGTCAATGCCGCCCGCCGTTCGCGGTTCCATTGACCGAGGCCGAAGGAAATCCCTGCATCGCCGACGATGCCGGTGTTGAGACCACTTTCCTGCACGAACGCGCCCGTGACGCCAGCCGCCTGTTCTGCGGTCCACCCTTTCGCTACAAGCCGGTCGCGGACATACGTTCTCCGCGCGCCGTTTCCACGGCCGTCGTCGACACCAGCCCCGGCGCCGACATTGGCGAGCGGGAGCGAGCTGGCATCGCGATAGCCAGCCTGCTCGGCCTGAATAGCGTCTATCTGTTCCTTTTTCCTGGCCTCCACAGCCGCCAGTTGCCCGATGCGGTCGGCAATCCCGCCGCCGACCGCAGCCAGCGTGCGGAACATATCCACGGCGCCGGTATCGTAGTTCACGGGAATGTCGGACTTTTGCGAAGCCTCAACGCCAAGCTTGGCGAGCTGGACCATGGATCAACCCTCTGAGGTTTTGGCTGTCAGCCCATTGGCGTTCTTGTAGGCCGATATGCCGAAATTCAAGCCAGTCCCGAGCGCGTCGAAGAAGCCGCTCATCAACGCCGACTTGCCCTTCTGTCGGTAGATGTTCGCCTGCACGCGCCGCGACAGCGATCGTCGGATGCCCGACGAGCCGGCGTTCTGGATTTCGTTCTCGGCATCTTCGGAGAGCTGGCGCCGGGCCGCGTCCACTGATCCGGATCCGAGGTCGACGCCGCCGGCAGCAAATTGCACCGCCTGCTTCGAAAGCGAGTCGGCGTAGGCCTTCTTGATCTTCGTCTGCTCGGTAATGGTGTCGATCTGCTCGTCGCGCGCCTGAAACTCCTGTTGCGCCGCCATGGCCTTGGCTTCCTTGTTGGCCGCGATGCCGGCGCCAATCGAGCCGATGGCCGACACGGCCGCCATGCCCCCTTGCAGCAGCGTCAGGCCGGAAACGCCGCCGGCTGCAACCGCACCGGTGCCAACCGCCGTAGCCCCGGCACCGCCGGCCGCGAAGAGCCCCATAAGTGCTTCCATCACGCCCTCACTGATTTCTTGACGCTTCGAACGGTGAGTTTTCCCGGCTTGAGCTGGCTCACCTTGACGTGGGCGTTCCGCGTCCACCCCGGCATCCCTTCTGCCACGAGAACGCCGGTGTAAGGATCGTCGAGCGGCGCCACCTCGAAGCCGGTGAAGGCGTCGGCCTGGTACAGCGGCAGGGCAACGAGCGCGCCGTCATTGGCGGCGATGGCGACCGACGTCGCTTTCAGCACCGATAGCTCGGCCGCATAGACGCGCCTTTGTGCCGCCATTGGCGCCTTGGTCTCGTCACGGGCGTCGAAGGGCACGTCGAGCGCAAAGGGCGCTCGCCAGGTGCCGACGCGCAGCTTGTCGGCGAACTCGCCGATCGTCACCGCGCCGTCCGAAACGGTCAGCGGGCCATGCACAAAGAGATCGTCGGCGACCGCCCACACCGTCTTCCCGTTCATGGCGTCAAAGCCGCTGAAGGTCTTGGTCGGGGCCGCACTTGTCGCATCGATCGCCCCATCGAGGAGGCCGTCGAGGCTCGCCAGTTCGAACCACAGATCGCCGTCGCGCTCGACGAGCTGCCAGAGGCGGTTGTCGTCGTCGGACGCGAAGCTGCGATAGGCGCCGTCTGTCACCCAGGGCGCAAAGCCGGAAACCTCTTGCGCACCCATGACCGTGAAGGCGACCGCCTTGCCGTCGTCGCGCGCGAAGATGATCGTATCGGCATCGGTCGAGGTCACCGACCGGAGCAGCGTCCAGTCGACCGGCGTCGGCACCAGCGCAGCCGCCAGAACCGAGGCGTTTTCCGGGGCCCAGCTTTCTTCGACGGCCGAATAGGTGCCCTGCCGGATCGCCCGGCCGCCGGCTTGCGAGAAATAGACCGAGCTGTCGAGAGCGATCGGCCGGCACCGCGCGTCGATGCCGGGCGAAGACGTCTTCTTGAAGGCTGGCGCTTCCGTGGCGTCTAGCGTTGCGTTGGCATCGAACCACATGCCGCCTTCGCTGAAGATCAACAGTTTTTGCTGATCCATGATTTCCACGATGCCATGCGCCGCGTCTTGCAGATCGTAGGAGAGCGCCGCCGTCGCGCCGGGCAACGTGATGTCGAAATTGAAGGGCTTGCCGGTAACCGAGGCGAGCAGCGTGTTGCGGCGGCTCTTAAGGCCACCAAGCACCTGGCGTTGCTGGACGAGGCGGCCGACGCCGGGCCAGCCCGCCGCGTCGGAAATCATGTCCTCGCCCGCCTCCTTGCCGGACTGGACCGACAGCACCGACACGTAGCCATCGAGGTTGAGGGCCGTCGCGGTCATCAGGTTCCAGTCCTTCGCCGCGTTGTCGCCGCCGGTGAAGGTCACGCGGAAACGGCCAGACGACGTCGCGCCAACGGTAATGCCGGGATCAACGATGGAAAGGCTTTCAAGAGCCGCTTTGATGTTGGCGGCCGTCGTCGCCGCCGTCGTCGAATAGGTGATGCTGTCAGTTGCCACGCCAGCGAGAGTGAGCGCGAAGCCATCGCCATCGGAAAAGCCGTAGATGGCGATGTCCTGAATTTCGTCGATGCCGTTGGTATAGGTGCCGCCATAGTCGACGAGCGGCAGCTCCGAAAAGCTCACCTTCTCGATGTTCCATTCGCCGTCCTCACCCTGTCGCTGCAGGCGGCGGGTGTGCATGGTCGGGTAGTAGAGGATCACGCTGTCGTAGCCGCCTTCGTCTTTCACCAGCGGCACGCCATCCGAGGCAACGTCGAGCGGCACCGCCGCGCACCAGGTCGTGCCCTTGAAGACATCGATGTTGTGGTCGGTGATGACCAGCTCGAATTTCAGGTCGCGCGAGATCTTGAATTTGCGCACGCGACCATCCGACACAGTGGCCGTTTCCTGCCACAGGGCTATTTCTCCGATGGTGACGGCGCCGAGGGCGTCGGCGGTCGGTGCTTGCAGGCGCCAGCGGCTCGACGTCACGCTGCCGGCCGAAGGCGCACGGGCAATCCGCCGGGTTCGCGCCGATGACCGCACGGCAAAGGCCGCGCCGAAATCGGCCCACGCGGCGCCATCGTGGTATTGCACCTTGAGCGCCGCGTCGGCGCCGGCAGCCGCATGAAACGCCAGCATGTCGAAGGCGACCACGGCCGCCGCCGCCGGTAGGGTGATTTCGAGGATGGTGGCGGCTGCCGCGCCCTTGGCGGCGCTCACCGACGTCGTTGTCTCCGGTCCATCGATCAGGTTTGCAGGGCTGATCGCCGTGATCATGGCCGCCGTGAGCGTCACCTTTTCGAGCTTGCGTCGGCATCGTGAAACCCGGTCGCTGCCGCCCCGGTCGCGATAGCCGCCCTGCGGCAGGATGATGATATCGGCGGCGTCCTGAAGGCCACCATGAAAGAACTTGGTGTCCCGCCGTTCGATGATGGTCGGGTCGAGAACGCCATAGGTGTGGGCGGCGCGGCTGTCGATGATCCGGGGCATCAGAAACCCCACTCGCCGGCATCGAGGCCACCGGCGTTGTGCCATCCCGCAACGGGGCTGTCGCTCATGCCGAGTTGTTTGGAAGCCTTGGCCTGGTCGTCCATCATGACGCAGACCCCGAACTGCCCGCCGGCGCCTTGGGCCATCTCGTCGCCGTAGACGTCGCGACGGAGGAGCGCCCGCAGCTTCTCGTCTTCCCGGATCGCCAGCGCCAGTTCGGCAGCGAGCGCCAGCACCATCATCTCGCGAACGTCGCCCGGCCAATAATCGGGCGTGGCCAGGAAGCGGTATTCTGCCCAAAGGCGCGGCGGATCCGCGCAGACGAAACCTTCGTCATGGGCAAAGCTCTTCATCGGCCGGTTCGGGAAATCGTCCTTCGCCGCGTAATAGGCGTCGGGCAGCGCATTGCGATCGGAGGGCAACACAAAAGCGTAGTTGAACCCGGCGGCAGGTGCGGCCGAGGCCCTGCCCAATTCGGCAAACTTGTTGGTGAAGGTCCACCGGTTTTTGGCAAGAATGTCTTCGGTCACCGAGTCATAAACGTCCTGAATGATCTGCCCGCTCGGCAGCTTCGCCGCCATGTCCGGGATGGCGGCGGCGCCGATGCGGGAGAGGGCGCGGTTGACGATGACGAGCGGCGTGATCTGCGCGACCATGGCGGCCTCCTGACGAGAAAAGGCCGCGCCCGTGTTCGAGCGCGGCCCAGCATGGCACCGTGAGGTGCGGATCAGGCCGCGGCGGTCGCCACCAGCTTGGCGACGGTCACGACGCCGGCCGCGATTGCCGTCACCATGTAAATGCGGGCGGTCGGCGCGCCGTCGATGTCGAGCGAGCAGAAGATCAGGCTTCCCTTCTGCAGCTTCGAAGCGAGGTCGTTGAAATGGCCGGCCGTCTCGACGGCGGCCGCGTCGTCGTTGGTGACGTAGCGCCAGTCGGTGACCACATTGTTCGGGCCGGCCCCAAAAGGAACCGTGTCCGACATACGGCGGATGACGCCAGTTTTGAAAGTGCGCATGTCGCGCTCCCAGAGCTAGAGAGGAAGGGGATCGAGAAAAGGGGGCGCCGCCAGCTTCCCGGCGGCGGTCTTCATCAGATGAGCGAGATCAGGGTGGCGTCGTACTTGGTCAGCAGCTTCACCGCGCCCTTCGGCAGGATCAGCTTGGAGCCGATGCGCATGCGCATCGAGTGCTTCCAGCAGTCGTAGTCGATGTCCCATGCGACATCGCCGGTCATGTCCCGCACAGTACCGAAACCAACCGCACCCTTGTGCCACATCAGGCAGGTTGCCTGACCGGCGGCGTCAGCCGACGCGGTATCCTGCATGCGGAGCGTTTTGTCCGAGAGTTGGAACACGTGGATGCCATTCCACGTTTTCGCGAGCGCGCCCGTGACGAAGGGCAGGGCGGGACCAACCCACTGACTGTTCGTGAACTGTTCGTAGGCGAGCAGCAGCGACCACGTCACGCTATCGACGGCGCAGAACACGTTTCCGTCCTCGCAGGGGACGTCTTCGGCGAGAAGCGCCTGGCGGCCCTGCAGCAGCAGACTAAGGCTACCGCCGGCAGCGTAGGCGCCGACAGAGCCGGCCGCTTCCGACTTGACGGCGCCGACGATGGTCCGGTCATGCACTCGGCCAAGCGCTTGTGCGCTTTCTTTCTGCTTGTCCGCCCGCTCGTCAGCGGTCATCTGGTCAAGGTCGTCTTCATAGACCTCGTAAAAGGCACGGCTCTTCTTGGTACCAAGCTCGACTTTGCCCTGGTCGGGGTTCATTGGCGTGGCCTTGTCGCCAACCTGAACATCTTCCTCGGCGTAGCCGACGCCCATCTTGTTGAAGTAGAGCTTATCGCCCACGACCTTCACAGGGGGAGTGGTCGTGTTTTTCAGGGCAAAGCCCGTCGACTGATATTCGTGGGTGGTACCGTCCTTCCACTGCTGGACGTACCAATTGGGAGCCTGTCTGGCCATTTCGTGTTCCTCGAAGAGATCGGTTTGTTTCGATCGCTCCGGGGACGAGGGCCGAGGGGAGGGGGCGGGCCGCCTAAGCGGGAGCCGCCGAAACCTGCGGGTCTATCTCCGGACGTCTTGAGGCAGAGCCTAGGTCCGGGTCGGAGACCCGCAGGAATGAGGCGATCAGGCCTCGGAAGGCACCGGCACGGCCTCGTAGGCGGCCGCGAACAGATGCGGCGAACAGGCGAGGCAACCGTTCGGTCCTTTGACGACCCAGTCGCCAATCTCGGCCTGATACTCACCGATCACCAGCAAGAAGCGGTTGTCGGACGGCTCCTGCCGCAGCCACCATCCATTGGGCAGTTCGTGAGGCTTCAGGCTTGGATCAACCCAAAGGGTGATTTCGCGCGTGTTCTCACCATCCCAACGGATGGCTTCGACCGTGCGACGATTTTTCTCTCGGAAGAACGGCACGGTGCCCTCCTATCAGCCGTAGAAGGCCTTGTATTGCCGGTCAGTCTCGGCCTGAAACGACTGGTCGAATTTCGCGCTGGACCGGTTGTTTCGTTCGTCGGCTTGCCGCGCCCGTAAGCTCTCGGGCGTGATTTCACCGCCCGCCTTGCCGCGCCCTTCGACGGTCACCGACGTTTCCACGCCGGCCGAGCGCATCATCCGCTCGATGAGGCGCAGGCCGCCCTTAGTGGTCGCCATCATCAGCGTGTCGCGCCGCTCATCTTCCGAGAAGCCCAGCGTATCCCCCAGCGTGTTGAGGTAAACCTCCGCGTCGAGGTATCGCCGCTCGCCAAGGGACACCGCATCGCCCGGCGCCGCGTCGGCCGGTGCGAGTGACGTGAACAGCGCGTCCGGCGCGATCGGCTTCGGAATGATGCCGCGCTCCATGGCCACGTCGAGGAACTTGCCGAACACGCCGGCCTGTTTGTCGGTGAGGCCGTACTCGTGAGCCACTTCCTTGATGAGGCCGACCGCCTTGTCGTCGTCGGCGACTTTCCATGCCGCCTTGGCGTCGTCGGAGAGAGCGAGGTCGTATGTCGTCGCATCGCGCGGCACCGCCCCCCGCTTGGCCGTATCGTCCCGGAAGCCCTTGTTCTGTGAAAAGAGCTTGTCGATCGTCTCCTGATCGGTCCCGCCCAGAAGATGATCCGGCAGGCCGTCGGGCCGGTAGATCTTCGGCGCGGCCTTGGCGTCCGGTTTCAGCGCCGGGTTTTCCAAGGCCCCTTTCGCTCCGGCCGCAGCGTCCGCCGCAGCCTTTCCCTTGTCGCCGCCGGCATCGGCGCCGGCAGCGGGTGCGGCCTTTCCGGCGTCGGCGGCTTGGCCCGCACCAGCCGCATCGGCGCCGGCATCGGCGCCAGGATCCGCGCCACCATCTCCAGCACCGCCCTCGGGAGCAAAGCAAACCGAAGCCATGAGCGAGAAAATCCGAAATCGATCACGCATGATCACGTCCTTCCAGTTGGTTGCCATCGGCCTGCGCGATGGCTTGCAGGATCCCGAACACGAAGGCGTTCACCGCCTCCCTGCAGGCGAGTTGAAGAGCGAGTTTTTCGAGCGGCCCGTCGAAGTTGACGACGTCGGGCGCCTTGCGAAGCGTCTCGTTGAGCAGCGTTTCGAGGACGATGCGGCCCGCCTCGGTCTCGAAGCAGTCACGGAAGGCCATCGCCTGCTGTCGCATGGCGGCCTGTTGTGCCCGGCGCATCTTTTCTAGCGACTGGCTGGACGGCTCGATGCCATCCCATCCGGGGCCGCCGCCGGTAAGGTCGCGGACAACGTTGAGCAGGGCGGAAAGCGACGGTTCAGCGTCGGGAAGATCGTCTTCGGTGTCGGGCATGAAGGGGCCTTTCTTAAGCCGCCGCCATCATTCCCGGCTGTTGCGGGTTTGCGGGCGGGGCTTCCGGTGGTGCGGATTGCTGTTGCTGGCCGGCGGCGATCATCTTCGCCACCAACTGGAGAAGGCCTTTGCGCTCGTCTGTGCCGCGCATCAGGCTTTTGGCGACACCGAGCTTTTCGCCAAGCACGGCGCCGATTTCTTCGACCTTGGCCGATAGCGCCATCATCTCCGGCCCGCCGATCTCAAGAAGGATCTTCAGCCAGTTGATGATCGAGCTGGCATCCTGCGAATTCTGCGCGCGGGCCAGCGGCGACACGATTTCGAGCTTCAACAGCGTCTGGTCGATCTTGAGCCGATCGGGGATCAAGCCGCGCCGGCCGAGAATGGAAAGCAGCCGCTGGACGAGCGGAATGTGGATCTCCAGCGCCAGGCGCCCGTAGGCGCCGGACAGGTCGGTCATCAGGCGGTTCATGCGCTCCATGATTTCCGTGGCGCTCTTCACCGCCGTGCTGTCGGCCGGCAACGTGTCGTCGAGGCAGATTTCCTTGACCATCATCCGAAGGTCCTGGATGATGACGTTGGTCAGATCGAAGCGGCCCGGCACCTCCATGCGCTCGACGCTCTTGCCATAGGCGCCGCCGTTCGAGGCCACCGGCCACATGGCGCCTGGCACCATCCGCGCCGTCTTCGGGTTGAAGACGCGGTCTTGCCGATAGGTCCAGATGCCGAGAATGGCGAAGGCAGCCGCCTTCAGCGACAGTTCCGTCACCTTGTTCAGCGTCTTGATCGTAGGCAGCGCCATCAGGCCAGGGCCGCGCCCCTGTACTTCGCCCGGCACCTTGTAGAACCGCGGTGTGATCCACGGCGAGGTGTCCATCTGCGTTTCGTAGATCGGCGCTTCCTCGGCATCCGGCCGATAGACTGTGAACACCCACTTGCGGGTCTTCCGGTCGTATTCGGTCGCCTGGCAGATCGTGACGTCTTCGTTCGGCTTGTTATTGATGATCTGCCGGAGCGCGTCCGAGATCTGCATCTTGTCTTCGGGCCACTGGCCCTCAAGGGTGTCCGCCTTGAAATCCTTGGTCCAGTAGATGCCGACAACCTTGCCGTACCCGTCTTCGCGAAGAGCCACCTCGTAGAACGGCACCGACACGAACTTGGCGATATCGTCCTCGTCTTCGAGGATCAGCATGCAGCCGGTACCGCCGAACAGATCGAGGTACATTTCCGACGCGGCGATCGAGAAGGCTGAACGCTCGAGCAGCGCCGCCACCTTAGCCGACACGGTTTCGAGGTCGACGTCGATCTCTTCGCGTGCCTGTTTGTCGCCGTTGAACGCCGGGCCGAGCTTCAGCTCGAAGAAACGCTGGAACGGTGGGGTGACATCCCGCTCCATGCGGCCGGCAAAGCGCTGGGCGGCCTTGATACCGGTACTGTCGAAGACGCGGTTGACACGGCCTTCGCCCTCGGTCTGCGATCCCGTGCGCGCCTTCACCGGCTTGCGAAACGGGATCACATATTCGAACAGCTCGTCGGTCTGGGATGCCCACAGATCCTTGCGGCTCGCTGCCGCCGAAGCGCGCGCTTTGATCTTCTTGAGGTTGTCGTTAGCCGCCAGCGCCGCCATCGATCAGCCCCCCAAGCTTTTCTTGAGGCGATCGTCGACGAAGGCGAGCGAGGATCTGAGGCCGGAGGCCTCGGAGGCCAGCGCGACGACGCGATCCGACTTGGCCTGCGATTGCATGGCCGATTGTGCCTGGTCGCGTTGCGCAGCCCGTTGGGCTGCGGTCGGTCCGGTGTAGGAGCTTCCACCACCACCAAATAGGGCGCCCATGCCTTCCCCCGTGTTTGTCACGAGGGAAAAACTAAGGCCCCGAACCATCCGTCAGGATTGGATCGGGGCCATCGACGCGGCCGGTCTCGTATCGTTCGAGAGCGCTTGTGGGACCGCACCGGCTCGCCCCTTTCGGGGATAGACCATCGCTGGCGCCGCGCCGGAGATGATCAGGCCGGAACGACTTCGGTCCAGTCCTCGGCCAGCACGTCGGCCTGCGACGCCAGCCAGGGCACGACGTAGCCTTGCGCCGTCTTCATATCGATGTGGGCGTGATAGTCGACTTCGGCGCCATCACCGAGGATCGACAGCAGGGGCTCGCGGTTGACCGTGAAGCGAGAGCCGGGAACCAGGAAAATGAACATGCCCTTGCCGTTCCACCCAGCGCGGGCAAAGCGCTTGCCGGCCTTAAGGCCACGGACGACGGATGCGAAATCGAGAGGGTTCGGCACAGGCTGAAGGCCGACGATGTCGGTTCGCGGAAGCTCAACGCAACGGATTTCCCGATTGCTTGTCGCGTGGAACTCTTTCGCATCCCCAGGGGGGATAATCTCGAGCAGGTGTTCAGTGACATTCGCAGCAGTAGCACTTGAAAAACTGTCGAGTGCATAGACGGCCACAGGCCAGCCAGCATGGGCTTCAACGGTGATTTTGGTAGTCATGGCAGATCCTCTTGGGGCTATTCCCCATGGCAACGATCCGCCCGAGGCCCGCCCGTCAGGATTCATCGGAGGGACCAAGCCGGAGCCAGTAGCTGTCCTCCCCGGTCGGAAGGTGCCGCCAGAAGGTGAAGCCGGCCATTTCAGCGAGCCGCCGGCCCGGTTCGTGCCCATCAGCGACACCGACGCCATAGACCGCCGGTGGCGCCTCACGACGGAACAAGCGGATCAAGCGCCGGACCATTCCGGCCGCTCGCGGCGATCCGCGTAAACCTTGCTCGATGAACAGGAATATCTCGATGCCATCACGGTCGTGGCATAGCCCCGCCACAGCCACCGGCTTGCCATCATCCAGCACCGTGAACACGGCCGAGCGTGCGCACTGATAGACCACCTGGCGCCACCGGTCGGGCGTCAGACGGTGGCCGAGCGCGGCGATATCGCGCCAGTTGCCCGACCGATAGGTGAGGTCAGCAGGCGAAGACATCAAAGCCCCCCGATCCGGCCGGAATATGGACATCGTCGCTGTCTTCGTCGTGACGGTCCTGACGGCCGACGCCGCCCTTTTTCGTGAGGTCTCCAGAGATCACCGCCGAGCGGCCGCCAAGGTCGAGAACCCCATACTGAAGGGCGTCGTGTGGGTCGGAGTATTCGTTTTTCTCGGGTTTGTTCGCCGATCGGCCATCGGCCCCTTTGATCGTCTTGTAGCGATAATGGCTATTGAACCCCTTCCGGAGCATCGGACACAGGCTCGAAATGATGAGAGCCGGCTGGCCATCGATCCGATAGCGCAGGAGCTGCGATACGCCGTCGATACGGGCTTTCAGTTCGTTGGTTTCAGCCGGGAGGATCACTATCCCGAGTATTCTGGCTACCGTCTCGGCCCAGGCTAGATCTCCGCCCTCCGCATCGCCGCCAGTGAAGCCGGCCGGGTCGCAAACCGCGCGCCAGCGCGTTGACGGGATGGCGCCATAGCGCTCTTCAAGCAGGATCTTGCAGCGTTCTCCGAAGCGGGTTTCCCCCATACGGCCAGGCACCAGTTCCTCGAGAACACGGAGTTGGCCGGAATAGGTGTATTGCTTGATCAGCATGGCCGGCCCGGTCACGCCCTGGTCGAAGGAAAGGCGAAGCGGCAAATCCTTGAAAAGCTGAAGCTCGCCATCGGCAAAATGCACGCTGTCGTCGTAATCGTCGCCATAGACGGGGTCGCCTTCGCGCGACGGGCCGTATTGCCCGTCGACCATGCGTTTCACCCACCATTTCTTGTGCTTGTTTGCCTCGGCCAGGCGGTCGTAGGCCTCGCGGGGAATGGCGCCGCGGTTCTCGCCGAGAGGCGACCGGCCGGACGGTTGCTTGAACATGATGTGTTCGGCCGGCTTGGTTTCCTCGAACAGCTCATAGACCCAACTATCGGTGTCCGGCGGGTTGAGGTCGCCGACGATGCCGACGAAGTACTCGCGATCTTCCGGCCGGAGGTCGATGGTTCGTGGATAACGCCGAAGCGTGACGCGACCGACGGCATACGTCAGCACGTCGCCGCTTTGCAGGTCGGCTTCGTTCATCATCAGCCAGGTGAATTCGATGCCGCGCAGCACGTCCTCGATACGGTCATCGCCGATCGCCAGGAACAGCATTTCAAAGTGGAGCTTGGTTCCGTCCGGCAGATCGAAGCGGAGAACGTGTTGCGCTTGGCGCCCCTCCGAACCGGTCCACTTGCCTTTTTCCTTGGGGAACCAATTTGCCCAGGTCTTGATTGTCGTCTGCCATAGATTGGCGTATGTATCGCGAAGCACCACACCACGGAACCGCCTCACCCCATCGAGACAGACCGGCATTCGCGCAGCGTGCGCCAGGGCGTCCATCAGGCAGACATTCGTCTTGCCCGACCCGAATGGCCCCATGATGAAGCGCACGAGAGCCGATGATGAGAGGAAGGCGGAAGCCACCGGTCCAGGCGATCGGTAGGTGTCCGGGCTCATCATCGTCTCAGGCATCGAACCACACCCCCGACCCACGTCCGCAACGATCAAGTTCCGCGCCCTTTCAAGGGCTGAAAACCGCACGGGGCAGCACCCATGCGAAACGGAAAAGCGATTTCGGGGGGGCCTCCGGCCTGGCGGTCCGCCATATAAAAGGCCACCCCCCTCCTCATCGATCGAGAGGGGAGCGGCCTGGCTGAAGGTGAGTTTTCATCACCGGCCTAGGACGTGGTTTCCCTTTTCATTTCAATCACTTGTCTTCGTCGTGAGGTGCGTTGCCATGAGGCTCTGCGTTCCGACTATCGCTAAGTGATTGATTTTGCTCACCATCGACAAGGCGCATGTTGACGCCAAACTCACCGCCCGCAGGATTGCCGACGACGACGTCGCCGATGACCACATTGAGCACCCCGGCCGAGATGCCGCCGCCCTCCAGGGCGATCGGCCGCTTCTGATGGATGTAGGGCAGCACGTCGACCAGCACCTTGCGCCAGAACTCGGCCGCTTCGAGGTTCGTCGCCGCGCCGAGTTGGACCTTCAGGACGTCGATCGGCGTCGAGATGATCTCGCCGGCCGCCATCAGCGGGTCGCGGTACTTGGAAAGGAACACCCGGCGCATCTGCTCGGTGGTCTTGTTCTGGCTGCCCTTCGGCCGACCCGGTCCGCCGCGCGTGACCTCATTGCCGCGCTGGTCGATCTCCAACAGGAAGAGCGGAGCGTCGGCCAGCGCATCGCGCTCGAACAGCTCCTCTTGCTCCGGTTCCGGCGTGGTCACCTCATCGCCGAGACCGCCAGCTATGATCGCCTTCCCGCCGTGCCGAGTGTCCATCGGATAAACCCCATTTCTTTATTCGGACGGCCGACAGAACAGAGGCGTTCCGCTTTCAAGGCCTTGAGATCGTTCACTTTTCTTGGACAGCGGAACGGCGTGTTCTATTGGCGTCCTGTGTTAAGTGATTGATATATATAGGAATATCTCTCGTTAGAACGGATATGGGTATGTGATGATTGCGCGCCCGCGCGCGCGTAATCGCATACGACCCCTTGACCGGCTCTATCCGTTCCGGTTTCAGATTTCCCTTTCAAATCATTGGCTTAGCACAGGACGCCAATAGAACACGTCGTTCCGGGCGTCATAGATATCAATGGCTTAGCGACAGAACACCGGCAGAACACCCCAACCCGACAGGGCACGCCACATCGCCGTCATTGCGTATCTCGGGCAAGAATAGGGTGGGGGCTGAGGCGTCAGGATTGGCGCTGTCGGCGATCCAAGGCGCATGAGGAGGTCGGGAGAAGGAAGCGGCCCGATGCGGCACCCTCGGTCGCGCGCCGCCCTGGTCGACCGCTGTCGCGGTCTGGCGCGCGCTCCATCTCTGGAGCGTCGTCGAGGCTATCTACAGGGGGAGGGAAGGCGCTGCTGTCCGGGCACTACTCCGGATGGCGGTCTTAGTCGGAGGCATAGTTTATGGCTCTTTTCCAGCCTGGCACCAGTCAGCTCCCCGCCCGGAGCCCCACGTAACACCGACTAAGCAAGCATGGCGCGGTGGTTTGCACCGCTCCGCAGCAGCACCCCAATCTAGCACATTCTGGAGGAGATGACAGGAAGCGGCCCGAGGCTTCACCCTCGGCCGCGTGCCGCCCTGGTCGGCCGCTGGCGCGGCCTGGCGCACGCTCCATCACTGGAGCGTCGCCGAGCCCTCAAGATGCAAGAATGAAGGATCAGTCGCCGCCCGTCTCATTCGGCATCAGCTTGTCCAGCGCCACGGCGATCCCCCGGCCCTTGTTGCCGGTGACATAGAGATTGTCATGCCGAAACCAATCCTCCGGCATGCCGGTCCTTAGCGCCAGCGCCCAGCCGCCGCTATTCGGCTTGCCGTACCACTTCGAGCCTTGGAAGATCCGCTGCAGGGCCGAGTTGCTGTTCTGAATGAACAGCTCGGTTTTCTTCTCGGCCGAGATCACCAGCTTCAGGCCAACCGCGCCGAGCAAATCGTTGGCCGCCTGCATGGCCAGGTGGTCGGGGTCGGAATAGTCCACCATCCAATAGCGCTCGATGACGCCGCCGACGGTCGTTCTGGAGCCGCCCTTCCATGCGTCGATCGGCGTGGTGAGAATGTGGCTGATACAGGCGCGCCAGTTGTCCGCCTGCCCGTCGTATTCGATCATGGTCGCCGGGCGAAGACGTTCGCCCCAGATGTCGAGATAGGTGGCGTTGTCGCCCATCTCTATCCCCAGCGCGGCAGCGTCGCCATCGATGATCATGTCGGCGCAGGCGAGCAGCGTCCCGAAGGTCGCTTGCCCTCGGCCGTCGTGGCCGGCCTTGGCGAGCGCCGCTTTGTAGGCGGCCAGTGTGGTCGGCCATCTATGCCAGTTGTCGAGCAGCTTGCGAACGATCCGCTGTCCAACGCGGCCCATCTTCTCCTCGTCGATCACCGGTTCCGCCTGGCCTGCCTTCAGCGTCTTCAGCACCAGGAACGCCATGCGGCTCATTTCCGCCGTCTCCATCGGCGGCGGGTTGATGGCCGAGAACAGGAATGCGGATCTCGCCCGGAAAGCGACGCCCGTATGCTTGTCGCCGCCGCGCAAGATCAGGTCACCGGAGGCCGACACGCGGGCGAGCTTCATGATTGCTTCGCCCTTGCGGTTGTCGCTCTCGCTCTCCAGCTCGTCGAGCGAAACGGGAAGGCTGTCATGCTTCAGCGGCTGATAAATGCCGGCGGCGCTGGCGTCGGCCGCCTTGATCAACCATCCCTGCAGCAGGCATCGAATGAGCTGTTGCAGCGTCGACTTGCCGCGCGCACGATCGCCGATCATGAAGGCGGTCGGGCGGAAATCGATCGCAGCGCCGAGGATCATGACGCCGATCTCGCCGATAAGAAGGATCGGGTCGACGTCCGGCCGCGCCCAGTTCCACGTCTTGAGCAGCGGATAGATATCCAGCGCCGGGCCGTCGAGGTCGGCCATGGACACCGGCCACGGCCGCGCGATCGGCGGCCGCGACATGTAAACGTGCCCCTCATAAACACCCAGCGGCACTTCCTTGATGGCCTCTTCCGGCCGGTTGGCCGCCCGGCCCACCAGGTACAGCTTGTCGCCGCAGTGTACGATCAGGTCGCCCTTGCGGCTCTTCCACACGCCCCGGCCGCGCGGCTTGTCAGCCGGGTCGAAGGCCCCTTGCCGGGCGCAAGCGCCCATCAGGTCGTGGCCGGCCAGGTTGTTGTCCCAGCCGTTGACGGATACCCACTGTCCCTCGCGGTTCTTGATGCCGCGCGGCCAGGCCCAATAAAGCAGCCGATGCCGCCCCTGAAACAGGCTGGACACGCCGGCCTTGCCCAGCTCGGAATAGCTGAAGACGCGCATCTGCCCGATGGTGTCGAGAAAGAAATACATGTCGCCATCGGTGCCGAGCGGGAAAATCGGGCAGCCGGGGAAAAGGCCGAGTTCGTCGGCCCCCTCGTACCACTCGCCCGGCTCGAAGCCCATGTAGGGCATGCCCTTGTCCGGATCGCGCGTTGCTTCCCGCGCCAGCCAGCCGTTTTCTTCCTCGGCCGACATCAGCATGGCTTTTACGCCCGCCTCGCCTGCCTCCGGCGACCGGCTTTTCCGCTCTTCCATCATCCGCCCCTAAGCCAGCCAGCATCACTTCTTGCGCGTTTTTGCCACTGGTGGCGGGGTGCGCGGGCCGAGGCCGAGCTTCCGGCCGGCCTTCAGCTTCTTGAAGCCGGGTTTGAACGGGTCGGGGTGAGGCTCGGCCGGCGCCGGTACTGGTTCACGGGCCGCTTGATAGCTGCCGTCCTCGAACGGCTTCAGCGCCATGGCGACGTCCAGCACAGCCGAGAGGATTGGCCGCGAGCTGACGATCATCCTCTCCGGATCGGTCAGGTTGAAGGTGCCGGAAGTGCAGTAATGATGCAGCGTGTCGACACCCACCTTCCAGCGCCGGCTCACAACGTAGTCGTACGCCCAGCTAAGAATGGTCCGGCTCGACTTCCGCTCGATGCCATCCACCAGCTCCAGCACCGGCATCAGCATATTCAGCGCCTGTTTCGTGTGCTTAGCCATGGTCTTTTCCTTCGATTGCGTTGGCAACGAGAGTTGCGGCTCGGTGGGCTATGCGCTGTCGCGACAGCGGCTCACCATCGGGGATCACTTCTCTGGCGGTCACGGCGCATCGTTTGCGCTCCGCAAGGATCGCCCGCGCGAAAGCCTCGGTCAGGCCGAAGCGGATCTTCTCGTCACACCCGTAAACAGGAGAGAAGGCGTCCGCCTCATCGTAAGCCGCTTCCCAGACGTCCTCCGGAATATCGGCAGGAGCGTCCGAAGAATGCTCTCCATCTTCAAGCTGCCGAGAGGACACCCACGTCCGCTCGTTCCAGATCGAAACGAGGTTTTCCTTCCGGCCGAAATGCACAGACGACGACGCATGGCACTTGGTGCAGCAGATGACGCTTCCGCCGGCGTTTTCCTCATCGGTGAGTTCGATCTGTTCGGCGAGGCCGCCACAGAAGGGGCAGGGGAGGATCTTGTCTGCCATTCACACGTCCTCTTTTGCTATCGCGTCGGCAGCCGCCTCAAGCTCTTCGGCGGCGTTTCTCCAAAGATCGGCTGTAGCCTTCAGCTTTTTTCGAGATGATCCGACCGGATGGCGAGAAATCATCGCCTCGCTGTCATCGGCATAAATTCGGAAGTGCGAGGCCTTAATCCTCAGGGCTTCAGCGGCCGATATCGGCGTTTTGCTCTTTACTGGCGCGTTCATCCCCGCCTCCTCAAGCCATGCCGAGGGCGTTCATGTAGAGTTCGAGGATCGCCTCGGCCTCCTGCCGCTCGTCGGGATCTTTCTTGCGAAGGGCGAGGATGGTGCGCACCGCCTTGACGTCGTAACCGCGCGCCTTCAGCTCAGCCATCACGTCCTTGATGTCATCCTGCAGCGCGGCCTTTTCCTCTTCCAGCCGCTCGACGCGCTCGATGAACTGCCGGAGTTCACCCGCCGCGACGCCGCCTTGGCTTTCGGCATTTTCCATGCTCGACATGTCATGCACCCCTGTATTGGTCGTTGCTGTCTTTGCCGACGAACGCGCCGGCCACCTTCACCGGGATTTCGAGCCCGGCAGCCTTGATGCGCGATCCGAGGACGCGCTTGACCTTCTCGAAGCCGCGCACCGCCTGGTCCTTGGTCCAGTCGTTGTCGCGGCAGAGGATGAGTTCGGAAATGCAGGGCAGCAGCGGGATTTCCGCCATGTTGCCTTGCGTGCCGGCCGCCCAGTGCATGAAGTCGGGCAGGGAAATCAGGTTGGCGACCGAGTCATCCCAGCCTTCGGTCAGCACCAGCGGCAGCTTTTCGCCGCGCCGGCATCGCTCCTCCGGCGTCAGCCCGCCGGCACCCCGCCCGATGCGGATCGAATATCCGCTGAACTTCGGCCAGATCTTGCGCGGCGGCTTGACGGGCGCCTTGTCCGATCCATCCGGCATGATGAACGTGCGATGCACCGCGCCCACCTTGCCGGCGCCGTCGCACATGGCGGCAAGGATGATCGGCCAGGTGGTGACGACGCCATCTTCATCGGTGTGGTCGGCTTCCGGCAGAAAGCGCAGGGCACCGAGCCGGTGCAGCGGATTGTTCCAGTCCAGCCCGACGAGCCCGCGCCCTTCGCGGATGTAGACTTCGCCGATCGTGCCGCGCAGCGGTTGCGCACGAAGCCACCAGGCGAAGGCCCGCTTGCGAGACTTCCGCAGTTCCGCTTCCGCCTTGGCGTCGATCGCCGCCTCGTCCCGATCCCGATCCTTGCGCCTGTGTTCCAGCTCTTTCGGATCGACGTTCCGGTCGAGCCCCGTCCAGGCCAGCGCCCAAGCGTAGGTTTCCTGCCGGTTCTTGTGCCTGAGGCAGTAACCGCAGAGGTCGACGATATCGCCGCTGTCGCCCGTCGCCCCGTCTTTCCAGGCGCCTTGACCTTGCCCCTTGGCAACCTTCACCCAGAAAGAGCCGATGTGCTTGTCATGCCGGCGCGGGTTGAGCGCCAGATAGTAATCGCCTTTGAACTTGCCGCCCTTCGCCAGATACTTCACTAGGTCGCCGATGCGCTCCAGCAGCCGGATCTTGATATCGGCCATTTTGACGCGCGGCTCGCTCACCTGGCAGCACTCCGCTCGTCGGACCAGCGCTTGCGGCGGGCGGTTGCTTTCCAGCGGTCGGCCTCTTCTCGCAGGGCGTCACATTCGCTTTCAAAGGAGGCTTGAGAGGCGGCACATTTCAGGACGCCGGCCACCCTCGAGTAATCGCGGGAAGTCGTGGGCGCGCGCTCACAAAGATCGGAGAGCCAGGGCGACTTCACGGCAGAATTTCCTTGTTCGTCGCTTCGTCGAGCGCGGAGAGAAGGGCGAGCGCGAGCGTCGCCAGCATCATCACGGCCTGCGGATGCGTGATCGCCGCCGCCGATCCGACCGCCGCGTGTTCGGCGAACAGGATCAGCCGCTCGGCCGAGGCCGGCTTGAAAAGGGGAAGGGCGTTGCCGTCGTCATCGACGTCGGCCAGCGTGAAGCGCAGATCCTCATCACGGATCACGGCGCGCTTGCCGCCCTCGGGGCGAGTGAAGAGGCGGATGGCTTCGGTCATTCAGCCACCCTCTTGAAAAGTTCGCGTTGGTCTCGATGGCCGTCAAGCCCGGCAACGCAGGCCTCGTTGAGCCAGAGAACCTCTGTCCTGATCTGTGCCCTGTCGGCCAAAGCCGACGTTTCTACGCGGTGCCAACCCTGCAGGGCCATGTCGTAAAGAGTTGAGGGATAGCCCGACAGCACTACCATTCCGCGAGCGCCGTTAAGTCGATCGAGCAATGCAACATGGTCGTTTTCGGTCAGCTCGTGACGGTATCCGTGTTTGCGGATGCCATTCTTTCTCGTCTCAGGTAGATATGGCGGGTCCACATAGAACAACGTGCCGATACTATCCATTCTGTCGATAAGAATGGTGGCGTCACATTGTTCGACTGTGACGTTTCTTAGGCGTTTCGTGAACTGTGGAATTGATTGCGGCCAAGATGCCCAAGCTTGCGATGGCATGGCCTTTCCATCGGACATCTTGGCTCGAAAACCCGTAGGGCAATGCCTCGTAACACTGTCCGACCCTTGCCCCATGAAGCTCAGCACGATCATGCGGTGCGCGTCGTCGATGTCATCGACCGGCTCGCCGTAAGACCAGTTGAATTCTGCCCGGCTGAAAAACGTCAGCTCCACGCGTCTGCGGAGGTCTGAGGCTTTCTCGGGGTCTCTCAGAACTCTGAAGAGATTTACCAATCTCCCGTCGAGATCGTTGTAAACTTCGGCCGCTACCATAGGCTTCCGCAGCAAGATCGATGCGGCGCCACCAAATGGCTCGACGTAAACGAGGTGTGGCGGGAAGTGCTTAATAACCCACGGGGCTAGGCGCCATTTTCCGCCATACCAGCGCAGGACCGGGCGAGTGGGTTCGCTCATTCCCATCCCTCGAAGCCGTTGGTGCGCTTTCCGCGCTGCTTTTCGGAGGCGATGCCGGCGCCGAGGATCGGCGCAGCGCCGTGGCGCAGCATGATCTCGTCGATCCGCCCCTTGAGCGGCGCCAAGATCTCCGCGTCGACGTCGACCCAGTTGTTCCGGAGCGCTTCCAGCTCCAGCACGGCCGCCGTCGCCGGATCGATGTTCGAGAAAAAATGCCGGCTGATGGCGAGGCCCGTGGGGATATGGCGGATCTCGAACCCGTCGCGGAACCGATTGAGGTTGACGCCGAAGTGGCCGTGGACGAGCCCGTCCATCGGCACCATGAACAGTCCGTTCGGGCCGACGATGGCATAGCGCCGCAGCTCGAATTGCGAGAGCAAAAGTGAGGGCTTCACCGGCGGGCCTCCCAGTCATCGAGGGCGGCTTTTCCAGCTTCGGTAAGGGTGCCGAACGGGGCTTCTTTGGTCGCTGGCTTCAGGAGCCCCTTGCGATAGCAGGAGACGAGCGAACACGACCATCCACCGCCTTGCGACCGGCCATAAGAGAAGAAGACGCTATTTCCCTCGCGAGCATTCGTAAGGATCCGTCGTTGGGTCTCGGAAATTTTCACCTTCATGCCCTCCGGACAGTTGCTTCGATGAGTGCGAAAAGGTCGGCGATCCGCTCGGCGAGATCGTCGTCGGCGGCGATCTCGGCCTCGGCCGCTTGCACCTGTTCGGCGACCGACTGGCGGCGGCAGCCGTAGACGCCCGCGATCTTTTCGAGGCTCACCCCGAAATGCGCATTGGCGAGCCGCGCCATGTGGCGGCGCAGGCGGGAGGCGGGGCGGGACGAGCGGCGTTCGAGGCCGATCGCCCATTCCGACTTGGCCCCGAGCAGCGGGGCGAGGGCGATGGCGGCTGCGCGCAGAACCAATTCGGCGCGGCTGTCGTCAATCGGATTGGGTAGGCATCCTCGAAGGGCCTGTTCGATCCGGGCCGAAAGGGAGGCCGAGGCCCGTCCGCGCTCCGCCCTCTTGATCGACGACAGATCGCAGTTCACCAGCCGGGCCAGGTCGGATTGACTGATGCCGGCGCACCGGCGAGCCACCGAAATTTCAATATTGCTGTGGATAACTTCGCTGTCCGGTGCAAAACCTGACGTTTGAACGGTCAACGCGCTTGCCGTTCTGGCGGGCTGTAAATCAGGCATCGCCGCGCCTCCGGAGATTGTCATCATCCCGGAAAAGGCGAGGGTCGGAGAGAGTGGCGCGAAGCTGAAGGGCAACCGCCATCAGACCAACGTGGCCGACGCCCTCGTTGGCATTGGCGACAAGCACGGTGAGGCCGGCCAGCATGACGGCGAGGCGGTCGCGATCGGTGCGCACGACGCGCTTTTCGATGCTGCGCGCCGCCGAGGTGAGGTTGTCGAACGCCCGGCGCCAATCTTCCACCGGGGCGACGCCCGGACGGTAGCCGAGGCAGACGTCGACGAGCTGCAGCAGACTGCGGATGTGGGATGGCTCGTTCATTCCGCCGCCCCCGCCAGTTCGGGCGCGGCGCAAAGCGATGCCAGCATCATCTCGATGCGGGCGAGGATCAGGTGCCGTGGCTGGCGGCCGTTGCGGTAGTTGTAGAGGGTCGCCTCGCTGACTTTGGCCATCCGGGCGATATCCGCCCAGCTCAGCCCCGCTAATTCACGGGTTTTTTCGATCGCCGCCCAGCGTTCTCTTGGCGTCATTTGTGCTGCCATCGCTTCACCTTTTCGGACAATCGCGTGATTTTTGCTGTAAAATCACGTGGTGAAGTGATTTGCAGAGAAGGTCAAGCCGCCAAAATCACGACGACGGCCTTATGACCACGTGGCATCATTCCGGCCATGGATCGTGACTTGCCCGCCCGCCAGCTCGCTTACGTCCGCGCTGTCCTCGCTAGGACAGGCGAGACGGAGTATTCGCTGGCCAAGAAGGCCAGTCTTGATCACACGACGCTGCTTGGCTTTTCGACCCAAGAGGAGCCCCGGCGTCGGCTTCGGCGACGGACGATCGACCTTATTCAGAAGGCGACCGGCATCCCCTTCGAGGGGGGCGCCGAGCCGGAAATATCGGTCGATGTCGGCCCTACCGATCCCGTTTCAATTTCAGTGGATAATGAAGCGCCTGCGCTAAAGCATGCCATTCTCTCGCTTTGTCAGAACCGAAAGAATGCGCATCCCTGGTTGTTACGCGGCGGCGAACTCGCCGATTTTGGCTATTTCGCGGGCGATATCGTCGTCGTTGATCTCGACGAGGCGCCGCGTGACGGCGACGTCGTCTGCGCACAGGTTCATGATTTCCAGATGCTGAGGGCGCGCACGGTTTTCCGCTTCTACGATGGCGGGTACCTGCTCACCGGTTCGGTAGCCCCCGAGTTGCGTTTGCCCATTCCGATCACCGATCGGCAGGTTGCAATCATGGGCGTCGTCGTCGCCATGTTGCGTCCGCGCCAGGCGTCAGCCCGCTTGGCCGCCTGAAACTTTTCCTTATCCACCGAGAACGGGTTTCGCTCAGTTTCAAACGCTGCGCTGCTCATTGGTATTTTGTCGCTGTTTGTCACTAAATCACGTGATAATCACTTGACGGAGTGATTTTCATCGGTCTACATCGTCACGTCCTCCGAGCCAGCGGCGGACCGGGCGGCCGCGCTCCATCAACCCTCCAACAAAAAAAGGGCGCGGCCACCACTCCCATGGAGATGGAGTTATCGATGGATGCCCTTGTCACTAAACCCACCATGAACACGGCCGAAGTCGCCCAGGCGCTTGGCTACTGCTCGCGCCGGTTCAAGAACAAACTCATCAGCCTTGAGGCGACTGGCTTTCCGGCACCGCTACCCGGCTTCACGAACCGTTGGAGCCGACAGGCGGTGCTCGCGTGGATCAACCGCGATCGCAGCCCGATCATGGCCATCCGGACCACACACGGGAGCAACGCCTTCAACCTCTTCGAGGGGGCCTGACATGTCGACGATCATCCCCTCCGAGATCATCCCCCAGCTCACGCCCGCTCGAAAGAGCCTCATCCGCCTGTTCGACGACAAGGAAGTCCTCTTTCGTGGCCGTTCGGGTTGGGGCAACGCCGGATCCCGGCCCGTCCACACGAAGCTGGTCGATGGCCTGATCGACATGAAGCTCGTGCGCAAATACACGATGACCCGCTTTGGCCGGTCTTTCGAGGTGGCTCGCCTCACTGATCTTGGTGGCCTGGTCGCCGATCGCCTGCGCAAAGGCGAGAAGGTAGGGCCTCAGGTCGCCCCAGATCGCCGTTACGGCGATTGATCATGCGTGACTTCGCCCTCTGCGCGCTCGTCGGCTGGCTGTCGCCCTTCGCCGTGTTCGGCCTCTACAGCCTGGTGCATTTCGTCCGCCCCCGCCGGCCGATCCCTTCATCGGTACGCCTTCGCAACATGTCGCCCGTCGCTCCGCTCGGGGATGACGGCCCTGCAATGTTTTTCATAGAGGTCGCCACGAACCTTGCGAGACCAGAAAATGACTATGACCACTCTTCAGATTGAGACGCTTAAGCTTGTCAGAGACGGCGCCGTTTCGATGGCCAACGCCGGTACGGCGGCCTATCGCATCCGTGGCGCAAAGCCGTCCGTGGTTGGTCGCCTTGTCTCCCTCAAATTGGCTCTCTGGCCTAAAGGCCCGGTGGGCGAACAGACATGCTGGATCACCGAGCGCGGCAAGGCCGTGCTCGCAAGCGTGGAATAGGCCTGACCCTCCGGCAAGGCGGCCGGCCCCCGGTGCGCCTTCCCAGAGTGCCAGCCACGGCCAACATCACGGCCCTCCGGATCCCGCCCAAATGACCGCTACCGTATCCATTCCGCACGTCGCATGGCGCGACGGCCGCCCCCGTTTTGTGCCCGCAAAGGGCCTCCGCGCCCGCGGCTACAAGGGGAAAGATCTCAAACACCCGGACGGCCAGTGGTTCACCTTCGAGGAGGCGCGCCGTTGGTCGGCCATGCTCGTCCAAGAGATGGAGGATAAGCCCGAGGAGGTCGCCGAGGCGGTCGCGCCCGCCGCCGTCTATTCTCTCGGCGGTATGATCACCGATTGGCTTGTTGCGCTGCAATTGCAGGGGAAGAAGGCCAAGAACGGCGCCGCTACCGAAAAGCCGCTGTCACCGGAAACCATCAAGGACTACACGAAAAAGACGGGTCTCATTGAGAAGGACTATCCGGCCCAGTGGCAGGAGGAGGCCGCCAAGCTCACCAAGTCACAGGCGCGCGGCCTTTATAAGAAGATCCTCGAAAAGCGTGGCCTTTCGCAGGCCTCCGGCGTCATGCGCTCGCTGTCGGCCTGCTACACGTGGGCCACCGAGGAGCGGCCGAACCTCATCAAGATCAACCCTTGCTATCGCCTGAAATTGCAGACGCCAGGCGCGCGCCTGCGCGCGGGGTCGCGTGAAGAGATCGGCCAGTTCATCGCAGCGGCCGATCTGCTCGAACGGCCTGATATGGGCGACATGATCGCCCTTGGCGCTTTCGTCGGCCAAAGGCAGAAGGACCGGCTGGCCATGCAGTGGCCACAGGTGAAGATCTCGCCGGTCAAGGGCGAGGTCATCGAGATCCGCCAGTCGAAGACCGGCGCCGTCATCGAGGTAAAGATCGCCGGGCCGCTGTCCGCGCGCCTTCGCGAGGCCCGTCGGCGCCATGCCGCCCTGAAGCCGAGATGCCGCAACATCGCCTTCGACGAACGGACATGCAAGCCATGGAACGCCAGCCACTACCGGCACGAGATCGCCCGCATCCGATCGGCAGCCGCTAACGGCATCGTCGACGACGAGGCGACGGCCGTCGCGCGCGAAGGATGGAAGCCGACCCGACGCTCGATGGAGCCGCCGACCGTCTGGAAGTTGGACCCCATGCCGTCGATCGCCGATCTCACCGACCAGGACCTTCGCGACACGGCCTTCACCTGGCTCGCCCGTGCCGGCGCCACCGACAGCGAGATCGCCGCCGTCACCGGCCACAGCCCGGCCACCATCGCCCAGATGAAAAAGCACTATCTGGCGATCCACCCCGAGATGGCCGCCCACGCCGTCGACAAGCTCGACATTTGGTGGCGCGGCAACGGCGACCTTACCCCGCGCCAAATCGCCGTGGCGCTTTTGCTGCAAGCCGGGCTGGACCCGGATGCACTTTTGAAGCCGGAGGAAAAGACATGAGGGAAGGCGACGATATTAAGGTGCTGGCCGGGTTTCTGCCCGATGGTCAATGTGTATCCGTCAGCTTGGAGCCGTACCCACCGGAAAGGCTGGAAAACCTCGAGAAGCGAGGCGCAACCGTGCGCGAGGCGACCATCGCAGAATGTCGGAAAGTTGCATCGCCGGGCTTCAAACGCTGCCTCACAATGTTAAAACGGGCGGCAATCGCCAGGCGCTATGACGACGAGATGGATCGCCTCTTTCCCTTGGGCGAACCTATTGAAGGGCCGTTTTGATGCCGCTACTAACCATCTACGTTTGCGCCGCCGTCTGCACGGCCGAGCCGCTTCGCGTCGTCGACGGTGACACCCTTGTCGTCGGCCGTGAGACGATCCGGTTGCTGGACGTCGATGCGCCCGAGACCTTCAAACACCGTTGCCCGGCCGAGCTTGAAGCGGGCAGGGCGGCAAAGGTCGCCCTCGAAGCCCTGATTGCCGGGAAGCGCGTGACCATCGAGCGCCACGGCACAGACCGCTACCGCCGCACCCTGGCGCGGGTCTCGACGCCGGCCGGCGACGTAGGCACCGCCCTCATGCGGCAGGGCTATGCCATCCCATGGAGGCCAGGGCCGGCCGAGTGGCGGAAGCGGGAGAGGAAGTGGTGCGGGGAATAGTCAGTCACCATAAGCACATCGACTTTCCCTCTGCCTGGCACATAAATCGTTCGGCGGCATCCTTATAGATATCAAGCGCTCTTTTTCTTTCGCACTCGACATACTTGTTAAGTTCATCGGCATAATCGAGCATCTCAATTTTACAAGATGCAAACCAATTATCCGACTTTCCAAAACGCGGATAAATGCATGTCGGTTCTTTTGGCTCATAGCACTGTGGAAAATACCTTACCGGCGCTGCGTAAACAGTAGTTGCGATCGCAATAGCCACAATCAACATTTCACACTTGCCTTTGCCTAGATCTCAGGACAGACAGACCTATCCCCGCTAGCGGGCTTTGCCCTCGATCGGTCGTTCCGTCAGACTCTCCCGCCAGTCGCCGGAAAAGCCGAAGGTCGGCGCAGGCTCGGAGGCCGCGAACCAGAAGGCCGTGAATGGTGCAACATCGGGTGCGCAATACCAATGCGCCTGGCCATCCTGATCGACGGCCCACCAGCGAGCTTTTCGGGGTGCCTGTTTCCAGTTGATTGTCGGCATAATCGCCTTCCTGGACCAACATCGTTTCCCGGTCAGAATAGAGGTTGCGCGGTTTCCTCGCAACACAACCGAGCGATGAAGCCTCACGTGAGGCCGTGAGGCAGCCTCACGACATCACGCATATGCATTCTACATGCGGCTAACGCATTGATTTCCTTGAAAAACCGATGGCTCCGCGAGTAGGACTCGAACCTACGACCCGGTGATTAACAGTCACCTGCTCTACCAACTGAGCTATCGCGGAACAGCTTCGGTGGCGG
>JAGSYU010000078.1 GCA_018262575.1 Pseudomonadota bacterium | reverse complement strand
GCATCGCAGGTTAGCTGTAGCGGCATACCTCCTCCCATGCCGTCTACAGAAAATTGCAGCGCCCACCGGATCTCCTCCCCCGGTGGGCGTTTGCATTTTCGAGGTTTCCGATCCTTGCCATTGTCCCGACGGGCACCAGGAAAAGCGCTGCGCCCGCCCGGCGGACGTGCTATCCCCCTCCGCCATGACCAATCAATCCTCCGCCCCCGTCCACATCATCGGTGCCGGCCTTGCCGGTTCGGAAGCTGCCTGGCAGCTCGTCTCCCGTGACATTCCGGTCGTTCTTCATGAAATGCGGCCGAGCCGTGGGACCGAGGCGCACAAAACCGGCGGCTTTGCCGAACTGGTTTGCTCCAACTCCTTCCGGTCCGACGACCACGAGAACAACGCCGTCGGCCTGCTGCACGAGGAAATGCGCCGCGCCGGCTCGTTGATCATGGCCTCGGCGGATGCCAACAAGGTTCCGGCCGGTGGCGCGCTGGCCGTCGATCGTGAGGCGTTCTCGGAAAAGATCACCGCCATGCTGCGCGCCCATCCGCTCGTTACCGTGGCCGAAGGCGAAGTGGACGGCCTGCCGCCCGAGGACTGGAGCGAGGTGATCGTCGCCACCGGCCCGCTCACCTCGCCGGCCCTTGCCGATGCCATCCGCGCCACCACCGGCGCCGCTGCGCTCGCCTTCTTCGATGCCATTGCGCCGATTGTCCACTTCGACACCATCGACATGGACAAGGCCTGGTTCCAGTCGCGCTATGACAAGCCCGGCCCCGGCGGCACCGGCGCCGACTACATCAACTGTCCGATGGACAGGGATCAGTACGAGGCCTTCGTCGACGCGCTCCTTGCCGGCGACAAGACCGAGTTCAAGGAGTTCGAAAAGACACCCTATTTCGACGGCTGCCTGCCGATCGAAGTGATGGCGGAACGCGGCCGCGAGACATTGCGCCACGGGCCGATGAAGCCGGTTGGCCTCACCAACCCGCGCGACCCCACCGTCAAGGCCCACGCCATCGTCCAGCTCCGCCAGGACAACGCGCTCGGCACGCTTTACAACATGGTCGGTTTTCAGACGAAGCTGAAATACGGCGCGCAGGTCGACATTTTCCGCATGATTCCGGGCCTCGAGAAGGCCGAGTTCGCCCGGCTCGGCGGCCTGCATCGCAATACCTATCTCGATAGTCCGCGCCTGCTCGACCCGGTGCTCCGCCTCAAGGCAGCGCCGCGCCTCAGATTCGCCGGACAGGTGACAGGGTGCGAGGGCTACGTCGAGTCGGCCTCGATCGGTCTTCTGGCCGGCCGCTTCGCCGCCGCCGAGCGGCTCGGCGCACCTGCCATGCCGCCGCCGCCGACCACCGCCCTCGGCGCGCTTCTGGCCCATATCACGGGCGGGCACATCTCCGCCGAAGCCGAGGGCGCGCCCCGCTCCTTCCAGCCGATGAACATCAACTTTGGTCTCTTCCCGCCAATCGAAGTGCCGCGGGATCCCGGCCAGCGGCTGCGTGGCAACGAGAAGACCGTTGCCAAAAGGCAAGCGATCAGTCGCCGCGCGCTCGCCGACCTGGCCGGTTGGCTCGGCTGATTGCATTTGAGCATGTCGAGCAAACGTGTGCAGCGGTTTTGCCCCAAAGACATGCGCAAGAACAAAAGCCGACAGCGGGTCGAGCGAACCTGAAAGATCGCGATACGCTTTCGGATCCGGAAGAGGGCCTACAAGCCCCAGCCGGAGGTTGTATTTGCGTCAGCAGTAATAATTGCAAAAGGAAAATCTGGCTTATACAGAAACGGCGACTCCTTTTGGAAAGCAAACGATGGCTCCCAGCCGGCTGCCTAGGATTTTGCAACGCGTGAACGGATGGGTTATCCGGCCGGCCAGCTTTCCGGCATTGATCGCCCTCATCGCCTTCAGTTTGCTTGGCCTGCTCGCCGACCACCAGAACCACCAGATATTCGAGCAACATGCCCGGGCAACGGTTGCCGATCAGTTGTCGGTTATCCGGGCTCGTCTCGAGGGCAACATCAGCCGCGATATTCAGATCGGCCGTGGCGTCGTCGCGGCCTTTGCAACCCGCCCGACCCTGGGTGAAGACGAATTCAGCGCCCTCGTCGAACATCTCCTGGCAACCGGTTCCGATCTGCGCCTGATCGCCGCCGCGCCGGGCCTGGTCGTCCGCATGGTCTATCCGCTCGCCGGCAACGAAAAGGTGGTGGGCCTGGACTATGCCAACACCCCGAACCAGTTGGACCCTGTCCTGCGCGCCCAGGCAACCGGCCAACTCGTCCTGGCTGGTCCCCTTGAACTGGTTCAGGGCGGCGTCGGCCTCGTCGGCCGCTTTCCCGTAAGGATTAACCGGCCCGACCGACCGCCCGCTTTCTGGGGTATCGTGTCGGCGGTGATCGACATCGACCGCCTCTATGCCAACAGCGGCATCACCGCCGCCAATTTTGCGCTCGACCTGACCATCCGCGGGCGAGACGGCAAGGGCACGGCCGGCGAGATTTTCTTCGGCTCCGAGACTGTACTGGCCCGCGACCCGCTGACCGCGGCGGTTAGCCTTCCCGGCGGTACCTGGGTGCTGGCCGCCACGCCGAAGGGCGGCTGGCCCGCCCCGCCCAACAACACCACCTTCCGCCTGATGATCGTGTTCATCGGCGCGCTGGTTGTGGTGCCAATCCTCGTCACCGGTCATCTCTACGCCGAGCGGCGGCGCAATCTCGACGAGCTCAGCGAAGCCAAGAGGCTCGCCGAAGCTCGCAACATCCAGCTCGAGGAGGCAAACCGCCGGGTCAGGCACACGTCACTGCACGATGAACTGACCGGCCTGCCCAACCGCCGCCACCTCATGGAGTATCTCGGCCACGTGAGCTCCGGCGGGCCGGAAGCGACCAGTCGGATCGCTGTCCTCCACATGGACCTCGACCGCTTCAAGCAGATCAACGATGCCTTCGGACACGCCACCGGCGACCGCCTGCTCCAGCACGCCGCCGGCCTGATGCGCGCGGTGTTCCGCCCCGGCGACCTGGTGGCCCGCATCGGCGGCGACGAATTCGTGGCCGTCTGCCTCAGCGAAGAGCCGGAAGCGCTCGCCCGCACGTTGGCCGGCGACCTGGTTGCCGGCTTCCGCCACCCGATCGACCTCGGCGAAACTCGCTGTCGCAGTGGCCTGTCGATCGGCATTGCCTGCTCGAACCACTCTGAAAACCAACCGTCCAAGCTGTTGATCGACGCCGATATCGCCCTTTATCGGGCCAAGAAACTCGGCCGCAATCGCTTCGAGTTCTTCACAAAGGCACTTGAAGCCGAGGTCGTCAGCGCCAAGCGCCTCGCCGATGAGATTCTCACCGGCGTCGAGGAAGACCAGTTTACCGCCCATTATCAGCAACAATTCGATGCCGTGACGCGCGAGATGGTCGGCATCGAAGCGCTGGTCCGCTGGAACCATCCTTCGGAAGGGCTGACCTTGCCCAGCCACTTCCTCAAGGTCGCCGAGGACATCAACGCGTTGCCGGTCCTCGACCACCTCGTGCTCGAAACCGCCCTGGCTCACCGCGCTCGCTGGATCGCCGCCGGCGCACGAGTGCCGAGAATCGCCGTCAACGTGTCGATGGGTCGGCTACGTGACGAACGCCTCATCGACATGCTCAGGACGATGGCAATCGGCCCGGGCATGCTGTCCTTCGAGCTCACCGAGGCGATCTATCTCGACGACAGCGACGAGATCGTCTCCGACAATATCCGTCGCCTCAAGGAGCTCGGCATCGAGATCGAGATCGACGATTTCGGCACCGGCTACGCCTCGATCGTCAGCCTGGGGCGGTTGCAGCCCAACCGTCTCAAGATCGCTCACCAACTGACAGCCACCGTCTGCACCTCATCGACCCAGCGACAACTCGTCCGGTCGATCGTCGAGATCGGGCGGTCCCAGGGGATCGGCATCGTCGCCGAGGGTGTCGAGACCATGGAGCAGGCCGACATTCTGGCCGATCTCGGCTGCCACACGCTGCAGGGCTATGCCCTCGGCCGGCCGATGGACGCCGACGCGTTGGTGCGTCTGCTACTCGCCGAGGCCGATTCCGGTGCTGCCGTCGGCCGTGGGGCCTCCGCGGCGCCTCTCGGCGGGCCTGCTTGCCTCTCGGGATGATCGGGGTTAAGGAAGTGACTGGTCGGCAGTTCACCGAGGCGTCGCTGTCCCCTAGGGGAAGCTAAACCTGCCAGCTTTCATCCGAAGTCGACGGACACTCGTCCCGTGCCCCGCCGCAAGTCAGCGACCAGCGACAATCAGCAATGATCGGCACGCTCGAGGATCAGTCATGTCCAGAGACACCTTCCCCTTTGTCGCGCCTGACGTATCGGCTCTCGCCAAAGCGCTCGGTCGCGAACTCGGCCTGATCGATGGCCAGCCCGGCCACGTGCAGCTTCTCAACATGCTGACGCGCGCCGTCGGCTACCGCAATTTCCAGCATTTCCGCGCCACGTTTGTGGCTGAAGGACGCCTCTCCGAACCACAGGCTGTGCCGGAACCGGTCGACTACGCGCTCGTCAAGCGGGTGGCCGGCCATTTTGATGCCGAAGGCCGGCTCGTACGCTGGCCGTCGCGCTATGGTCATCAGAGCCTGGCGCTCTGGGTGCTGTGGTCACGCCTCGCCGCCGGAGCCGTTTACAGTGAGTTCGACGTCAGCGTGATCATCCGCAACAATCACCTCTTCGGCGATCACGCACTGATCCGCCGGGCGATGATCGACGTTGGACTGATCGTCCGCACACCCGACGGCCGGGAATACCGGCGCGTCGAACGCAAGCCGCCCGGCGAGGCGCTGGCCCTCATGCGCCACGTGGCGGCCCGCGCCATCGCGATCTAGCAATTCCAGAAAGGGCAGATCCCGGTCTTGCGTCCGAAATTGCGTCTTTGCAAAGAGCTAGAGCGGTTCCGATGAACCGATTTTCACCGGAAACACTCTAGCTGCCGACGAGGCGGGACGCGTGAAGCCGCTCGATAACGAGGTCGAAGTAGCCGTCGGCGTCGATCTCGGTCAGCACCAGCGCGTTCTTCGGCCGGTCGGTCACCGAATGCCAGTCGACCACGGTCATGCCGCGCGTCAGCTCCTCACAGGAGATCTCGACGTTGACGAGGCGTCCCTTGAACAGTTCGGGCTTCAGCAGGTAGGCGGTGACCGTGGGGTCGTGCAGCGGGCCGCCGTCCATGCCCCAGGCCTTTTCGTCGAAGCGCTTGTTCCACTCAAGCAGGTGGTAAAATGCTTCCATGTGCGGCCCGCCCATGGCGCGCAGCTTGTCGAGGCGGGGCTTCTTGGTCAGCGCCGCATGGGTACAGTCGAGCGGAATCATGACGATCGGCGCGCCGCAGGCGAACACTTTCTTCGCCGCTTCCGGATCGACATAGATGTTGTACTCAGCGGCCGGCGTGACGTTGCCGCCTTCCGAACGTGCACCGCCCATCAGCACGATGCCCTCGAGGCGCGCGGCGAGCCGCGGCTCCTTCACCATGGCCAGCGCGATGTTGGTAAGCGGTGCGAGACAACAGAGCGTCACCGTCTTCTCCGGCCGCGACATGACAAGATCGACGATCTTGTCGGGCGCAAAGCCGTCGGCTGCCGTCACCACCGGATCTGGCAGGTCGTATCCCTCGAATCCGGTTGCCCCGTGCACATATTCCGCCGTCTCCAGAACACGGACCATTGGACCGGCGGCACCGGCATAGACCGGCACATCATCTGCCCGCCCCACCAGCTCCAGCGCTTTCAGCGCGTTGCGGGTGGTGTGCTCAAGCGGCACATTGCCACCGACCGTGGTGATCGCCAGCAGCTCAAGCTCAAGAGGCGAGCCGAGCGCCATCAGGAAGGCGACGGCGTCGTCGGGTGACGGATCTGTATCAACGATGATGGACTTGACCATGGAGGGCTCCGGGAAGGCCTGTCGGCTCCCGCAGCCTTATCCGTCTAATTACCTATAAGCAACGGTCAAATCATCCGGCATGGCTGGTCAGTCGGAAACGAACAGCTTGCCGTTGGCAAGCCCGAGCAGCGTCGCCAGCATCACCACCACCAGCAGCAGTGAAGCAATCGCCAGTTGCGTCCACAACAGCCAGTCAGCGAAGGGGAAGGGATAGGCGCGGACCAGAGTGAACAGCGCCACGGTGAAGGCCGCCGCCGGAAAGGTGTAACTCCACCACGACAGCGCCAATGGCGCCTTCAGAAAGCGTGGCAGAATGGTGAGGAACACCACGGCGAGGAAGGCGGCGTAACCGAACAGCGCCAATGCCGGCCATTCGACCTTGCCTTCAAGCGCCACCAGCGACAGGAAAGCGACCGACGGCGGCGCCAGGAAGATTACCAGCGTCGGCTTCAGTTTCTCGGGGAAGGCCGGACCGGCGGCGATGCGCTGGAACAGCAGCGGCTGTACGGTCAGCCAGAAGATCACCCCGATGCCGAACAGCAGCCACGAGGGCGTGATGACGCCAAGCCGGACGCCAAACACCGGCGCCAGCAGCATGCCAACCATCGGGATCAACGTCGGCGGCATCAGCGACATCGGGTCGTTGCGCGGTGTCAGCATCAAGCCGCGCACGGTAAGAAGTGCGATCAGCAGATGCAGCGTCACCGCGACCGTCCACGTCCAGAAGGCAGCGTCAGGTTGCGTCGGAATCAGCATGGCCGAGATCATCATCAGGCCGATGGTGAAAGCACCGGCGAAGGCGGCGCGTGCCGGATGACTGAGGTCGGCGAACAGCGCCCGCGGATGACGGATCTCCCGCCAGATATGGAGCAGCGTGAGCAGCGTCCAGACCAGCGCCGCCACGGCCAGCAGCGCCTCGCCGGGGAAAGCCGGAACGCCGAAATAAGCCGTTGCCTCGCGCCAGGCGAGCCCAAGGCCACCGATCCCCATCGGCGCTGAAAACAGCGGGAAAGGCAGGTGGGCGATACGGCCCGGCCGCACCGGCGCGGCCTTCGGCTCCGCTTCGTCGCGGTCGGTTTTGGTGGCGGTCGCCATGTCGTCCTCCTCGTGCGGGCGGGAACTTCCGCGACACGCTCCTATTTTCCCATACGGAGGCTAAGGCTCCGTAAAGCCTAACTGGCCAGAATTGGCCTTAAGGCGCAATCGATCACCCTTGCTAACCCGGCCAGACGCACCAGTATGCAAGAGGTGCCGGCGAGCTATCCGGCAGCTCAACCCGAGGTGTTCCGATGCTCAACCAGCCTGTCATCACCTTTCACGGCGCCGCCGAAACCGTCACAGGCTCCTGCCACATGATCGAATCCGGCGGGCATCGGGTGCTGATCGATTGCGGCATGTTCCAGGGCTCGAAAAGCGAAAAGGAACTCAACTATCGCGCCTTTCCATTCGATGCGCGCGCCATCGACGCGCTGATCCTGACGCACGCCCACATCGACCATTCCGGCCTCGTTCCGAAACTGGTCAGGGACGGCTTTTCCGGCCCGATCTTCGCGTCGGCACCGACGATCGACCTTTGCAAGGTGATGCTGCCTGATTCCGCCCATATCCAGGAAATGGAAGTGGAGCAACTCAACCGTCGCAACAAGCGGCGCGGCCGTCAGGAGGTGACGCCAATCTACACGCTGCTCGACGCCATGGAGGCGGTGAAGCAGATGCGGTCGACGCGGCTCGGCGACTGGCACGAGGCGGCACCGGGCATCCGCTTCCGCCTGTGGAATGCCGGCCATCTGCTCGGATCGACATCCGTCGAGGTCGAGGCGACCGACGGCGATCGCCCGGTGCGCGTCCTGTTCTCCGGCGATCTCGGACCGGACAACAAGTTGCTGCAGCCCGACCCGGAAGCGCCCGCCGGCTGGGACCACGTCGTCATGGAATCGACCTATGGCGACACAGACCGTCAGGAAGTGACTGAGGCCCGCCGCCGGGCGACGCTTCGGACCGAGGTGCGGGCGGCGTTCAATCCGGATGGCGTGTTGCTCATTCCCTCCTTCGCCGTCGAGCGTACCCAGGAGCTACTCGCCGACCTCGTCCATCTGTTTGAGACCGGCGAACTGCCGCCCTGCCCCGTCATCATCGATTCGCCGCTCGCCAACCGGGCGAGCCAGGTCTTTCGCTCCTACGCCCGCAGTCTCGACAACGGCGAGCTGTTGCTGCGTGCCTTCGCCTCCCAGCACGTCCACTTCACCGAAAGCGTCGAGCAATCGATGGCGCTCGACCAGATGCATGGCTTCCATATCGTCATTTCGGCGTCGGGCATGTGCGAGGCCGGCCGCATCCGCCACCGGCTGCGCAACTGGCTATGGCGATCGGAGGCAACGGTGCTGCTGGTCGGCTATCAGGCGGCGGGCACGCTCGGGCGCCTGCTCGCCGACGGCGCTCCGGTGGTCCGCATGAAAGGCGAGCAGATCGAGGTACGTGCCCGCATCCGCAAAATCGACCTCTACAGCGGCCATGCCGACGGGCCGGAGCTCGCCGCCTGGCTCAAGAAGCGCCTGCCGGTAGCCGGCACCGTGTTCATGGTACACGGCGAAGAGAAAGCCATCGACGGTCTGAGGGCGCGCCTGTCCGACAGCCTGCCGCGCGAACGCCTCGTCGAGCCGCGCCTCGACGCCTCCTACCGGCTCAGCCACACCACCGCCGAGGTCATCGATACCGCGAAGGCGCCGCGCATCGATCCGAAGCAGGCCGGCCATACCGACTGGCACAATGACTTCCAGAGCCTCCTTCTCGACATCCAGGCGGAGATCGGCAAGGCGGCCGACGAGAAGGCGCGGGCCAAGGTCATCCGCCGGCTCAGGGAGGTCATCGCGGCCGAATAAGTGCCTCGTCCCACGGGGGATTTGCCTTTCGTCGCTTTGCAATTCCCCCAGCCACCGCATCGGGCTAGAACAGGGTCGCCGACTGGCCGTCAGCGTGGACGCCTGGACGCTGCCTGCAACCGATGGACGGATCTGAATGCCGATCAACGCCACGATCACCCTCAGGAGCGACGGCCCATCGTCTGTCAACGGCGACCGCATCCGCCTGCTGGAAGCGGTCGCCCGCGAGGGCAGCATCTCGGCCGGTGCCAAGGCCGTCGGCATTACCTACAAGGCAGCGTGGGATTGGCTCGATGCGCTCGCCAACCTGTTCGGCCAGCCGATGCTTGACACCCGCACTGGCGGCCGGGCCGGCGGCGGCGCGACGCTCACCCCAGCGGGAACCAAGGTCATCGAGGCCTATCGCCGCATGGAAGCGGAGATGGCCCGCGTGGTTCGCATGATCGAGCCCGATCTCGCCGGCAGCGGCATTTCCCCCTTGAACCTCTTTTCGGGCTATTTCATGCGAACATCGGCGCGCAACGTCCTCCGTGGCACCATCGTCTCCATCGAGTCCGACGCCCTCAGCGCAAATGTCGCCGTGGCCGTGTCGGACGAGACCATCATCCACGCAACCGTCACCGCCGGCAGCCTCAGGGATCTCGGCCTTGTCGTCGGGCGCGAGGCGATCGTGCTGATCAAGGCGCCCTTCGTGATGATCGCCCCCGGCACCGAACCACCGGCCGTCTCGGTCGCCAACCGCATCGCCGGCCGCATTGCCCGCATCGAGACCGGCACGGTCAACGCCGAGGTGGTGCTCGACGTCGGCGGCGGCAAGTCACTGACCGCCTCGATCACCGCCCGTTCCGTCGAAGCACTGGCGCTGAGAGAAGGGGCGCCCGCCATCGCCCTGTTCGACGCAGGTCATGTGATCGTCGCCATCGATTGATCAACCCGCGCCGCTGGCCGCTTGCTGACACATCTTGTCCACGCCACACGCCAGTCTGGCGGCCATTCACGGTCTTCGCGCTTTCCCTGTCTGGCAAACGGCCTGGATTGGCGGTAGGTAAAGACCCGCTTGAATCGATTCTACACGTAGCGCCTTTTGGCCGGTGATCCGATGTCCCAAGTCCGCCTGATCATGCTGATCTTCTTCCTGGAGCCGCTCGTCTTCGGCAACTGGCTGTCGCGCATTCCCGAAGTGCAGGCCGGCCTCGGCCTCAGCCCAGCGGAGCTGGCGCTCGCCCTGCTCGGCATGCCGATCTCCAACCTGTTGATCCTGCCGTTCGCCGGCCGGATCTGCGATGCCGTCGGGGCGCGCAATCTCCTGATCTGCACTTTCGCCGGCATGCTGCTGATTCTCACCCTGCCCGGCCTTGCCTTCAATATCCCCTCGCTGTTCCTGATCCTTGCGTCCTGCGGCGCACTGCTGGCGCTGGCCGAACTGGCCATGAACGTCGAGGCGGCGCGCATCGAGGAAGAAGCCGGGCGGCTGATCATGAGCACCTGTCATGGGTTCTGGAGCGTCGGCATCGGCGTCGGCAGCTTCGTCGGCGCCACGCTCGCTACCTTCGGGCTATCGGTCACCGAGGCGCTGGTGCTGTCGGTGGTGGTCGTGCTGCCCTTTGCCGTCTGGGGCGGCCTGCAGCTACCTGCGGTCGAGCCAGCCAAGGCGACAGACAGTGAGGCATCCTCGCCGTCCTTCTTCACCCTTCCGCCCAAGGCCTTGCTGCTCGTCTGCCTGTTCAGCATCGGCTTCGCCGTCACCGAGGGCGCGATGGGCGACTGGTCGGGCATCTTTCTGCGTGATGAGGCAGGAACGCCGACCGCCATGCTCGGCTACGGCTACGCGACCTTCGCCGCGCTGCTGTCGGCCGGCCGTTTCATGGGCGATGCGCTACGCCAGCGCCTCGGCATGGTGACGCTGGCGCGACTCTGCGTATCGATCGCCCTTGGCGGCGCACTGCTGCTGTCGGTCGCCGTCAATTTCTGGATGGGCGCCATCGCCTTCGGCATGATCGGGCTGGGCATTTCCGTCGCCTTCCCGATGGCGGTGACCGCCGTCACGGCGACACCCGGCACGGCCGCCCGCAACGTCGCCACTCTCTCGGCAATTTACGTGCTCGGCTTCCTGGCCGGTCCGCTGGTGATCGGCGGCCTTGCGGAGTTCCTCGGCATCCGCATCGGCCTGATGTTCCTGATCCCGGTCCTGTTCCTCAGCCTGCTGCTGACCGGCTCGCTTCGCCCCGGCGACCGCAAGGCGGCAGCGGCAGCCGAGCCAGCAAGCGCCTGACCGGTCAGGCTGTCCGGTTCAGGATGGCGACGAAGAAGCCGTCTGTGCCGGTCAGCGCCGGTGTCAGGCGCAGCATCGACCCGTCGCGCCCCGCCAAACCGAGGCGGGCAAGGTCTGGGGCCGTCTCGCCGGTGACCGCCGCGAAAGCCGCTGCCGCGTCGCCAAGCGAGAAGTTCGGCGTACGGGCGAGGAAAGAGGCGATCTGCGCCTCGTTCTCCTCCGGCAGCACCGAGCAGGTGATATAGACGATGCGGCCGCCGGCCTTCACCAGCCGCACCGCGTTGTCGAGCACGGCCGCCTGTTCCTTGAGGCGGATATCGAGTGCGCCAGGGGCCAGTCGCCATTTGGCATCCGGCCGGCGCCGCCATGTACCCGAGCCGGTGCAGGGCGCGTCGACCAGGACCAGGTCGCTCTTGCCGGCGAGATCGGCCAGCACGTCCTGGTCGCGGCGCGGCTCGCGGATCTGGATGTTGCGGCTGCCGGAACGATCGATACGATCAAGGATATCGCCGAAGCGCCGCTTGTCGCTGTCATAGGCGTAGATCTGGCCGTGGTTGTCGAGCGCGGCGGCCAGCGCCAGCGTCTTGCCACCGGCACCGGCGCAGAGATCGACCACCTGCCGTCCACCGCCCGCGGCGGCGACCAGCGCCGCAAGCTGGCTCCCTTCGTCCTGCACCTCGAACCAGCCCCTCTTGTAGGCAAGGTCAGAGGAGACGTGGCCGGGCCGGAGGTCGCCGTCGACGGCCGGAATACGGATGCCGACCGGCGACCAGCGGCACAGCATCGCCTTGAGATGGGTCAGGCCGGCGAGCACCTGCTCGCGCCCGCTCTTCAGAGTGTTGACGCGGAGATCGACGTCGGCGCGACCGGCCAGCGCCTCACCCTCCTCCACAACGCGGTCGCCGAAGGCACGGGCGAGCGAAGCAGCCAGCCATTCGGGATAGTCACCCTTCACCCAGTCAGGCGCATCTGCCGGAACGACGCCGGCCGTCAGCGCGGCGCGCTCATCGTCGGTGAGGGCCGACGGGGCAAACTTGTCCTCGGAAAACAGCGCATCGAGAGACGGCACGCTGCGTCCCCACAGCCGTACGGCGGCAGCAAGCGCCAGCGCCCGCGGTCCGTCGGACCCCATGCTTGCAGCGAGCGACGCCCGGCGGCGCAGCACGTCAAACACCAGATTGCCGATGGCGCTGCGGTCCTTCGAACCGGCGAAGCGGTGGGCAAGCCCCCAGTCCTTCAGCGCATCTTGAACCGGGCGCCGTGTGCGCTCGACATCTCCCAGCACCTCGATCGCCGCTGCGATCCTGCCGCCGTCTCTCATCGCAATATCCTTCGGTTGCCCGTCCAGTCTTGTCGCCGACATATGAAACAGTCGGCCGCCGGGAGCAAGCCCGACGGCCGACGGAAAGACGCGGCAACGATGCTCAGATATCCGAACGCCTCACGCGGCGCCGGGATAGTTCGGGCTCTCACGGGTGATGGTCACGTCATGGGCGTGGCTCTCGCGCATGCCAGCCGAGGAGATGCGCACGAACTGGGCCCTCTCCTGCAGGTCGGGAATGGTCTTGGCTCCGACATAACCCATGGCGGCGCGGATGCCACCGACAAGCTGATGAACGACCGAGCCGAGCGGGCCCTTGTAAGGCACCTGCCCCTCGATGCCTTCTGGCACCAGCTTCAGCTGGTCGCGCACTTCCGCCTGGAAGTAGCGGTCGGCCGAGCCGCGCGACATGGCGCCCACCGACCCCATGCCGCGGTAGCTCTTGTAACTGCGGCCCTGGTAGAGATAGACCTCGCCGGGGCTCTCATCGGTGCCGGCCAATAGCGAACCGATCATGCAGACGGTGGCGCCAGCGGCCAGCGCCTTGGCGCAGTCGCCTGAAAAGCGGATGCCGCCGTCGGCGATCACCGGCACACCAGCGTCGCGGGCGGCCGAGACGCCCTCCATGATGGCGGTGAGCTGCGGCACGCCGACACCGGCGACAATGCGCGTGGTGCAGATCGAGCCCGGACCGATGCCCACCTTGATGGCGTCAGCACCTGCGTCGATCAGCGCCTTGGTTCCGTCGGCGGTGGCCACATTGCCGGCGATCACCTGCACGTGGTTGGAGAGCTTCTTCACCTTGGTGACGGCCTGCAGCACGTATTCGGAATGGCCATGGGCGGTGTCGACCACCAGCACGTCGACGCCAGCGTCGATCAGCGCCTGCGAGCGTTCGTGGCCCTTGTCGCCGACGGTGGTGGCAGCGGCGACACGCAGGCGACCCTGGTCATCCTTGGCGGCGTTGGGGTTGAGGCGCGCCTTCTCGATATCCTTGACGGTGATCAGGCCGACGCACTGGTAGGCCGAATCCACCACCAGCAGCTTCTCGATGCGATGCTGGTGCAGAAGGCGCTTGGCTTCGTCATGGCTGACACCCTCGCCCACCGTGATGAGGTTTTCCCGCGTCATCAGTTCGTGGACGCGCTGGTTGGGATCGGAGGCGAATCGGACGTCGCGGTTGGTCAGGATGCCGACCAGGCGCCCATGGGTACGGTTGCCATCACCGGCGCTCTCCACCACCGGAATGCCGGAGATGTTGTAGGCCTTCATGAGGTCAAGCGCCTCCTTCAGCGTCGCCTCCGGGCCGATCACCACCGGGTTGACCACCATGCCGCTCTCGAACTTCTTCACCTGCCGCACGTGCTCGGCCTGGGTCTCAATGTCGAGGTTGCGATGGATGACGCCGATGCCGCCGGCCTGCGCCATGGCGATGGCGAGACGCGACTCGGTCACCGTGTCCATGGCCGAGGAAATCAGCGGAATGTTCAGCTCGATGGAGCGGGTGAGACGGGTACGAACGTCGGTATCGGCCGGCAACACCTCGGAATGGCCTGGCATCAGCAAGACGTCGTCGAAGGTCAGCGCGAACTCGCCACCTGCGGAAGGAACGAAGAATGAGGCCATGACCAACTCCTTGGGCTCGCGGGCGACGAAATGAAAATACGCCTGTCCGCAATCGCGTCTCGCGCGACCTGGAGCAAGCATTCATCACCGAATGAAGTTGGCGGTGGTCTCTACCACGGGTGCGGCGTTTGGCAAAGGCAAAAGCGCGACTTTGGTATATCTACGAGCAAATGCAGGCAGACAACCGACCGGATTGATTCAGCGGGAGACATCGCGGACTCACGACGCGAGGCAGCGGAATCGACATATGAGGCTCCAGACCTAACGTTTGAGACCGTCGCCGCTTTCATTAATCCTTTCAACGATTTCGGCGACCTTCCGGATGTGCTGCTCGATGAACAGGCGCGGATGATCAACCGGTTCGTCGACGTGTTCGTAGGTCCATGTCAGGTCGTGCGGAATGTGGACGGCAAAGGCGCCCGCTTCGAGCGCCGGCAGGATATCGGACCGCAGCGAGTTGCCGACCATCAGGCTCCGGTCCGGCCCATCGCCACGCGCAGCAAACACGCGGGCATAGGTGGAGGCCGACTTTTCTGAGACGATCTCGACGGCCTGGAACAGCCCACCGAGGCCGGAAGCGGCCAGCTTGCGCTCCTGATCGAACAGGTCGCCCTTGGTGATCAGGATCAGCGGATAGCGCTCGGACAGCATCTCGAGCGTCTCGCGCACCTCCGGCAGCAGTTCCACCGGATGGCTCAGCATCTCCCGCCCCATGGCCAGGACGCCAGCGATGATCGACGGATCCAGCCGGCCATCGCTCACCTCAAGGGCCGTCTCCATCATCGACAGCACGAAGCCCTTGATGCCGAAGCCGTAGACGGGGATGTTGCGTTTCTCGACAGTGAACAGTCGGCTCGACAGCGTCGCCCGGTCACCGAAATCGGCAAGGAGATCGAGGAAGCGGTCCTCCGTGTCACGGAAGAAGCACTCATTCTGCCAAAGCGTATCGTCGGCATCGAAGCCGAGGGCAGTGACCGACGCCTGTGCCATGATCTACTCCGAAAGCCGGGACAGTTGCCGCCGAGTGGCGCTCCGATTAAGGAAATACCGGCGGTGATCACCCCGCGAGGACCCAATATGCCGATCCGTGCCGTGCTGTTCGACAAAGACGGCACTATTCTCGACTACCACCTCACCTGGGGACCGATCAACGTCGCTGCCGCCGACATTGCCGCAGCCGGCAATCACATGCTGGCCGACCACCTGCTCGCCATCGGCGGCATGGACAGGGCAAGCATGATCACCCGGCCTGGGAGCCTGCTCGCCGCCGCTCATACGCGCGAAATCGCCGCCGCCTGGGTGAAGGCCGGCAGTCCCCTTCCCCTCGAGAACCTCACCTGCCGGCTCGATGCACTGTTCACCGCCTCGGCCACCGGCTCGGTGCCAATCGGCGACCTCGACGCCTGCTTCTCGGCACTGCGCGCGATGGGTCTGAGACTCGGCATCGCGTCGTCGGACAATGAGGCGTCCATCCGACTGATGCTGGATCACCTCGGCCTTGCCCATCACATCACTTTCGTTACCGGGTACGACAGCGGCCATGGCGTGAAGCCCGGCCCCGGCATGGCCCTCGCCTTCGCTGCCGCCCTCGGCCTCCGGTCGGCGGAGATCGCCGTCGTTGGCGACAATAGCCATGACATCGACATGGGCCGCAGCGCCGGTGCCGGCCTCGTCATCGGCGTCCTTAGCGGCACGAGTGACACGGCAACGCTCGCGCCGATCGCCGACGCCTGCCTCGCGGACATCAGCGAACTCCCGGCTTTCCTCGCGCCACATCTCGCCGACTAGACGATTCAGTCTGGTCGGCGAACGCTCCGGAATTTGACGTTGACTCGAGCGTCCCCCCGCGCGAAGTCTCGCGCCATTCTCCCCGAACCGCCAAGGAATCTCCGCCATGCAGCCCGGCCGCGACATATCCGTCCTGATCGACATCATGGCCCGACTGCGCGACCCGAAGACGGGCTGCGCCTGGGATCTCGAGCAAACCTTCGAGACCATCGCCCCCTACACCATCGAAGAAGCCTATGAGGTGGCCGAGGCGATCGCCCGGGGCGATCGGCACGACATCTGCGACGAGTTGGGCGACCTGCTGCTGCAGGTGGTGTTCCATGCCCGCATGGCCGAGGAGGAAGGCGTCTTCGCCTTCCCCGACGTGGTGGAAGCGGTGACGCGCAAGATGATCCGCCGCCATCCGCACGTGTTCGGACCGGCAGAAGCGCGAACGCCGCATCTGGTCAAGGGACTGTGGGAGAAGATCAAGACCGAGGAAAAAGCCGAAAAGGCAGCGCGCCTTGGTGGCGAAGCGCCAGCAGGCCTGCTCGACGCCGTATCGGTGGCCATGCCACCCATGTTGAGGGCGGTGAAACTGCAGCAAAAGGCTGGAACGGTTGGCTTTGACTGGAACGACCCGCGCGCCGTGCTGGCCAAGATCCGGGAAGAACTCGACGAACTGGAGGCGGAGATCGACCGCGCCGATCGGGACGAACCGGACGGTCGGGACTCGCGGCGAGCCGTCGAAGCCGAACTCGGCGACGTGCTGTTCGCGCTCGCCAATCTCGGTCGCCATCTCGACATCGATCCGGAAGCGGCGGTGCGGGCAACCAACGAGAAATTCAGGAAGCGCTTTTCCTACATCGAGCGAAAGCTCGGCGAAGCCGGGCGGCGGCCGGCCGACGCGACGCTTCAGGAAATGGAAGCGCTCTGGCAGGAAGCCAAAACCGAGGCCTGACGGCTCGGAGGATGGTCAGATAAAAAGAAACCCGGCGCGGAGGCCGGGTTTCACAAACCTCTGGGGGCCGGACCGTCTTCGAGCCTGCGGCTCGTGGTCCGGGGCAACTGGCGGGCGATCCCGATGACGGGATCGACGTGGCGACGATCAGAAGCCGGCATTGCGGAACATCCCACGGTCGACGGCGCGCTGGCGGTACTCGAGGTCGATGCGGTCGGTGGCATCGTTGAGGTAGGCGATCTCGCGCTCAGAAGCGGTAGCGGGACGGAGAGCGCGGGCAGCCTTGCGAAGCTGAGTGAACATTTTGTCTTCCTTTCGATCCACGAACCGCCGGTTTTCTTCAGGACCCAGCGATCCGTTCCTCTGTCCTGACACCAATGAACATAATACATTCTGTTCTTTCGACCAGATCGATTGTTGCATGACGCGCATGCGCTCTGTGAATTGGTCTCAACAGATTTTCTTTCGCTCGAGTTCAGAGGATCTTCACTCGACTTC
>JAGSYU010000198.1 GCA_018262575.1 Pseudomonadota bacterium | reverse complement strand
CCTCGACCTCGACCGCGTGCCGCAGCGCGAAGAGGACATGACGCCCTACGAGATGATGCTCTCCGAGAGCCAGGAGCGCATGCTGATGGTGCTCGAGCCTTCCAAGGAGAAGGAAGCCGAGGCCGTCTTCCGCAAATGGGAGCTCGACTTCGCCGTCTGCGGCGAAACCACCGACGACCTGCGCTTCCGCATCATCTGGCAGGGCAAGGAAGTCGCCGATCTGCCGATCAAGGAGCTGGGCGACGAGGCGCCGGAATACGACCGCCCCTGGGTCGAACCCAAGAAAGCCTCTGCCCTGCCGGCCGACGCCATCCCGGCGGTGAACGACGTCGGCGCCGCCCTGGTCAGGCTGATCGGCGCGCCGGATCAGGCGTCCCGGGCCTGGGTCTACGAGCAGTATGACTGCCTTGTGCAGGGCAATTCGGCGCAGATCCCCGGCGGCGACGCCGGTGTCGTCCGCATCGAGGGCACCGGCAAGGCGCTCGCCATGTCGGCTGACGTGACGCCGCGCTATTGTGAAGCCGACCCCTTCGAGGGCGGCAAGCAGGCGGTCGCCGAGAGCTGGCGCAACGTCACGGCCGTCGGCGGCGACCCGATCGCCCTCACCGACAACCTCAACTTCGGCAATCCTGAAAAGCCGGAGGCCATGGGCCAGTTCGTTCGCGCGCTGCAGGGCATCGCCGAGGCCTGCCGGGCACTGAACTTCCCGATCGTTTCGGGCAACGTGTCGCTCTACAACGAGACCAACGGCGAAGGCATCCTGCCCTCGCCGACCATCGTCGGTGTCGGCCTGCTGCCGGATGTGACCAAGATGGCCACCATCGCCTTCAAGGCCGATGGCGACGAGGTTGTTCTCATTGGCGGCCACGGCAGCCACCTCGGCCAGTCGGTCTATCTGCGCGACCTGTACGGCCGCGAGGAAGGCACGCCGCCGCCGGTCGACCTCGCTCTTGAGAAGAAGAACGGCGACTTCGTGCGCAGCCTCATTGTCTCCGGGCGCGTGACCACCTGCCATGACCTCTCCGATGGCGGCCTCGGCCTGGCTTTGGCCGAAATGGCGATGGCCGGCCGGCGCGGCGTTCGCGTCGAGCTTGGCGCTCTCGTGCCGCATGTGGCAGTATTCGCCGAGGATCAGGCGCGCTACCTGGTCGCCGTCAACCCGGACGCCGTCGCCGCCATCCTGGCCGACGCCGCCAGGGCCGGCGTCAGCGCCGAGCGGATCGGAAGGGTCGGTGGCGACTCGGTCGACTTCGGCGTTGCCGGCAAGGCGGCGATCGCCGATCTCCGCGCGGCTTATGACGGCTGGTTCCCGACCTTCATGGGCGGCAAAGCCTAACTTTCGCTCCAGACGTAGCGCTTGGTCGACGACGAAAAGAGGGGTGTTCGACATGGCCATGCAGGCAAGAGACATCGAAGCGATGATCAAGGAGGCGCTGCCGGACGCCAGCGTCGAAATCCGCGACCTCGCCGGCGACGGCGACCACTATTCGGCGATCGTCGTCTCGGAAGCCTTCCGGGGCCTGACGCGGGTCAGGCAGCACCAACTGGTCTATGACGCGCTCAAGGGAAAGATGGGCGGCGAGCTGCATGCCCTTGCGCTTCAGACCAGCGCGCCTTAACTTTGAATGCTTCCAATTCGGACCTTGAATCCGACCGAACGAGGTAGACCTATGGCTGACATCAAGTCGTTCATCGACAACGAAGTGAAGACCAACGACATCGTCCTGTTCATGAAGGGCACGCCGGATTTCCCGATGTGCGGCTTCTCCGGACAGGTTGTGCAGATCCTGGGCTATCTCGGCGTGCCCTTCAAGGGTATCAACGTGCTGGACAACCCCGAGCTGCGCGATGGGATCAAGGCCTACTCCAACTGGCCGACGCTGCCGCAGCTCTACGTCAAGGGCGAGTTTGTCGGCGGTTGCGACATCGTCCGCGAGATGTTCCAGAAGCAGGAACTGCAGAGCCATCTCAAGGACGCTGGCATCGCCGTCAACGAGGCGGCCGCCGAATAGGCTTCCGGTGCCAATTTACCGATTGCAAAGCCCCTGCCGGGTCCTCCTGGCAGGGGCTTTTCCATTTGCCCAGACCCGCCCACCAAGCCCGACCGGTGGCGCCGATAGCCGCCTTCAAGCGGGACGGACGCGAAAAGTCGCCCGTTCGTCAAAAAAAAGCGCCGAAACCGGACAGATTTCGTGAACAGCCACCGACCCGTTATCACGGATCGACCGTCCGCTCATCAGCGGTCGCGAGGCGGTTTCTCGCGGCATACCGCGGCTTTCCACTGATCGGACAAATACGTTCAACTTCGTAGACACGTTTTCGCGACCGACGTTCAACTCGATGACGCGCAGTCGTCAGAGGCGGCCGGTTTGACCGTGAACGATCAGGCTCTAGATGAGGGTCATCGGCAGCGAACGAGACCTCCTCGCTGCCCCGACATGAAGCGTAATCAGGACCTGTCCTCCACCCCGTACAGGTCCCTTCCATAGGAGTTATGACCATGAAGACCTCCATCATCGCCGCCACCGCCATCGCCCTGTTTGCCCTGCCGACCATCGCTTCGGCTGCCGGTCTGCAATACGACCCGGCCGCCTCGGACGACAACAATCAGGCCACTTGGGTCGAGAACAACCCGGCCGCCAACCCGGCCAATGCCGCCGCTGCCAAGGCTGACGCCGCCCGCTATGCCGCTGCGGCCACGACCGATACCTCGGGTGCCGTGATCGCGACCCACGGTGACACCGGCGCTCGTATCGTGACGGAAGTGAACCCGTCGTCCGACTCCAGCGAGCCGCTGCTCGTCAATCGCGTGATCATCGAAAATCCGGCCAATGCGGCCGCTGCCAAGGCGGACGCCGCCCGTTACCCGGCGCCGGTCTACTACAGCAGCGAGTCGGACCAGGATAATGCGACCGTCAACTTCCGCCGCGGCTTTGCCGGCTGACCGCTGACGACCAAGGGACCATGTGAGGGAAGGTCGGGCGACCGCTGGCCGCCGACCCTCGGTCCGGGCGGGCCGCCCGGATCTGAGCCTCACGCTCTCCGCCGAAGATCCAAAAGGTCGTCCCCATGGGGCGGCCTTTTCGCTTATGTGCGCTCAGCGGCGCTCAAGCGCCCCGCTGCACCGGCATGTCAAACGGACGGCCCGTCTCTACCAGTGTCTTCAAGCGAGAGATCGCCTCGACCCAACCGGTTGCCACCATGCGACTGGTGGTCGTCTCTCCACCGAAGTCGTCATGCACCAGCGTCACCTTCGTTGCTCCTTGGCCGGCCGGCTCCAGCTCCCAGGTAACGCGCGACGGTGGATCGCCGGCAACGTCTTCTGCCCAGCGCGCCGCGAAGCTATGGGAAAGCCGCTTCGGCGGCGTCAACTCGATCAATTCGCCGACGATCATCGTCTGCTCGCCGATCAGAAACTGGATCTTGCCGCCAACGCGCCAATCGGTGCGCGAGGTCATGTTGAAATGCTGCCAGAGCGGCGTCTTGTCGTCGTCGGTCAGAACGGCCCATACGGCCTCCGGCGCGGCATCAATAAAAAGCTCGAAAACATGCTTCGGCACGACCGTCACAGTATTCATTTTGAAAATCCCCTGCTGGAATCCGCTCTTGAGATCGCTGAGACCACGCGCAAACGGTGAGGCGTAGCGCGAGATCCAGCGGTCGCTGACGTCCTGAATGGGAACGGGGTTGAGATAGTGAAACTTCTCGCGCCCGACCTTGCGGGTGACCACCAGCCCGGCATCCTCGAGGACGCCGAGATGCTTCATCACCGCGAAGCGTGACAATGGCAGACAGCCTTCAAGCTCGCCCAACGTCCGGCCGTCCCGCTCCCGCAGGACGTCCAGCAGCCGGCGACGGTGCGCATTGGCGAGGGCATCGAAAACATCTGCCATGGCCGTATGATATGTTCCTTTTTAGTAACGTGTCAATAAGGTAACCCATCGCTTCCGAGGCACGTCGCCATCTACCGCTTTCCTGCCACAAACGGGCTCGCGACCGATTAGGATGGCCTCGCAGCCGCTGGCGGGAGCGGCACTGGACGAACAACAGCGAGGGAGAGAGTGAATTGGGCAAGTTTTCTGGGGTCGACGCCGTCGTCGACCGGGCCGTCGGCCAGACGATCGTCGGCGCCAACATACTGATCGCGCTGAATGGTGATCTCGTTTATGGCCGGCAAGCTGGTTTCCTCGACCGTGAGGCCAACAGGCCGATGGCCCCGCGCGCCCTCTTCCGCCTGGCGTCGGTGACCAAGCCGATGGTGTCTGTGGCGGCCCTTGCCATGGTCGAAGCGGGCCGGATGCGCCTCGATGACCCGGTGACCCGCTATCTGCCCGATTTCCGGCCGCGCCTTGCCGACGGCAGCGCGCCGCCGATTACCATATCGCAGCTGATGACCCATACCTCGGGCCTCACCTATGACCTCGACATTGGCAATGGCAGGCCAGCCTCCGGCGGCACCGGTCCGTCCGACTTCGATCTCGCCGAGAACATCGCCCGCATCGCGGCTCTGCCACTTGCCTTCCTGCCCGGCACGGGTTGGCGCTACTCGGCCGGCATCGACGTGCTGGGCGGGGTCATGGAGGCCGCCGATGGTCGATCCTTGCCGGAGATCGTCAAGGCGCGCGTCACCGATCCCCTGGGCATGGTCGACACCGCCTTCTGGCCGGCCGACCTCGACCGCCTCGCCGTTGCCTATGCCGACGGCACGCCGCCGACGCGGATGGGCGACACCGAACGCGTCAAGGATGGTGACGGTTTCATACTGTTCTGGCCGGGCCGCGCCTTCGATCGGACGGCCTTTCCGTCCGGCGGTGCCGGCATGATCGGCTCGGCGGAGGATTTCCTGCTTTTCCTCGAGACGATGCGCAAGGGCGGCGCGCCGCTGCTGTCGCCGGCCTCCCTGCCGCGTCTCACCGAGGCCCACACGGTGGATCTTGATCCGGCGCCGTCGGGCCGCGGCTATTCGCACGGCTGGTCGATCTACCGCGATCCCTCGGTGCAGAACGTGCCCTGCAAGCCCGGCACCTGGGCCTGGGGCGGCATCTACGGCCACCAATGGTACGTCGACCCGGCCTCCGGCCTGTCGATCGTCATCTTTACCAATACGGCCGTCGAGGGCTGCAACGGCGCCTTCCCGAACGACGTCTTTCGCGCCCTCTACGCTGACCTCGGCGCCTAACCTCCAGCACCTCGCCTCAAAAGCGAAAAGGCCGCCCGGTGGGCGGCCTTTCCATATGTGCGAAGCTTTGGAACCCTATCAGCGCGAGTAATACTCGACGACCAGGTTCGGCTCCATCTTGACGGCGTAGGGAACGTCGGCGAGGCCGGGGACGCGCACCAGCTTGGCCACCTTCTTGGAGGTATCGACCTCGATGTAGTCGGGCGTATCGCGCTCGGCGAGCTCGACGGACTCGAGAACGATGGCCAGTTCCTTGGACTTCTGGCGCACTTCGATCACATCGCCCACCTTGCAGCGGAAGGAGCCGATGTTGACCTTGTGACCGTTGACCGTGATGTGGCCATGGTTGACGAACTGACGGGCCGCGAACGGCGTCGGCACGAACTTGGCGCGATAGACGACGGAGTCGAGACGGGTCTCGAGCAGACCGATCAGCGCTTCCGAGGTGTCGCCACGCAGACGGACGGCCTCTTCGTAAATCTTGTAGAACTGCTTCTCGCTGAGGTCGCCGTAATAGCCCTTCAGC
>JAGSYU010000077.1 GCA_018262575.1 Pseudomonadota bacterium | reverse complement strand
GACACCCGCCTTCGTGAGATCGGTGGTCGAGGCGGCGCCCAATGTTCTGGGCATCAAGGAGACGGTGGATTCCATCGGCCACATTCGCGAGATGATCAATGTCGTCGGTGCGGTCCGCCCCGACTTCCAGGTTTTCGCCGGCTATGACGACCACCTGCTGACCACGCTGATGCTGGGCGGCGCTGGCGTCATTTCGGCCAGCGGCAACTTTGCACCCGAGCTGTCGATCGGCATCTTCAAGGCCTTCCGTGCCGGCGATTACACCAAAGCCGTGGAACTGCACAGCCGCCTGATCCGCCTGCCGTCGATGTATGGCCTCGACACGCCCTTCGTGAACGTGGTCAAGGAAGCGATGCGCCTCACCGGTCTCGACATCTCCACCTACTGCCTGCCGCCCGCCGGTCCGTTGGCGGCCGACAAGATCGCCCGCCTCGCCGACCTGCTGAAGCAGGCCGGCCTCGTCAAATAATCGAACAACGGTCAGAGGGAGAGTCCCCATGTCCATCCAGGCAATCTTCGACGAGAGCAATGAGGCCGTCTACGACGCGGCGACCAACGCTCCCGGTCCGACCGGCAAGTTGCCGCTGACGCCGGAAATGCTGATCAACCGGCCGAGCGGCGATATCTTCGGCATGACGCTCAATGCCGGCATGGGCTGGGAGCCGGAAAAGCTCACCGGCAGGGAAGTGCTGGTGATCGGCGTTACCGGCGGCATTCGCGGCGCCGACGGCAAGCCGGTGGCGCTCGGTTTGCATACCGGTCACTACGAGACGCCGCTTCAGTTCGAAGCGGCGGCCCGTGAAGTGGCCAAGGCCGGCGGCGTCCCCTACGCCGCCTATGTCAGCGATCCCTGCGACGGTCGTACGCAGGGCACCACCGGCATGTTCGACTCCCTGCCCTACCGCAACGACGCGGCCATCGTCTTCCGTCGGCTGATCCGCTCGACGCCGGTGCGCAAGGCCGTCATCGGCATCGCCGCCTGCGACAAAGGCCTGCCGGCGCTGATGATGGCGCTCGCCGCCCAGCACGACCTGCCAACCATCCTCATCCCCGGCGGCGCCACGCTGATGCCGACCAAGGGCGAGGATGCCGGCAAGGTGCAGACCATCGGCGCCCGCTTCGCCAACGGCGAGCTGACGCTGGATGAGGCAAGCGAACTCGGCTGCCGGGCCTGCGCCTCGGCCGGCGGCGGTTGCCAGTTCCTCGGCACCGCCGGCACGTCGCAGGTTATCTCCGAGGGTCTGGGCATCGCCCTGCCCCATTCGGCGCTGTCGCCGTCCGGTCAGCCGGTCTGGCTGGAGATCGCCCGCCAGTCGGCGCGGGCGGTGCTTCAGCTCGAAGAGCGTGGCATCACGACCAAGGACATCCTCACGTCCAAGGCGATCGAGAACGCCATGGTGGTGCACGCCGCCTTCGGCGGGTCGACCAACCTGCTGCTGCACCTGCCCGCCATCGCGCATGCGGCCGGGCTGCCCATGCCCTCGGTCGAGGACTGGACGGCGGTGAACCGGCGGGTGCCGCGCCTCGTCAGCGTCATCCCCAACGGGCCGATCTACCACCCGACCGTCCGCGCCTTCATGGCCGGCGGCGTGCCCGAAGTGATGCTGCACCTTCGCGCGCTTGGCCTTCTTAACCTTGACGTGCTGACGGTGACCGGCGAGACGCTCGGCGCCAACCTCGACTGGTGGGAGACCTCCGAACGCCGCCGCCGCTTCCGTGAACTGCTTCAGAAGCAGGATGGCGTCAGTCCGGACGACGTGATCATGCCGCCCGCCAAGGCGGCCGCCCGTGGCCTGACGTCCACCATCACCTTCCCCGTCGGCAACATTGCGCCGGAAGGCTCGGTCATCAAGTCGACGGCCATCGATCCGTCGGTGATCGGCGAAGACGGCGTCTATCGCCACAAGGCCAAGGCCAAGGTGTTCGTCTCCGAGGTCGACGCCATCCATGCCATCAAGACCGGCCGGATCGTCGCGGGCGACCTGATGGTGTTGATCGGCGCCGGACCGTCCGGCACCGGCATGGAAGAGACCTATCAGGTCACGTCCGCCCTGAAGCATCTGTCCTACGGCAAGCACGTGGCGCTGGTCACCGACGCTCGCTTCTCCGGCGTGTCCACCGGCGCCTGTGTCGGTCATGTCGGCCCGGAAGCGCTGGCCGGCGGCCCCATCGGCAAGCTGCGCGATGGCGACATCGTCGAGATGATCGTCGACTGCCGCAAGCTGACCGGATCGCTGAACTTCCTGGGCACCGAAGACAAGCCTGCCACCGTCGAGGAGGGCACCGCCATCCTGGCCGCCCGTCCGCGGCATCCGGACTTGGCGCCGCAGGCCGAACTGCCAGACGACACCCGCCTGTGGGCGGCATTGCAGGCGGCAAGCGGCGGCACCTGGCGTGGTTGCGTCTATGACGCCGACCGGATCATCGAGGTACTTGAAGCCGGTCGCGCTGCGCTGGCTGCCAAGAAGAGCTAACCAAAAGCGGAGAGGGGCACCGCCTCTCTCCTGACGACCGTCGGCGTTCCTGGCCGGCGCACGTGGAGGGCACGGCGGCCGCGGGGGCCGGCCGTCCATCCGAACAACGCGACAGGCCACAGGCACCGAAGCGGCGATACAGCCGATCCGGCGTGGTGATCTGTTGTCTTCGCCGGTCGGCCGGCAACACAAACCGAATCAAGGGAAGAGGAAATGCCTTTAGTCATCGTCGTGGCCGGCATCGTATTGCTGCTGGTTCTGATCATGAAGCTGAAACTGAACACGTTCGTTTCGCTGATCATCGTCTCCTTCTGCGTCGCGCTGGCCCTTGGCCTGCCGCTCGACAAGGTCGTGAAATCAATCGAAAGCGGCCTTGGTGGCACGCTCGGCCACATCGCGCTGATCTTCGGCCTCGGCGCCATGCTGGGTCGCCTGATTTCGGATGCCGGCGGCGCCCAGCGCATTGCCGTCACGCTGATCGAGAAATTCGGCGAGCGGAATGTGCAATGGGCGGTGGTCATCGCTTCGTTCATCATCGGCATTGCGCTGTTCTTCGAGGTCGGCCTGGTGCTGCTGGTGCCGATCGTGCTGACCATGGCCAAGCAGATGAAGCTGTCGCCGCTGCATCTCGGCGTGCCGATGTGCGCCGCTCTGCTGGCCACCCACGCCTTCCTGCCGCCGCACCCCGGCCCGACGGTGATCGCCGGCGAATACGGCGCCGACATCGGCCAGGTGCTGGTCTACGGCATCCTCATCGCCATCCCGGCGGTGATCATCGCCGGTCCGATCTACAACGCCATCGCCAAGCGGATCGTGCCGTCGGGCTTTGCCAAGCGCGCCGATCTTGAAGCGATCGGCTCTTTCAAAACCTTCGACCTCGACAAGACGCCGGCTTTCGGCATCTCCGTGCTCACCGCCATGCTGCCGGTGATCATGATGTCGGCCGCCGCCATCATCGCGGTGATCCGCAGCGAAGCGGGCATTGCCGACAACACCGGCTTCGCCATCATTCGCCTGGTCGGTGACGCATCGGTGTCGATGGTGGTGTCGCTACTGTTCGCCATGTGGACCATGGGCACCAAGCGCAACATCCCGGTCAAGGATATCACCGCCTCCTGCGTGTCGGCGGCGAGCCATATCGGCATGATGCTGCTGATCATCGGCGGCGGCGGCGCCTTCAAGCAGGTGCTGATCGACGGCGGCGTCGGCAAATACGTGGCCGACCTGTTTGCCGGCACGAATGCATCGCCGCTGATCTTCGCCTGGGGTGTCGCCGCACTGCTGCGCATATCGCTCGGCTCGGCGACGGTCGCCGCCATCTCGACGGCCGGCCTGGTCGTCCCGATGCTGGCAACGCACAACGTCAACCTCGCCCTGGTGACGCTGGCCACCGGCGCCGGTTCGGCGATCTGCAGCCACGTCAACGACGCCGGCTTCTGGATGTTCAAGGAGTATTTCGGCCTGTCGATGAAGGAGACCTTCGGCACGTGGACGGTTCTATCCACGCTCGTCTCGGTGATCGGCCTGATCGGTGTTCTTGTTCTGGAGGGCTTTGTCGGCTGATACCCTCGGCCTGAAACTGCAGGCGGTCGCGGCAATGCCGCGGCCGCTTTTTCATTTCGATGTGCGCCAATGCCCGGATTAACCGGGCTTCCCCGTCTCGCTGGGATAGATCACTCCGATCTGTTTGCGGATTTCGTCGAGCGTCTCCATGATGGCGACGCTTTGCTCAAGCGGCAGGATGGCGCTGATCCGCTGGCCGGCGGCAACCAGCCGCTCCAGTTCGACGGCCTGGAAGTGCATGCCACGGCCCCGAATGTCGGCGGGCTTGAACTCCTCGAGCAGATTCTTCTGGCTGTCATAGATGCGGAAAATGGTGGGCGCGTACCAGACACCGTCGATCTCGACGTGGCCTTCTGTGCCGTTGATTTCGGCGCGGTTGGCGCCCGGCGCATCGCTGGCGGACACCGTCAAGGCACTGGCACCATTCGCGTAGCGGAATAGGGTGGATACCTCGGCATCGGCGCCAGTTGACTTCAGGCGGCCGGAAGCGAGGACCTCGGTTGGTTGCCCCAGAATGTCGAAGGCAAAGGAGATCGGATAGATGCCGAGATCCAGAAGTGCCCCGCCGCCGAGTTCCAGCGCGTTGAGGCGGTGTCCTGGATCATCCGGCAAATCCTGAGTATGGGTTGCCACCAGAGTGCGGATCTCGCCGATCATCCCGCTGGCCAGAGCCTCGCGTAGCCGCACCATGTGCGGCAGGAAGCGCGTCCACATGGCTTCGAGGACGACGACATCGTGCTTGCGAGAGAGGTCCAGGAGGTGCCGGGCTTCCGCGCCGGTCAGCGTGAAGGACTTTTCGACCAGAACGTGCTTGCCAGCAGCAATGCAGAGCTCGGCTGCGGAGGCATGGAACGGATGCGGCGTTGCGATGTAGACAACATCGACTTCAGGATCGGCGGCGAGGGCCTCGTAGCTACCGTGCGACTTCGGAAGGCCGTACTTGGCAGCGAAGGCGGCGGCCTTCTCGGCAGATCGCGAGCCGACCGCGCTCACCGTTATACCGTTTTCCAGCAAATCCTGGACGAAAAGGTCGGCGATCCATCCGGTAGCCAGGATGCCCCAACGTAACTTGGTCATCGGTCGTTCTCTCCCTTTCGCCGCTTCGGGCGGCTATTGGTCGGATCGGCGGGCATGTCCTTGACCGCAGATCGGATTCAGGTGTCGCTTTGCCGCCGCCAGCGTGACGCAAACCTCGCATTTATCCTGGACGCCGTCGAGGCTTGTCGAGCAGCGAGCCGGCACAGGGAAACCGGCAATGGACAACGCTTGACTCAATTAATATTTACCGACATACATATACACCATTATGCATCTTGATACCTTCGAGACTCTCGCCGATCCAACCCGCCGCCGCATTGTCGACGCGCTTCGTGGTGGCGAGCGGCAAGTCAACGACATCGTCCTGCAGGCGGGCATTCACCAGTCCGGGGTATCGCGCCACCTGCGAATTCTTCACGAAGCAGGCTTCGTCTCGGTGCGGCCGGAGGGGCAGCGCCGGCTTTACGCGCTGCGGCCGGAGCCATTCCGCCAACTGGAGACGTGGCTCGCCGGTTATCGCCAGCTTTGGGAAGCCCGCCTCGACCGCTTCGGCGTCGCGCTCGAGCAACGACGTGCCAAGGACGCCACCGATGAGGAGCCAGGTTCATGAGCGATACGGACTCAAACGCAGGCACCGGCGCGCCGCAGGCAATCATGGTGATCGAACGCACCTATCCCGCCGGCGTAGAAGAGCTATGGGCGTTGTGGACGACCAAGGCGGGCTTTGAATCGTGGTGGGGGCCGGAGGGCTTCCGCGTCGAGGTGCATACGCTCGATGGGCGCCCAGGTGGTGTGCTGGAATATGACATGATCGCCGAAGCGCCCGAGGCGATCGCGGCGATGAAGACCATGGGACAGCCGTTGTCGCACGGCACACGCGGAACATTCGCCGAGTTTCGGCCGCACGAGCGGCTGCGCCTGGTTCACGTGATCGACTTCATTCCCGGCACCGAGCCTTATGACAGTGTCATCGAGGTCGGCTTCAGCACGGTCGGCGACCGGGCGCGAATGGTGGTCACCCTTCATCCGCACATCGACCCGCATTGGACCCGAATGTCGATCGAAGGCTTCAAGAGCCAGTTGACCAAGCTCGACACACGGTTCGGTATGTAGGCCGCCGGCACCGGGCTGAGACGGCGGCAACGTCCACGCCATTTGTGATCAGAAGCCTGGTCCCTCAATGCGAAGGTTGCCAGAATATCCTGACAGCCTCCGTCACCAGTTCGGCATTGCCGCGTGCCACTTCACCCTGGGCGAGGCGATCCCCGTCTTCCAGGCCAACACGGGTAGACCAACGGCGTTGCCGCGCGCGATTGACGAAGTGCCAGACCGTCGCGTCGAATCCGTGCAGGAGAATTGGTCGAGCAACGCCTGCGTCCTCGAGAACCGACGCGATCCCATCGGCGATTCCATCAGCCGCCGACAGGTCCTGCTCCTCAATCTCGATGAGGATGCGAAAAGCCCGCCGGCAATCGGCAAGCGCCACGAAGCGCCTGGCGTCCTCCACCGTCGCCAACCCCGCCTCGACGCCGACGCCGATGCGGCGCAGCAGGGCGATGATTTCTGGCGCATCCGGCTCGGAGAGGTTGACCGACGCGTAATCAGGCAGAACGCGCCAGGCAGCGATATGCTGGCGCGCCTTTTCTTCATCATCCTCGATCCACGCGCCCGTCGACACCCCGACAAGCGTGCCGGGACAGGCGCGCCGGACGAACCGGATCGCTTCATCGACGGCCGCAAGGCTCTCGCGACCGTCCTTGCCGCGTGCATGAAGGTGTACCTCAGCCGCTCCGGCGGCAACGCAGGCGGCGCTGTCGCGCGCCATCGCCTCGGCCGTCAGCGGCAATGCCGGGTGATAGTCGAAAAGACGCGCACCGTTGATGCAAGCCTGAACAATCATCGTGATCCCCCGCATTGCGTCTGGAGCCGACCAGTTGTTTCAGAGAGCGATCATTGGTCTCAGATCACCACCCAAGATACAGCCTTTGCCGTCACAAGCATAACACAGTCGCTTCCATGCCAATGCATCGCCCCTACCTTTTACCCGGCAAGCGAAGGGTTGAGGCGAGCAAATCCTTCTTGGCGGCGGTAAGGAAAGTGCGGATAGGGCGCGGTGACGGCGCTGGCTTCATCCAGCCTGGCGATCTGCTCGGGGGACAGCGTCCAGCCGATTGCGCCGAGGTTTTGGAGCAGTTGTTCTTCATTGCGCGCGCCGATGATGACGGAGGACACCGTCGGGCGCTGGACCAGCCAGTTGAGCGCCACTTGCGGCACCGTCTTGCCGGTTTGCGTGGCGACCGCCTCCAGTGCATCGACGACGCGATAAAGATGCTCGTCCTCCACCGGCGGACCGTAGCTCGCCGTGTCGTGCAGGCGACTTCTCTCAGGCAGCGGCGCGCCTCGCCGGATCTTGCCGGTAAGCCGGCCCCAGCCGAGCGGGCTCCACACCAGCGCGCCGAGCCCCTGATCGGCACCAAGCGGCATCAGATCCCATTCGTAGTCGCGGCCAATCAGCGAATAGTAGACCTGATTGGCAACATAGCGCGGCCAACCATGGCGGTCGGCAACGGCCAGCGCCTTCATGATCTGCCAGCCGGAAAAGTTCGACACGCCGACATAGCGAACCTTGCCATCCCGCACGAGCGCGTCGAGCGTGGAGAGTACCTCCTCGACCGGTGTCGCTGCGTCGAAGGCGTGCAATTGCAGGAGGTCGATGTAGTCGGTGTCGAGCCGCTTCAGCGCGTCCTCGACGGCGCGGATCAGGCGAAAACGCGACGACCCCGCATCGTTCGGCCCGTCGCCCATCGGCAGGCTGGTCTTGGTCGAGATGAGCACGCTGTCTCGCCGCCCCTTGAGGGCCGCCCCAAGCACCGCTTCGGATGCGCCGGACGAATAGACATCGGCGGTATCGAACAGGTTGACGCCGGCCTCCAGGCAGATGTCGACGAGGCGGCGCGCCTCTTCGACATCCGTGGTGCCCCAGGCGCCGAACAACGGCCCTGAGCCGCCGAAGGTGCCGGCGCCAAAACTCAGAGCGGAAACCTTGAGACCAGAGCGTCCGAGAAAGCGGTAGTCCATGACATGGTCCTTTCAGAGGAGTGATCGTGACGGAGGGTGCCTAGACCGACGGACAAATCCGGGCCGGTTGACGACTGACCGTCGTGGCGAGGAGAGCGACGACGATCGCCGCTACGGGAAACAGGGCCGCCACCAGGGGCACGAAGGCGAGGCCGGGACCGTGATCGATCACCACGCCACCGGCCCAGGCGCCGATGGCATTGCCGAGATTGAAGGCGGCGATATTGAGCGATGAGGCCAGACTCTGGCCGGCGCCTTCGGCCTTGGACAGCACCCACATCTGAAGCGGCGCCACGGTGGCAAAACCGGCTGCGCCGAGCAGTCCGGTGAGCAGGACCGCCGCAACAGGCGAGCGAAGTCCCGGCGTCATCGCCACCAGCACCAGCGCCAGCATGGCCAGCGTCGCATACACGGTGATGAGAAGGCCGCGATCGGCGAGCCTGCCGCCGACGAGATTGCCGACGACGAGGCCGCCGCCGAACACCAGCAGGATGGGCGACACCGCCGCTTCACTGAACCCGCTGACGCGGGTCAGCATCGGCGCGATGTAGGTGAAGACGGCAAAGACGCCGGCATAGCCGAGCACCGTCGTGACGAGGCCGAACAGCACGGGCGCGCGGAGGATGGCGGCAAGGTCGGCTCGCCAGTCGCCCGCGTCGGACGGTCGGTCATCCCTCGGCACGAAGATGGTGATGACCGCAAAGGCGACGAGTCCTACCAGCGTGACGGCCACGAAGGTCGTCCGCCAGCCGAAATGCTGGCCGATCCATGTGCCAAGCGGCACTCCGAGGATGGTCGCAACGGTCAGTCCGGTGAACATCACGGCGATGGCCGATGCCTTGCGATCCTCGGAAACGAGTCCGGTCGCCACGACCGATCCGACACCAAAGAACGTGCCGTGCGCCAGCGCCGTCAGCACCCGCGCGGCCATCAGGAAGCCATAGCTCGGCGCCAGCGCACAGGCGGCATTGCCGGCGACGAAGATGGCCATCAGGGCGAGCAGCACCGTCTTGCGCGGCCAGCGGGCACTCAGCACCGTCAGTACCGGCGCTCCAACGACCACGCCAAGGGCGTAGCCGGAAATCAGCAGTCCCGCCGCGGCGATCGACACGCCGAAATCGGCGCCGACCTCCAGCAGCAATCCCATGATGACGAATTCGGTGACGCCGATGCCAAAGGCGCCGGCGGTCAGGGCGTAAAGAGCCAAAGGCATGATCTGTCCTGCAAGGTTGATGTCCGGGACAGAAGATAGACGCGGCATAATGAGTGATATAGTCTGCGGAATGGAACATCATTTGTGAATTGAAAGACCAATGGCGCGCTCCGAAATCAACCGCTCCGGCGAAATGGAGGTCTTCGTCAGCGTCGTCGAGTACGGTGGTTTCTCCGCCGCCGCGCGCGCCTGCCGCATGACACCGTCGGCCATCAGCAAACTGGTGGCCCGGCTGGAAGCGCGTCTCGGGACACGTCTCATCAACCGCTCGACCCGCGCCTTCCAACTGACGCCGGAGGGCTGCGCCTTCTACGAACGGGTGACGCGCATCCTTGCCGACATTGAGGACGCCGAGCGCGCCGCCAATGCTGGCGAGCAGCCGGTGGGCCGCATCCGGCTCAACACGAGCGCGTCTTATGCGACCCATGTCCTGGCGCCAATCCTGCCGGACTTTCTCGACCGCCATCCCAGGGTGACACTCGATCTGATTCAGACCGATATGGTCGTCGACCTGCTGGCGGACCGCACCGATGTGGCGGTTCGCGCCGGGCCGCTCAAGAGTTCCAGCCTGGTCGCCCGCAAGCTCGGCGACAGCGCGATGGTCGTGGTGGGGGCGCCTGCCTATCTTGCTCGCTACGGCGTACCAAAGACGGTGGATGACCTCGATCGTCACACTCGCCTCGGCTTCGGCTATGTCCGCACGGTCGATGGCTGGCCCTTGAAGACGAATGGCGAAACGGTGGTCGTTCCCACCATCGGGCGCGTGACGGCAAGCGATGGTGAAGCCTTGCGGCGGCTGGCCCTCGGCGGCGTCGGGCTGGCGCGCCTCGCCAGTTTCACCGTTCGCGAAGACATCGCCGCCGGCCGCCTTGTGCCCGTGCTCGAGGAGCTGAACCCCGGCGATCGCGAAGCCTTCCACGCCATCCATATCGGCCAGGGCGGCCCCCTTCCCTCACGGGTGCGGGCATTGCTCGACTTCCTGGCAGAGCGCGGAAAGGTTTCCTAGCCCGCATTTACTCCGCGAAGATTTTCTTGCTGTCTTCAGGCGCCTCCACGCGTTCAGACAGGCCATAATCGCGCACGACGTGGGCGATGCGCAGGCGGTATCGGGCAAAGACACCGCCGCGACCCATGGCCTGCGCGCGGCGATGCTCATGGCGATTGCGCCAATCGGCCACCGCCGCTTCGCTGTCGAAGAAGGACAGCGAAAGGATCTTGCCCGGATTGGCGATGCTCCTGAACCGTTCGACGGAGACGAAGCCGTCGACCTCCTCAAGACGTGGGCGCAGATCGGCGGCAACGTCGAGATAGGCGCCCTCCTGTCCTTCGGCCGGCTCGACCTCGAAAATGACGGCGATCATGCCGCCCTCCCATGCGGGGCGGAGACGAGCTTGAGGAACGTCCGGTCCTCGCGTAGCAGGAAGCGCTCGCGCTGAGCAAACTCGTAATTCTGGCGGCCGAGGGGGTCGTCGGCCAGCCGGACACGATAGGCCTCGTAATCGGCAAGGCTGGCGACGTTGTAGATGCCGTAGGCCAGCGTGCTGGATCCTTCGTGCGGCGCGAAATAGCCGATCAGATCAGCGCCGCAGCGCGGGATCGCCTCGCCCCAGGCGCGAGCATAGTCAATGAACTGCTCCTTCTTTGTCGGATCGATGCGATAGCGGATGACACAGGTCAGCATGGTGAGGTCTCCCTTGGGTTCGGTCCCAAGGTAAGGGATTTCCAGTCACCCATGCTTCGGTTACCATCGAAGTATGAGAGAAGGCCCCGATATCGCCCGCATCGCCGCCCTGATCGGCGATCCCGCTCGTGCCAACATGCTGGTCGCCCTGATGAGCGACAGGGCGCTCACGGCAATGGAGCTGGCCGCCGAAGCCGGGGTCACAGGTCAGACCGCCAGCTCCCATCTCGCCCGCTTGCATGATGGCGGGCTGGTTCGCCTGCGCAAACAGGGGCGCCACAAGTATTTCTCCCTCGCCTCGGCCGACGTGGCGGGCCTGCTGGAGGTCCTGATGGGGCTCGCCGCCGACGCCGGACACTTGCGTAGCCGCCAGGGACCGAAGGACGAGGCGCTGCGGCAGGCCCGCGTCTGCTACAACCACCTGGCCGGGGAAATGGGCGTCCGGATGTTCGATAGCCTTCTGGCGCAAGGCCGTCTCGGCGTTGACGAGAACGAGCTGTGCCTCACCGATAAAGGCCGCGATTTCGCAATCGACTTCGGCATCGACGTCGAAAGCCTTGCGTCCGGACGCGCGGCGCTGTGCCGGGAATGTCTCGACTGGAGCGAGCGGCGCTCGCATCTGGCGGGGAGCCTCGGCCGGGCTTTTCTGACGCGGCTCGTCGAGCGCGACTGGGCGCGCGTCGACCGAGCCACGCGCGTCGTCGCGTTCACGCCGGCCGGCCAGAGCGAGTTCCACCGGCTTTTCGGTCCCCGCACGGCCGAATAGCCCGCGACGCCGTCTGCCGTCACACGCCAGACAAAGACGGTTCACTTGATAGAAAAAGGGGTGGGACAACATCCCATCCCCCGAAGTTGATCGGTTACTCCACCAATTACTTGATGGCGCCCGACTTCTTGTGGATCTCGATAAACTTGGCAACGTTGTCCTTGGTCACCAGCGGGCAGTCGATGTCGGTGTCGATCTGGGTGATCTTGCCGGTCAGCAGGTCATGAGCGACGCTCATGTTCTTTTCAGCCAGGTCATAGGCGTTCTGCAGCGCCGTCGAGGTCATCCGGCCGGACTGGATCAGCAGCATCGCCTCGGCAGTGCCATCGACGCCGTAGGCAAGGATCTTGTCGAACTTCGGATCGTCCTTGATGACTTCCAGCGCACCGGCCGCCATGTTGTCATTCATGGAGACGATGGCGTCGATCTTCTCGTTCGCCTGGACCCAGTCTTCCATGTAGCGCATGGCTTCTTCTTTGTTCCAATGCGCGATCTGCTCGCCGACGATCTTCACGTCCGAACGCTTGTCGAAGAATTCCTTCTGCCACGCGTCACGGCGCATATCGGCGTGCATGTTGCCCGAGGGACCGTTCAGCACGACGACGTTGGCGTCCTGCGGGATCTGGGTGAGAGCCAGACGGGCATTCACAGCGGCCTGCTCATACGGATCGGCGTCGACAGACGACGAGCCGGGGATGTCCTTGATGCGGGCGTTCGTCGTGATGACCTTGACGCCATCCTTGACGGCCTGCTCGACATAGGGGCGCTGAGCTTCGCCATTGTTCGGCTGAACGATGATCAGGTCATACTTGTTGGCGACGGAGTTTTCGATGAACGCGTTCTCCTTGGCGTCATCGGCCTGAGCGTCCATCACATCGACCTTGATGTCCGGATACTTCTTGGCTTCTTCCATGATGCCGTTGGCGAGCCAGGCAGCAAAGGAGTCGGCCTGAGCGCGGGCAATGAACGCCACCTTGTAGTCCTGGGCCTGAACGGCCGTCGCCGTTGCCAGACACAGGGCCGCGACAGCAGTCACGGTGCGGAACGTCTTCATAAGCGTCTTCATTTGGTTCTCCTCCAAGATTTTCCTACCTAAAGGGACACTTATCGACAGATATGAGCCCCATTACTCCTCCAAAGCGAACGTACTACCCTTTCGCCTCCTTTCGCTCATCCGGACTTCTGACCGCACTCAGCGACTTCCTGGTGCGATTGACTTTGGCCCACATATCGTAGCCAACGGCCAAAGCGATAATGGCGCCCTTGATGACCTGCTGAAGATACGAGTCGACACCCGTCAGGTTCATGATGTTGTTGAGGAAGCCGACGATGAACGCACCGGCCAGCGTTCCACCGGCCGTTCCAAGGCCGCCGGAAAAGCTCGTTCCGCCGATGATCGCCGCCGTCAGCGCTTCGAACTCATAGCCCTGCCCCGAATTGGGGGCGCCGACATTGGTGCGGGCCATCAGCAGGATGCCGGCGAGGCCGACAAAGGCACCGTTGATCAGGTAGGCGCCAATCTTGATCCGGCCGACGTTGATGCCCGAGGCGCGAGCGGCCTCTTCGTTGCCGCCCACCGCGTAAAGCGAGCGACCGAAGCTGGTATGCCCAAGAATATACCAGGTCAGGATGCCTACGATGATCATGAAGAACACCGGGAGGGGAATGAAGCCGATTTTCCCCTGCCCGAACCAGACATAATCACCGATCTGGTAGATGTTCTGGCCCTTGGTGAAGAGAAGAGCGCAACCTCTGGCCACCGTCATCATAGCCAAGGTGGCGATAAACGCGGGAATATTGAAGCGTCGAACGAGAAGACCGTTGATGAAGTTGCAGAGCACGCCAACCAGCAAGCCGACTGCAAAGGCAACGGTCAGCGACCCCGTCTCCTTGAAGGCGTAGACCGACAGCACCCCCGCCAGCGCCAGAACCGAACCACAGGAAAGGTCGAGCAGGCCACAGATGATGAGGATCGTTTCGCCAAAGGCCAGGATTGTCGTGACTGAAATCTGGGCCGAAATGTTCGAGATGTTTCGCGGGGATAGGAAATTCTCGTTCAGAGAATTACAGACGATGATCATCGCGATAAGGACCAAGTAAATGGAATACCGCGACTTGATTGTCTGCCACTTCTCCCTGGTGATCAGGTTGCTCATTTTCCTCCCCTTTGCATCTCGCCATTCCACTTGTGTTTCAGACCGCTTTCCTGGTCATGTTCATCGCGTAGCGCATGATTGTCTCTTGAGAAAACGCGGCCCTTTCGAGTTCGCCGGTTATCCGGCCCTCAGCCATGACGTACATGCGGTCACACATGCCGATCAGCTCGGGAAGCTCCGAAGACACCATGATGATCGACTTTCCCTCTTTCACCAGGTTGGTCATCAGCTTGTAGATCTCAACCTTCGCACCCACGTCGATGCCACGGGTGGGCTCATCCAGGATGAGAATGTCCGGATCCTGGAGCATCCATTTCGACAGAACGATTTTTTGCTGGTTTCCACCGCTCAACGTGCTGACCTGCACATCGATGGATGCCATTTTGACGTTGATCTTCTTGCAGATCTCTTCAACCCGGCTTCTCTCCTTGGCCGATTGAAGGTGCCCTTTCTGAAAGAACTGCCCCATCGACGCCAGGGTGACATTTTCCTTGACGTCTCGGACGGGAACAATGCCGTAGCGCCTCCGATCCTCGGACAGCATGACGATGCCGTTCTTGATGCTGTCTTGAACGTTCCGGATATTCACGGGGTTTCCGTGAACCTTCACGGTTCCCCGGGAGTGTTCGTCGAGGCCAAACAGCGCCCTGACCAGTTCCGTGCGCCCGGCGCCGACGAGACCGGCGAAGCCGACGATTTCGCCCTTTTTGACGTTGAAGGAGATATCGGCAAAGCCGGTTGGCCCGCTGAAGTGCTCCACCTCCAGAACGACGTTGCCGCGCGGCACCTCTTCCTTGGGATATCCCTGCCCGAGCGCCCGGCCGACCATGAGGGCAATAACCGAGTCAATGTTGAATTGATCCTTCGGCCGGGTCTCGATGACCTTGCCGTCGCGCAGAATCGAGATTTCGTCGGCGATCCGGAAGATCTCGTCCATCTTGTGGGAGATGTAGACGATGGCCTTCCCGCGAGCGCGCAGATCGGCGATCTTCTCAAAAAGAATTTCGATCTCCTTGTTGGTGATCGACGAGGTCGGCTCATCCATGATGATGATGTCGGCTTCGCGTGAAATCGCCTTCAGGATTTCCAGCATCTGAAGATTGGAGATCGACAGGTCCTTCAGCTTGGTTTCCGGATCGTAGGGAAGGTTTTCCTGGCGCAGCAGCTTGATGGTCTTTTCCCGGATGGTCTTCCAATCGACCCGCCCAAACTTTCTCGTCGGCCAGCGTCCGGCAAACAGGCTTTCTTCAATGGTCATTTCAGGCGTGTAGTTCAGCTCCTGAAAGATCATCGAAATGCCAAGCTCACCGGCCCTGATCGGAGAGTTGATTTCGACCTTCTCGCCGCGGATCAGCGTCTCACCGCCATCGGGCTGATAGATGCCGTTGATGATTTTCATCAGGGTCGATTTGCCGGCGCCATTTTCGCCACACAGCACATGAACCGAACCTTCCTTCACAGAAAAGCAAACGTCCTCGAGCGCTTTCACACCCGGAAACGATTTGCTTATGTTTCTGACTTCAAGAAGATTTTTCTGCATCGAACGGATCCTTGATCGGCCGGGTAGCGAAATGCGGGATCGACTTGGCGCTTTCGTCAATTCACGCCGTGGACCTGGGCGAGCCGGGCCCGGTAGAGCCTGAAAGCGTCGTCATAGGCGGACTTGCGGCTGACGGCCGGTATCGTCGTCTTGTCGGTGTCGAGCGTGACGCAACGGTCGGCAATGGCGGCGATGTCTTCGCCCGCCCCGGTCGCGCGGCCATGGGCCCAGATGGCCTGGATCGCCGCACCGAGACAGCCGGCCTCATCGCCTGCTGGCACCACGATCTCGGCGCCGGTCATGTCGGCGACCATCTGCCGCCAGGACTTGCTGCGGGCGCCGCCGCCGATCATGAACACCCGCTCGGGCGCCTTGTCGCCGCGGATGCGATGAAGACCGGCGAGCACGCCGAAGGTCACGCCCTCGACCATGGCCCGCATCAGGTTATCCGGCGTCATGTTGACGGCCGATAGGCCAAGGATGGACCCGCGGGCGGTCGGCAGATCGGGGGTGCGCTCGCCGTTCAGGAACGGCAGCATGGTGATGCCGCCGGCGCCCGGCGCGGTCGCCTCCAACGCCTCGGAAACGAAGGCGATATCGCGGCCGAACAGGTGAGCGCCGCCGGAGGTGACGTTGGTCGCGTTCATGGTACAGACGAGCGGCAGCCAGCCGCCGGTCGACGAACAGAAGGGGGCTACGGCACCGCCGGGATCGAGCACCGGCGTGTCGGAATAGGAGAACACCGTCGCCGAGGTGCCCAAACTCATGGTGACTACGCCCTCACGCACGTTGCCGGTGCCGATGGCGCCCATCATGTTGTCGCCGCCGCCGGCCGCCACCTGACAGGCGGTGGAAAGGCCGAGCGCCGCGGCCGCCGCGGCCGTCAGGGAGCCGATGACAGCGTCGGGCGCGACGAGGTCCGGCAATGCTGCGGCAAGGCGGCCGCTGCCGCCGTCGATCAGCGACAGCACGTCGGGCGCCCAGGCCCGCTTGCGGACGTCGAAGAACCCCGTTCCCGACGCATCGCCGTATTCGGCCACGAAGCGGCCGGTGAGCCAGTGGTTCAGATAGTCATGCGGCAGCAGGATATGGGCGATGCGGGCGAAATTGGCAGGCTCGCGATCGGCCAGGAAGGCGAGCTTGGAGATGGTATAGCCGGTGAGCGGGATGATGCCGACCTTCTCGAACCAGGCCGCTGGTCCGCCGAAGGCAGCGACGATCCGGTCGTTGTCGGGGGCTGTCTCGGTGTCGTTCCACAGCTTGGCCGGGCGGATCACCGCGCCTGCGTCATCGAGGACGACAAGGCCGTGCTGCTGGCCGGAGATGCCCAGGCAACGGATCGCCTCGGCAGGTACGGCCGCCTCGCGGAGCGCCATGCGCACGGCGGTTACCATGGCATCCACCCAGATCGACGGGTGCTGCTCGCGGGCGCCGCTGTCGCGCTCGATCAGAGTGTGGGCGGCGTGACCGCGGCCGTGCACTCGCCCGTCACGATCGATGACGAGCGCCTTGGTCCCCTGCGTTCCGCAGTCGACTCCGATGAACATTCCACTCTCCTCCCTCACCCACCCGCTGTTGGCGATCGAACTGGTCGGCGGGCCTCCTCTGCCCCGAACGCCGACTGTCCCCATTCAGCCGCATGACATGCCGGGGGAAAGGGAACGAACTACCGTTCCGCCTTCCGTCTCCGTCAGGGCAGCCTCCAAAGCCACGGGTGGCTCAAGCCTTCGACGCAACTCCAAATGACACATCGTTCGGACGCCCCGGAAAATCGGCGCCCCATCCCTTTGACCTGCGCCTCCTCCGGCGCGACA
>JAGSYU010000076.1 GCA_018262575.1 Pseudomonadota bacterium | reverse complement strand
TATCATAAATGCCAATATGTTCTTAAGATTGTAAGCCTATTTGCTTGTGCGTTGAGCTCGTGGCTTCTCTGCCTTTGGGCACCATCCACGTGACAGTCCCAAATGCTGCGCTTTTCTCATCGGCAGCCACCGTAGGATTCGTTCGTTGATTGAAGCCCTTAAGTCCAAATCGCTGCGCTTTTGGATCACGCTCAGCATGGCGCTATCTATTCTTCCGCTCGCGGTTTCGGCCGGAGTCGGCTACGTCGTCCTTGACGTCTGCGTAATCGCCCCGTTTCACGACGTTGCGCAGCGCCAGCGCGACCAGGTGGCCCGCGCTCAACACATCCGTCTGATGATCTGGGACAGTCTCATCCCCTTCGACGAGTTCGCATCAAATGGAGGCGTCTTCGACAACGAAGCCTACAACCGGCTCAGGGAGCAAATCGAGACGGACTTCTCGAGCCTTATGATGGCAGTCGCAGATGATCCCGCCACGCCCAAGCGCGTGCGGACGGCATGGGAGAGGTGGAGAGCTTCGTCCAGCATGGTAGACACCTTTCTTGTTGCCCCCGACCGGTTGTCTCGCCAGGAAGAAGCTGCCCTTGTTCGGAGCTTCCACGTATCGACGGTGGAAGCTATCCAAAACCTGAGAGCGATAGGCGACAACCTGACGCAGGTCATCGAGGGCGACTATCGTGAGGCCACTTTGTGCTACAGATGGGTGGAATGGTTCGCCATTGCGGCCGGCGTTATGTCGCTTCTTGCGATCGCGGCTAGTGTGCGGATCATCGGTCACACCATCAGCAACAGTGTTGACCGGTTGGTCGCCGGTGCTACCCGCTTTGCGGGCGGTGACCGCGATCATCGAATTGAGGTCGAGATTCCCTCCGAGCTCCGGCGCGTGGCGGTCGAATTCAACAAGATGATCGAGCGCGTCCATATATCGGAGGAAGCGCTCGCCGACCTCGCCTACAGGGACAGCCTCACCAACCTCGCCAACCGCCGTGTGCTGATCGAAGACTTCGCCGAGCTCGATCTGCGCTCCGGGCGTAGCGAGCGAGCCGCCTGCCTGTTGGCAATCGACATCGACCGGTTCAAGGCGATAAATGACTGCCATGGCCATAGTGTCGGTGACGCGGTGCTGAGGGCGCTGGCGAAGACCATGACTGCCAGTCTCGGCCCCGCCGACGAGGTCTATCGCACAGGTGGCGACGAGTTCGTTGTCCTGCTTCGGGGCGCCGACCTGAAAGCCGCCGCCGCCACTGCCGAGCGATTACGTTTGGCTGTTGCCTCGACGCCGGTCACCGCCGACGGAGCGGTCATCCACCCCACCATCAGCATTGGCGTCTCACCGGTCTTGGGTGACCTCAAGACAACCATGGATGAGGCTGATGCCGCGCTCTACCGCGACAAGGCGGATGGACGAAACCGCATCGGGGGCAATTAGGGGCGACTGTCTTGCCGGTTGGTCTGGTTGCGAGTTTGAAAAACGGCTGTCGATGGGGCGGGAACTGTCCACATGGAGGTCCCGACAAATACCCCCCTGAAGAGCCTGAAGCTGACCAATGCCTAGCCCGTCCGCGCCAGCAATGATCCGGTTGTGCGGGCGCGCAACAAGGTGATTTCGGCACTCGTCGAACAGAAGGCCATGGCCGAAGCCAAGATCGTTGGCCAGCATTTTGCGCCGACGCATCTGACGCTGCGCAAGGCTGGTTAATCCGAGGTAGGATCGCTGCCGCGAACAGCCGGGGCGGCCTTGGTGCGTCCTAGCCGTCCATGCGCCGCCCAGCCGCAGTGCCTCATCTATTGAGCGCCGTAAGCTTGTCAGGCTGCAGGCCTTTCGTGATTTGTGACGAAACTTGAGCCGTCGTTGACCGGAAACGTTTTCGATTGGGGCGCCGGCGACCTCAGACCGCCCCTATTCGAGGGCGTCGCCTCTCGTATCTGAAATCGTTACGAACGAAGCCATCCCACTTAATGCTGATGGCAAAAGTAACAAGAAAGTCGCGGATTTCAAAATCACTGGGGACGGTGAGGCTTCCGAAAGAGTTCGGAATTATTACTCATGTTAATTATTTTCTAAATACTCGCATTTATTAGATTTGGAATGAATCAAATTATCAAATTACATAATCATGTACATAAGTATCATTTATCGTACCTATCATTTACGCTCCATATTACTAAGTTTTAAAAAGAGCGTGAAAGCTACAAAATTAGCCGGAATTTCAGATATATATAAAATTAACTTACGATTAAACAATTAATTGAAAACTGTCTGTCTGAATGCTGCTTTGAACAGCAAATCTCCCGCACGCCATAATTTTATCTGATGACGAATTCGACACAAGGACGTGATCAACATGCAAACGCAGAAGCAGCCAACAGGCTTCATACGCGCCCTCAACATCTCTGCTCGTATCGGTTTGGGCTTTGCCGCCACCCTTGTGATCTTGACGCTGATCTCAGGCGTCTCACTTCGAAGCCTCTCCAGCATCAACGCGGTAATAGGAACGCTGTTCCAGCAGGCTGACGAGGTCGACAAGGCGACGGCGGTCCAGGCGAGCTTTCTCGAATACCGGAGGACGGCGCGCGAAGTCATCTACACCACGCTTGCCGACACACAAAAAGCCAACCGGGAAAAGTCTGCTGAGATGCGGCAGGCTCTCACTGCAAGCCTCGCCGCTACCCAAGATTCGGGGCAGCTCCTGCACCTCAAGGGAATGCAATCGAACTTCGAGACCTATGACGACATGCTGGTCAAGCTGATCGAAGCACACAACGCAGTCAACCACATCAACAATGAAGTCCTGGGCCCTATCGGCGTCAAGCTCCGGACTGACCTTGAGACGATCGTCGCGCAGGCCGACAACGCGACCGTGGCGGCGGAAGCGGAAAAGGCTCTACGCTTCATTCTGACCGGCCGCATCTTTGCCACCAAGGCGACGTCCGGCACCGAAGCGGGTGCCGACAAGAACGCGCTGAGCGCCTTCGAAGAGGCGGACAAGATACTCGCAAACGCAATGTCCGACGCGTCGTCAGCGACCAATGGCAAGCTTGCCGCAGTGCGTACCGATCTCAAGGCCTACGTCGAAGGCTTCAACAATGGCCTTGCCCAGTCCGCCAGCGTTGCCGCTCAGGCCGAGACGATGAGAACCTATGTCGCCAAGGTTGCCGAAGAATTCCAGGCCTATCTCACAGCGGTCAAGCAAGCCCAGGCGACCCTTCGCGCCAATAGCGACGCCACCCAGTCTTCGGCGCAGACAACGCTTTGGGCGTTCGCCATCGGTGGTCTGGCACTCGGCTTCGCGCTGGCGTTTCTGATCGGTCGGGGCATTTCGCGCCCGATTGTTGCTATCACCAGTACGATGAAGAAAATCTCGGAGGGGGACCTTGCGATTGCCATCCCGGGCCTCGGCCGTGGCGATGAAGTCGGCACGATGGCCGCGACGTTGGATGTGTTCAAGCAGAACCTCGAAGAGAACCATCGCATGCGTGCTGAGCAGGAGCGCGCCAAGGTCGAAACCGAGGCCCGTCGTCGTGCCGAAATGCTGGAGATGGCCAACTCCTTCGAATCGGCGGTTGGCGGTGTCGTCCAGACCGTTGTCGGAGCCTCGACTCAGTTGCAAGCCGCCGCCCAATCGATGTCGGCAGCGACCGAGGAAGTCTCGAACCAGTCAATGACCGTGGCGAGCGCCGCAGAAGAGGCATCGACCAACGTCGAGACCGTTGCTGCGGCCGCGGAAGAACTATCCGCTTCGATCTCCGAGATCAAACGGCAGGCCGACGAGAGCACGATCGTTGCAATGAAGGCTACCAAAGACGCGCAGGAAACGGCGACGCGCGTGCGCGATCTGGCCGAGAGCGCCAAACGCATTGGCCAAGTGGTCGAGTTGATCGACAACATCGCCTCGCAGACCAACTTGTTGGCGCTCAATGCCACCATCGAAGCGGCACGCGCCGGTGAAGCTGGAAAGGGGTTCGCAGTGGTTGCTGCCGAAGTGAAGCAGCTTGCCGATCAAACATCGAGAGCCACGTCCCAGATTTCCAGCCAGATCAGCGAAATCCAGGCGTCCACCCAATCGTCAGCCCAGGCGATCGTCAATATCACCGAAGTGATCGAACACCTGAACCGGATCGCGAAGTCCATCGCGACAGCCGTCGATCAGCAGGGCGCTGCGACCAGTGAAATCGCTCAGAACGTCAGTCAGGCTTCAATCGGTACGCATCAGGTATCGCAAAATGTGGTGGGCATCACGCAAGCGGCCTCGGAGTCGTCGAGTGCTGCGACGCAGGTGCTGTCTTCGGCAAACGATCTCGCTGTGCAGTCCGATACCCTACGACGCGAACTTAATGCCTTCCTGTCCAACATCCGTGTCGCATAAGGCGCTTCATACCCCAGGGAAACTGGACGTTTCCAACGGACGGTCACGTCGTCTTGCGTGATCGCTTTCATCCACGGCACCGCTGCTCTGGCGGACGTCGAGATCGCTGGCCGCCATGCCGAGGCCGGGGTTGCCGATCGCCGAGGCGAGCTTGCCGAGTTCCTCGGCGGCACGGCCCACCGAGGCGGTGCCCACACTGACAGAAAGGCCTCACCGACACCGACCAACTGAACCCGCCAATGTAGTGCTAGTTCTTCGAAGAACTTCGGCTTCAACCTTCGACGAAGGCCGACCAGATTTCCGGCTTCGGTCTGGTTGGAGGTCTTGAGGCCAATGCGTTTCTGTCCCCGGCCGGGAATGGAGAATCGCCCCCACAGGCTCGGGCTGTCCCGCCGCGAGAATACGACATAGAGCAGTTTGGGCAGATCCATGGGGCACCACCAGCGGGTTACTGCACTGCGTTGGTGTGCTAGTTGCCCGCTAGTCCATTTTTGACGAAGTGCTTTCGTAAAAGCTAGCTATTCAGTGGGATAATGGTGCTGTCAGAGAGGGGTGAACTCTCGACTTTTCTCTTATCAATCACGGCGCCCAAGGAATATTACAAGTAAAATCAGCATATCAACTTGCGAAGCCCAGCGGCGTGCTAGATAAAGTCGCGCCGGAGATGGCGTATCCCATCGTTTCCCGCCACGACTAAGTCAGAGGCGATGCCGATGAACAATCCGTGCCCGACGAGCCCGGCACGAGCTTCAAGCTTCTCGGCAAGCTCCAAGGGGGTGTTGATCGGTCCGAACTGGCTGTCGAGGATAATATTGCCCTGATCGGTGCGGAAAAAGCCGCCTTTGCCTAGCCGCGGCGTGACAGCCGCGCCGAGGCTTTCCAGAAAGCGTGCCTGCGACCGCCACCCGAACTCAAGCACCTCCACCGGCAGAGGCCAGTGCGTGCCGAGCCGAGGCGACAGCTTGCCCGCATCCACGACAATGACTTCCCGGCGGCAGGCCTGGGCCACTATCTTCTCACGTAGCAATGCACCGCCACCGCCTTTGATCAGATTCATCGCCGGATCCACCTCGTCGGCACCATCAATGGTGATGTCGATCTCGCGTGGAATGTCGTCCGTCAGCATGGGGATGCCAAGAGCGCGGGCGGCGGCTTCGCTTGCGCGTGATGTCGCGATGGCCACGATGGTCTTGAGGTCACCGGCAAGAAGTCGGGCAGCGATCTCGCGGATGGCAAAAATCGCCGTCGATCCAGTACCAAGACCGACCACCATGCCGGACTGCACCAGCGAAGCCGCGTACTCTCCGGCCTGCTGCTTGAAATAGGCATCGGGGTCGGCCGGAGCGGACATCACCGGTTTCTCTCAGTTGGTGAGATGCTTGCCATCGCGGGATATAGCAACGGAGCCGTAGGTACTCGCGATCCTTTGCCTTATCAATGGGCGCAACCGTTCAAGGACAGATGAAAAAAGGCAACATCGGAAACCACCTGTGGGTTCCATAACGGTTGCCACACAAATCGCCGCCGGAGCCTCTATTCCATGGAATACGCTTGGGAGTTCGTCAATGGCCTCGGCTCGTTCGTCGGCCTAGCCACCGGCCCGCTTGTGGTATGGGCCACTTGGGGCGATAGGCGCCAACGGCTGTCGTCGTGATAAGGCCAGTCATGGAAGGCAGCGCCGTTCTTGCGCCTCATCTGAGCATCCGGAACCTAGCGGATAGACCCGTAATCGTGAGGTGGCAGGGCAAACGCCTGCCAGTCCCTTTTGGAAGGGGCGCATTTCACAAAATGCTGGCTATCTCATTGGGATTAATGGTGCTGTGAGAGAGGATTGAACTCTCGACCTCTCCCTTACCAAGGGAGTGCTCTACCACTGAGCTACCACAGCATCGCTTGTCCGTGACGCGACCGGAGCCGGTTGTCGTGGACGGCGTTCTCCTGCCATAGTTCCGCCCCCTACGCAACCCCATAGAGGAGGAAATTGACCGACAGAAAATCCGTTCGCCGGTCCATGCGGAACGTCGAGGTCACGGGAAAAGCCGGCTTCGCCGACGAAATCCCTTGAAAGGTGGAGAAAAGGATCGCAAGGAAGGCCGGAAAAGGACGGCGCGGCATCATGGCGAGCGACGATGGTACGGCAAAGGGCGGCGCGGGGCGTGACGCCAGGACGGAACGAGAGCGGCGACTCGCCGAGGCGCTGCGAGATAACCTCCTGAAGCGCAAGGCGCAGGCACGTGGCCGTCGGGCCGGGGAAGCCGACCGGCGCGCCGGGCTCGCCGCGGTCCAGCCGGACGGCGCCGACAAGCCGGACGGTGCCGACGAGTAGCCGGCGCGCCTGACGCGGCCGAACACGAAGATTTTCCGGCGATGCCGGCTCGAGGTGAAGATGGACAAGATCAGGATCGTCGGCGGCAACCCGCTCAACGGCATCATTCCGATTTCCGGCGCCAAGAACGCGGCGCTGCCACTGATGATTGCCAGCCTGCTGACCGACGAAACGTTGACGCTCGAAAATGTGCCGCGGCTTGCCGACGTGCGCCAGCTCACCAACATCCTCGTCAACCATGGCGTCGATTATGGCGTCAACGGCAAGCGCCAGGGCGAGGGGCTGCTCACCGGCCAGACCGTTTCGCTGACCGCCCGGTCGATCACCGACACCACCGCTCCCTACGAGCTGGTCTCAACCATGCGGGCGAGCTTCTGGGTGATCGGTCCGCTGCTGGCCCGCATGCACCAGGCACGCGTGTCGCTGCCCGGCGGCTGCGCCATCGGTACCCGGCCGGTCGACCTGTTCCTGATGGGCCTTGAAAGGCTCGGCGCCAAGATCGACGTCGAGGGCGGCTACGTGGTGGCCAAGGCGCCCGGCGGCCTCGTCGGCAACCGCGTGGTCTTCCCCAAGGTATCGGTCGGCGCCACCCACGTCATCCTGATGGCGGCGACGCTCGCCAAGGGCGAAACGGTGATCGAGAATGCTGCCCGCGAGCCGGAGGTCGTCGACCTTGCTCGCTGCCTCTCGGCCATGGGCGCTCGTATTTCCGGCGCCGGTACGTCGACCATCGTCGTCGAGGGCGTTGATCGCCTGCGCGGCGCTCGCCATCGTGTCGTCGCCGATCGCATCGAGACCGGCACCTACGCCATGGCCGTCGCGATGACCGGCGGCGACGTGCTGCTCGAAGGCGCCGACGCCTCGCTGCTCGAAGCGCCGATCGACGTGTTGCGCCGTATCGGCACCGACATTGACGAAACGAACACCGGCCTGCGCGTCCGCCGTAACGGGGCCGGGATCGTTGCCGCCGACATCGTCACCGATCCCTTCCCTGGCTTTCCCACCGATCTGCAGGCGCAGTTCATGGCGCTGATGACGCGGGCGCGCGGCACCGCCCGCATCACCGAGACCATTTTCGAGAACCGCTTCATGCACGTTGCCGAGCTCGCCCGCTTCGGCGCCCGCATCAGCCTCGAAGGGCAGGTCGCCACCGTCGAGGGCGTCGAGCGCCTCAAGGGCGCGCCGGTGATGGCCACCGATCTCCGCGCTTCGGTGTCGCTGGTGATCGCCGGCCTCGCTGCCGAGGGCGAGACGATCATCAACCGCGTCTACCATCTTGATCGCGGCTTCGAACGGCTGGAAGACAAGATCAGCCGCTGCGGCGCCGTGATCGAGCGGATCAGCGGCTGACCGCCATGCATGTCGTGATCCGCGAAGCCGAAGCGAGCGACGAGGGGGGCTGGCGCCGCCTCTGGTCGGGATATCTTGCCCACCTTGGCACCACGGTGCCGGACGAGGTGACCGCCCACACCTGGGCGCGCATCCTCGATCCGGCGAGCCCGGTGTTTTGCCGCCTCGCCGTGGCAGACGCGGCTGTCGTCGGCTTTGCGGTCTGCCTGCTGCATGAGGGAAGCTGGGCGCTGACCCCGCACTGTTATCTTGAGGATCTGTATGTCGACGCCGAAAGTCGCGGTCGCGGCGCCGGCCGGGCATTGATCGAAGACATCCGCATCCTCGCCAGGTCGAAGGGCTGGAACCGGCTCTACTGGCACACCCGCGAGGACAATCCCGCCCGTCACCTTTACGACGGCTTCGCCCCGGCAAGCGGCATGATCGTCTACAAGCTGACGCCGTGAGCGCTGGCCTTGCCGTCAGTGGCCCGAAGCCTGGCCGGTAGTGGTACGGGCTTCGTCTTCACTAGGCACGCTGCCGGCTAAGGCGCGCCGGCAAAGCCTTGCTTCGCCGCCGCATCCGCCCTATCTGAAGGCAACGCCGATGGGGCTCCCGTCGGCCTGACAGGAGCGGACCACCCTCCATGGATATGCTGAAACTCGCGGCTCTCGACGCCGAAGACCTCAAGGTGATCGCCGCGCACGCGCAGGACGCCGTCGGCAAGGTTGGCGACATCGTCTGGCGGCCGGCCGAGCATCGACTCACCATCGAGCTGAACCGTTACGCCTGGGAGAAAGCCGGCGGTCGGAGCAAGGAGCGCCGACGCAGCCTGCTGCATTTCGCGCGCGTCGAGACCGTCAAGTCGACCCACATCCGCCGCGACTTTCCGGACGCCATCGTCAGTCTGCTCACCATCCGCTTCGAGGGACAGGACGACGACCCGTCAGGGCGGATCTTCCTCGAGTTCGCCGGTGGCGGTTCGATGCGGCTCGATGTCGAGTGCATCGAGGCGAGCCTCACGGATCTCGGCGCCGCCTGGTCGACCGAGCATCAACCAGCCCACGATCTCGACTGACCCGTCCTATCCATCCGACCGCTTGCTGGAGAGACCCGTGGCTATCCGCCTCGACGACCGCGCGCCCGATTTCGAGGCCCGCTTTTCCGCCTTCCTGACCACCAAGCGCGAGGCGTCGACCGATGTCGACGCCACCGTTGCCGGTATCATCGCCGACGTACGGGCGCGTGGCGACGCGGCGCTCCATGACTGGACGGAGAAGCTCGACCGCTTCGATGCGCGCGCGCGTGGCCTCCGGATTTCCGAGGCGGAGATCGACGCCGCCGTGGCGGTGGTGAAGCCGGACGTGATGGGCGCGCTGAGGCTCGCGCGCGACCGCATCGAAAGCCATCACGCCCGCCAGAAGCCCGGGGATGATCGCTATACCGACGCCATCGGGGTCGAGCTGGGCTCGCGCTGGACGGCGATCGAGGCGGTTGGCCTTTACGTGCCGGGTGGCACGGCGAGCTATCCATCATCGGTGCTGATGAACGCCGTGCCGGCCAAGGTAGCCGGTGTCGACCGCCTCGTCATGACGGTGCCGACGCCCGGCGGCGAGATCAACCCGTTGGTCCTGGCTGCCGCCCGCCTCGCTGGCGTCGACGAGGTCTACCGTTTGGGGGGCGCGCAGGCGGTGGCGGCGCTCGCCTATGGCACCGAGTCCATCCGGCCGGTCGCCAAGGTCGTCGGTCCCGGTAACGCCTACGTCGCCGCCGCGAAACGGCGGGTGTTCGGCATCGTCGGCATCGACATGATCGCCGGCCCGTCGGAAGTGCTGATCATCGCCGACCACGACAATAATCCCGAGTGGCTGGCCGCCGACCTGCTCGCTCAGGCCGAGCATGATCAGGCGGCTCAGTCGATCCTGATCACCGACAACGCGGCGCTGGCCGATGCGGTGGAGAAGGCGGTGGAACGACAGCTCACCGAGCTGCCGCGCGGCGGCATCGCCGCCGAATCCTGGCGCGACTACGGCGCCGTCATTCTGGTGGAAAGCATCGACCGGGCCGTGTCCCTCAGCGACCGTGTGGCGCCGGAGCATCTGGAACTCGCCGTCACCGACCCCGAGGCCATGCTCACCCGCATCCGCAACGCGGGCGCCATCTTCGTCGGCCATCACACGCCGGAAGCCGTTGGCGATTACGTCGGCGGCTCCAACCACGTTCTGCCAACCGCTCGCTCGGCCCGATTCTCGTCGGGCCTTGGCGTGCTCGACTTCATGAAGCGGACGTCGATCCTGCGCGTGCCGCCCGCCGCGCTGCAGCGCATCGGACCAGCCGCCATCACGCTCGCCGAAGTCGAGGGCCTCGGCGGGCATGCGCGGAGCGTGTCGATCCGGCTCGAATAACCGGCGTCACTGGCCGGTTTTGCAGGTGTTGACGCCAAGGAGCGTGTAGGCCGGGCAGAAGTTCAAGAGTCCGCTCGCCACGAGGCCGAGGCCGATAAGGCCGACGAGCCATGCCCAGCCGCCGAGGCCGACGAAGGCCATGCCGGCAAGCGATGGCACGGCGATGATGAGAAGGATGACGCCGGCAATGAGCCGGATGAGACGATCGGTCGATCCGACGTTCTTGATCATGGCACTCTCCCAGTCTGCCGCGGACCTTGCGTCCGTGGCCGAAGGGTAGTCCCGGCTGGCGCGACCGACAACGCGCCAATATGCGAGAAATGCTTGAGAAAAGGGCGCAGCCCGAGCCGCGCCCCGCTAGAAGGGTCGATGAACTGCCTCAGGCCGCCCTGAGGCCCTTCACGAAGCTGGCAACCTCGTCTTTCAGGCTGGAGGCTTGGCTCTGCAGCGCGTCGGAGAGGCCCATCAGCTGCGTCGCCGCCGAACCGGTCATCTCGGCGGCGGTGCCGACGCCGGAAATATTCTCCGTGACGCCGCTCGCTCCGGTCGCCGCCCTGTGGGTATTGCCGGCGATCTCGCTCGTCGCCGCGCCCTGCTCCTCAACGGCGCCGGCGATCGACTGCGTTACCTCCTGGATGGTGCCGATGGTCGCCACGATCAGCGAGATGCTGTCGACGGTGACGGACGTGGCCGCCTGCATCTCCTGGATCTTGCTGGCGATCTCCTCGGTTGCCTTGGCTGTCTGGCCGGCAAGGTTCTTGACCTCCGAAGCGACGACGGCGAAGCCCCTGCCCATCTCGCCGGCCCGCGCCGCCTCAATGGTGGCGTTGAGTGCCAGAAGGTTGGTCTGCTCGGCGATCGCCCGGATCAGCTCGACCACCTCGCCGATGCTCTGGGCCGAGGCGGACAGCGTCTTGACGTTCTCGCTCGAGCGCTGCGCCTCTCCGGCGGCGCTGCGGGCGATGTCGGCGGATCGCGTCACCTGCGTGGTGATCTCGCGCACCGAGGCCGACAGCTCCTCGGTGCCGGCGGCCACCGTCTGCACGTTCTCGGAAGCGGTCTCGGCAGCGCCGGCCACGGCCTGCGCCTGTCGGCTGGTCTCCTCGGCGGTTGAGGCGAGGTTGCGGGCGGCATCGGCCACATCGCCCGACGAATGGACGAAGCCTTCGGCCAACGCCCCCATGGCTGTCTCGAAGCGGTCGGCGATGGCGACGCGCTCGGCGACCAGCCGCTCCCTGTTGCGCGTTTCGGCCTCTGCGCCGGCAAGCCGCAACTGCTCCGTCTCCATCAGGCCGTCGCGGAACACCTTCAGCGTCGAGGCCATCTGGCCGATTTCGTTCTTGGCGTCCGCGTAGGGGATGGGCGTGGAGAGATCACCACCGGCCACCCCGCCCATGGCCCCCGTGATGCGTTGCAGCGGCCGGACCACGCCATAGAAGACGAAGGCGAGCGCGCCGAGTGCCAGAACAATGCCGGCGACGATCGTGCCGATGGTGAGGACGAAAGCCTGCTTGTAGTCGGAGACGGCCTCGGCCTGAGCGACGGTGACGTCGGCGTTGACCTGATCGATGCCCGATTGCAGTGCGGCGATGACGGCGTTGAACGGCGGCTGCGACGTCTTGTTGAGGAGCATCGAGGCCTCATCGGCTTTGCCGTCGACCATCTTCTGGTAGATGTCGTTGTGCATCCCGACGTAGGTCGGCCAGTTCGCCTTGACGGCGGCCAATACCTCCTGCTGTTTCGGCAGGTTGGCGATGAGCCCGGCATATTCGGTCACTGCCTTGTCGACGTCGCTGATCGACTGGTCGGCGAGGTCCTTGGCCTTCTGGCGCTCTCCGGCGTCGGTGATCTGGGCGAGGCGGGCCGAGCGGACGCGCAGGCGTGTCGTTGCATAGCGGATCTCGCCGAGACTTCTGACCAGTGGCAGTTTGTGATCAGCGAATGCACTGATCCGCTCGTTGGCAGCCGATAGCTGTGAAACGGCAACCCATCCGAGACCGCACGTCATGAGTAAAAGTGCGATGATCGTTGCCATCAACGAAGTCTTGAGGGAAATAGTCATGAAAATCCCCGGAATAAAGCCAGTTGATGGGGATTACATGCTCCGATCGTTAAGAAAGGATTTCAGAACAAGCAATTGGCGGGGCGCTTAGTTGTTTAATTGGTATTTCTCTGGTGTGTTCTCTGCTTCGTCTCTGAGCAAACATGCAGAGAATCAAAAACGACGTGCAAAAGTGAGCAGGGTCACACTTCCTGCGAGTGAGGCGGAAGGATGCACCTTCCGCCTCATCAGCCATCTCAGGCGAGGCTCTTTTCGAGGAGCGACGACACCGCCGCCGCGAAGGCCGCCGGATCGCTCGGCGCCTCACCGTCGAGGATGCGCGCCTGTCCGTAGAGGAGCGATGCCGCCGCCGTCACCGCGGCCATGTCGCCGGCTGCGGCTTTTGCCGCCAGCGCCTTGATCAGGCTGTGGCCGGCGTTGAGCTCCAGCACCGGCTTGCCGAGAGCGGACTTGCCTTCCTGACGGGCGACCAGCTTCTCGGTCATGCGGTCGAGGCCGAAGTCGGAGGCGACGAGGCAGACCGGACTCGTCGCGAGACGGGCCGAAGGGCGTACGTCGGCGATGTCGTCCTTCAGCGCCTCTTTCAGCGCGGCGATAAGACCGGCCACCTCGGCACCCGGCTTGTCGTCCTTGTCCGCCTCGAGTGGCTCGACGGCATCGAGATCGGCTTCGCCCTGCGTCACCGACTTGAAGGGCTTGCCCTCGAAGCCGAGAGCGGTGCGCACCCAGAAGGCGTCGACCGGGTCGGTCAGCAGCAGCACTTCGAGGCCGCGCGCCGCATAGCCTTCGAGATGCGGCGACGCCAGAACGTGTTTATCGTCCTCGCCGAGGGCGTAGTAGATCGCCGTCTGGTTCTCCTTGAACTCCTTGACGACGTCGGCCAGCGACCGCCATGCGCCACCCGAGGTCGTGGTCTTGAAGCGGACGACCTTGAACAGCTCGTCGCGGCGCTCGGGTGCCTCGTAAAGCCCCTCTTTGATCACCGCGCCGAACGACGTCCAAACCTTGTGGAACAGATCGGCGTCGGTCTCGGCCAGCTTCGACAGTTCGCTCAGCACCCGGCCGGTGACGCCCTTGGCGATGGTCTCGATCACCGGGTTCTTCTGCAGCATCTCGCGCGACATGTTGAGCGGCAGGTCCTCGCTGTCGATCACGCCGCGCACGAAACGCAGCCACGCCGGCAGGATGTTCGCCTCGTCGGTGATGAAGACACGCCGGACGTAGAGCTTCACGCGCCCCTTGCGGTTGGGATCGAACAGGTCGAACGGCGTCTCGCGCGGCACGAACAGCAGCACGTTATATTCCTGCCGTCCCTCGGCGCGGTAGTGCAGCGTCAGCGCCGGCTCGTCCCAGGCGGCGGCGACGTGATGGTAGAATTCCTTGTATTCATCGGCCGTCACGGCGGATTTCGGCTTAACCCAGAGGGCCGAGCCGTCTGCCAGCTCGCGCGTCTCATCGCCCTTGTCGAACCGGATCGGCACCGGCACATGCGCCGAGTACTCGTGAACGATCCGCTCAAGCGTGTGCTCCTCGGCGTAAGTCAGCGCATCATCGTTGAGGAACAGTTCGACGACCGTGCCGCGCGTCGGCGCCTCGGCAGGGTCGACCGGCGTCAGTTCGAAGGTGCCGGCGCCATCCGATTCCCAGGCCCAGGCCTCATCGCTTCCGGCCTTGCGCGAGACAACGCGAACGTGGCTCGCCACCATGAAGGCCGAGTAGAAGCCTACGCCGAACTGGCCGATCAGCGCCTGTCCCTCGCTCTTCTCGGCAAGGCCGTCGAGGAAGGCGCGGGTGCCCGAGCGGGCGATGGTGCCGAGATTGTCCTTCAGCTCGTCGTGGCTCATGCCGACACCATTGTCGGCGACGGTCAGCGTCTTCTTCTCCGTGTCGACGGCAAGCGTGATGGCAAATCCGTCCTCGCCGACGAGCGTGGGCTCGGCGATCGACAGGTAACGCAGCTTCTCGCAAGCATCGGCGGCATTCGAGATCAGCTCGCGCAGGAAGATGTCCTTGTTGGAATAGACGGAATGCACCATGAGGTGCAGCAGGCGGGAAACTTCGGCTTCGAAGCTGTGGTGTTCCGTTTGCGTCATGGTCTCACTCGTATGGATGATGGGGCCGGCTGGCCAGCGCGCGTCCGCTATGTGTTGCCGGTCAAGAGCGGAGTCAAGCGCTAGCGCCTCTGCCCAGGATGGCGAATTGGCCATCATGGCAAGGCATGCGTAAAACTCCTATCCGGGTCGACTTTTGCCGACTTCGTGGGCCGGGACGACCGTGCTATGCCTCGTCGACCATTTGCGGAGGGCAATCGTGACCGACACCGCCACCATTTCCGGGCGCCTCGTATCGGTGACCCTCGACGAGGCTTCGATCGGCCAGATTTCGCGTGAGGTCGATCACGAGCGGCAGGTGGCGATCTTCGATCTCCTGGAGCAGAATTCCTTCGAGCCGGTGGGCGCGCCGGGCGGCGAGTTCGCGTTGCGTCTGTCGCTGGTCTCCAACCGCCTGGTGCTGCAGATCTTCCGGTCGGATGGCACGCCGGTGACCACCCACATCCTGTCGCTGACGCCGTTTCGCCGCATCGTCCGCGACTACTATCTCGTCTGCGACAGCTATTACGAAGCGATCAAGGTATCGACGCCGAGCCAGATCGAGGCGATCGACATGGGGCGGCGCGGGCTGCACGACGAAGGCGCCCAGATCCTGCGTGACAAGCTGGCGGACAAGATCACCATCGACAAGCTGACGGCGCGGCGCCTGTTCACGCTGATTACCGTGCTGCACTGGAAGGGCTGAAGCGGACGCCGCGGCGCGGGCGGCCTGATGGGAGGCTCATGACGGACGAAGCGGATACAGAGGAGGAGGTGAAGCGGCCCGGTGCGGTGCTGTTCGCCTGTTCGTTCAACGCGGTGCGCTCGCCAATGGCGGCGGCCATCGCCCGTCATCTGTTTCCTGGCAAGATCTTCGTCGATTCTGCCGGCGCCCGCCGCGGCGAACTCGATCCGTTCGCCGTGACGGTGATGGACGAGATCGGCCTCGACATCTCCCGCCACCGCCCCCAGACCTTTGAAGATCTCGAAGACAGCAACTTTGACCTGATCGTGTCGCTTGCTCCGGAAGCCCACCACAAGGCGCTCGAATACACGCGCTACAATTCCGTCGAGGCCGAATACTGGCCCACCGCCGATCCGACGCTGGCGTCCGGCTCCCGCGAGCGGATTCTCGACGAATACCGCGCCGTTCGCGACCAGCTGATGGCCCGCATCAAGACGCGACTGGGCTGGACGGCGCCCTTCGGCGCGCGGCGCGATGACGCGACGGAGACGGAAGCGGCGGCGGAGAACGGCTGATCGATTGGCTACCGGTGGCGGCGGGCGGTCGTCCCCTCGCTTTTCTGGGCGTTTTTCCAGCTTGGTGGTTTATTTTGCGGCGCGTTTCGGATAGTTATCCGCCACCAATTCCCGTAAATGGATCAATTCCCGCATGGCCAAGGAAGAAGTCCTGGAGTTTCCAGGCATCGTTTCGGAACTTCTGCCCAACGCGACTTTCCGCGTTCGTCTCGAAAACGAGCATGAGATCGTCGCTCACACAGCTGGCCGCATGCGCAAGAACCGCATCCGCGTGCTGGCCGGCGACAAGGTTCTGGTCGAGATGACGCCTTACGACCTCACCAAGGGTCGCATCACCTATCGCTTCAAGTGAGCGGCGAAGGGAGGCGGTGCGCCGCCCCGGTTCGATCCGGGATGCGGACGGCTGTCTCCGCGCCGAGCCGCCAGGGTTGAACCCGATGACCAACCGTCCTGTCCTGGTCCTGGCGTCTGCGAGCCCGCGCCGCGTGGCGCTGCTCAACCAGCTCGGCATCGCGCCCGATCTGCTGTTGCCAGCCGACGTCGACGAGACCCCAGGCCGCGTCGAATTGCCGCGCCGTCTTGCCCGCCGCCTCGCCCGCGCCAAGGCCGAAGTCGCCGCGCATCGCGTGCCGCTTCAGGACTATCCGGGCCGCGATGTGCTGGTGCTGGCCGCCGACACGGTGGTCGCCGTCGGCCGCCGCATCCTGCCGAAGGCCGAAACCTTCGCCGACGCGGAAGGCTGCATCGCGCTGTTGTCCGGCCGCACGCACCGGGTCTTCACCGGTCTCGCACTCGCTACGCCGTCCGGCCTGAGGGAAAAGCTGGTCGAGACGCGCATCCGCTTCAAGCGCCTGTCGGCTTCGGAGATGGCTGACTATCTCGCCTCCGGCGAATGGCAGGGCAAGGCCGGCGGCTATGCCGTCCAGGGCTTCGCCGGCGCCTTTGTCGCCGCCGTGTCGGGGTCCTACTCATCGGTGGTCGGCCTGCCGCTTCACGAGACCGCCAACCTGCTCGAAGCCGCCCGCTATCCGGTGCGGGCGCGCTGGGCCGACGGAGCGATCGCCTGATGACCGAGCCGAAGGGCAGATGCCCCAACTGCGGTGCACCATCCGATCCGCTGTTCAAACCGTTCTGCAGCAAGCGCTGCAAGGACGTCGACCTCAACAGGTGGCTGAAGGGGGTCTATTCGATCCCGGTCGTCGAGGACGACGATCTTCCCATGCCCGACGACGAAGACGGCCACGCCTGAGCGCTCGGCGGCCGCGGTCTTCGCCCTTGAAAAAGCTGGCTTTTCAGCGCCTTGCCGGCGTAATTTATTTTTCCCGCCAAACCCACTGGACAGGTCCGCGTGGACTATCTATAAGGCCGATGCTTCGCCGTTGGGACGCGACCAAACGCCCGGTGGAACGCGGCAGTGCCTGAGTAGCTCAGTTGGTAGAGCATGCGACTGAAAATCGTAGTGTCGGTGGTTCAATTCCGCCCTCAGGCACCATTTAT
>JAGSYU010000197.1 GCA_018262575.1 Pseudomonadota bacterium | reverse complement strand
CGCGCCATCCCTGAGCAGCAGTCGGCGCGGCAGCGTCATGGCGGTCGGCCAGTCGGTGGTCTTGGCGATGTCCGTCCAGTTGGCGAGCCAGGCGATGCCGACCGGGCCACCCTGGTCGACGAAGGCCTGGAAGCCGTAGGCGTCGGTGCCGAAGTCGAGTTCCTGCCGAAAGTCCGGTGTGAAGGTCCGGCCGTCGAAGCGGCCGACGATGCCGAACGACAGGTTGCGCCGCCGCGTCGCCGGGTCGCGGCTCATCAGCAGGCCAACGATCAGCAGCCAGCGGGTATCCGGATCGTCCGCCGGGCCGTCGAGCGGCAGCATCGACGGGCATTCGCCGACCGTGCGGCCGTATTCGCGTTCACGGTGGATCAGGCCGACAAAGCGCCAGCCGGCGGCGCCGGTCGGATCGTCGGTCTCGTTGAGCATGACGACGCCGCCTTCGGCGTCGCGGCCGCCGAGCAGCATCTTGAGCCGTCCATCCGGGCCGCGGAAGACATAGGGGTCGCGGTTGTCCTCGCCGAGGCCGAGTCCGTCGGGTCGGCCGGCGAGCACCACCTGCGGCGCGTCGGCCGTGAAGCCGTCGGTGCAGCGTACTGCGCACTGCACTTCCATCTCCGGCTGGCGGCCTTCGATATGGTCGGTGAAGAAAGCGCGGAAGCCGGTCTCGCCGGGCATGGCGATCGCCGAGCCAGAGAACACGCCGCCGGCACCGTTCGCCGCGAACACCGCCTCGCCCGGTTCAAGGAAGACGGGCAGGTGGCGCCAGCGCAGCAGGTCGTCGGAGACGGCGTGACCCCAGTGCATGGCGTGCCAGCGAAGGCTGTGCGGATAGTGCTGGTAGCAGAGGTGGGCACGGCCGTCGAAGCGGCCGAACCCGTTGGGATCGTTCATCCAACCGAAAGGTGGCCGGAAGTGGTAACCGGCCAGCTCAGGCGGCGTCGGCGCCGGTCCGGCATGCAGGACGCGGATGCCGGTGTCGAGCACGGTTGCCGGATCGTAGGCGTAGACGGCCGAGAGCAGGGTGGTCTCGGTGTCGTAGCTGAGGTGATCGACCGGGGCGGCAGCGACGATGCGCCGCCGCTCAAAGGCCTCGGTCCGCCCGGTGGTGGTCTCGCCGGTGCCATGCAGCATCACCGCGGCCGGCTTCGGCCCCTTGGCCATCAGAAAAAGCTCGATGGTTGCGCCGGCCGGCACGGCGGCAAAGGACACCGTTTCCCGGTCGGCCGGAGGAAATACCTGAGACATGGTCAACCTTTCACCGCCGAGCCGACAAAGGAGCTGATGAACCAGCGCTGGAAGGCGAGATAGAACACGAGGATCGGGATCATCATCAGCACCGAGGCGGCCATGGCCCGGTCCCAGAAGATGCTGTCTTGGCCGAAGAAGGTGGCGATGGCGACCGAGATCGGCCGTGCGTAGTCGGTCTGGGTGATCAGGATCGGCCACAGGTACTGGTTCCAGGTCTCGATGCCCATCAGGATGGAGACGGTGGCCAGCGCCGGCAGGCTCAAGGGAATGAAGATCGACCACCAGGTCCGGAAGATCGAGGCGCCGTCGATGGAGGCGGCCTCGTAGAGCTCTTTCGGCAATTGGGCGAAGAACTGGTAGAACAGGAAGGTATAGAGTGGGCTCGCCACGAAGGGCAGGATCTGGGCGGTGAACGTATCGGAGAGACCGGCGCGCGACACGATGATCAACAGCGGCATGATGATGCTCTCCTGCGGGATCACGTAAAGCGCGATGATCACCGACAGGATCAGGGCCCGACCGGGCAGGCTGCCCCAGGCGAGGATGAAGCCGGCCATCGAGTTGACCACGAGACCAAGGCTCACCGTCGAACCAAGGATCAGCAGCGAGTTGCCGAGATAGCGGCCGAAGGCCAGCTCACCGGCGAAATTGCCGACCTCGCGGAAATTGTTGAAGGTCGGGCTGTCCACCCAGAAGGCCCGGAACGAGCCCATGTCGGCGAGGATCTGGAAGCGATCGTCCTTCAGCGAGGCGATGAACAGCATGAACAGCGGCGAGATGACCACCAGCGCGATGACGAACACCGAGATCGACTGGACGATGCGGTAACCGTTCATCGGCACCGGCGGCTTCTTGGGCGAAAGGGCGAGATCAGACATCGAAGCGCCTCATGAGCCTGCGCTGGACCAGCGCGATGACCAGGACGATCAGGAACAAGATCACCGACACCGCCGAGGCGTAGCCGAGCTTCTGCTCCTCGAAGCCGGCGCGCACCATGTAGTGGACGACGGTCTCGGTCGACGAATTCGGTCCGCCCTGCGTCAGGATGGCGATCTGCGTGTAGAGCTTGAAGGCCTGGATGGTGGTGATGACCAGCACGAAGACGTGGGTCGGCCTCAGACCCGGCATGGTGACGTGCCAGAAGCGCCCCCAGGGACCGGCACCGTCGATGCGGGCGGCATCATAGAGTTCGTCGGGGATACCCTGCATGCCGGCGAGGTAGATGATCATCTGGAAGCCGTAGGCCTGCCAGGCCGAGAGCAGCACGATCGAAACCATCGCCCAGTTCGGATCACCCAGCCAGTCGATGGGCTGGATGTGGCCGCCCGACAGCGACACCACGATATGGTTGAGCGGGCCGGTCGGATACTGGAACAGCGTGCCCCAGATGACGCAGACCACCACCATCGAGGTGATGGCCGGCAGGAAGAACATGCCGCGGAACAGATTTCGGAACGGCATCTTCTGATTGAGGATCAGCGCCGTCACGAAAGCGAAGCCGCACTGCACCGGCAGGACCCAGAAGGTGAAGCGGGTGACGTTCCACAGCGACGTCCAGAACAGGTCGTCGTTGAGGATGCGCAGGAAATTGTTGAAGCCGACAAATCGTACCGGCGTTGGCCGAGGCACCAGCGGCTGGTTGGTCATTGCCGTCCAGAACGACAGCAGGAAGGGCGTGATCAGGAAGATGGTCATCAGCACGATCGCTGGCGCCAGCATGCCGATTTCCTGCAGGAAGCGCGGCCAGCCGACACGAGCGATGATGGAACGGCGGCGCCGCTTCGGGACGATTGTGAGTACGGACATGGGTCCCTCGCCGGGCGATGGGTGGCAGGAGGGTGGCGCGCGCCCGAGGGAGACAGGCGCGCGCCGGCAGGCCGTGCCGGGGCGAACTACCGCGCCCGGCGTTCCAGCCGCGGGCTTTCCATCTCCGGAGGGAAACGGGAAGTCCGCGCGGCGGACATCAATTGCCGCCGAACGGCGGATAGCCGTCGTTGTCGGCGATGTCCTCGTCGATCTTCTCAGCGGCGGCCGTCAGCGCCTTCTGGGCGTCCTCGCCGTTGAAGATCTGATCGACGGCCTGCATGAAGGCTGAGGTGATGGTCGGGTAGGCCGGGTGCGGCGGGCGCGGCACGGCCACTTTCGACGCCTGTTCGAAGGCAACGGCCATCGGCCCACCCTCGGCATAGAGCGGCGACTGGGCGGCGAAGCTCTTGAGGCCCGGATAGGCGCTCTGGCTCACCGCGAAATCGCGGTACTCCTTGTCCTTCAGCAGGAAGCTCAGGAACTTGCCGGCGATGTCGGGGTGCTCGGACTGGCTGGTGATCGCCCAGATCCAGGTGCCGTCGGGGCTGGCGCTCTTCTCGCCGAATTTCGGCAGCGGCATCACCACCACGTCATCCTTCATCTTGGCAGCAGCTTCGGCATAGAACCAATGGCCGCCCCAGGCGAGCGCCGCCGGTTCTCCGTCGGCGTAGAACTGATTGGTACCCGACGACATCGGCACGACCCAGCCGTTCTTCACCCAGGTCTGCATCATGGTCAGCGCATCGACGCACGCCTGGCTGTCGAGGGCGCCCCCGGCCGTCCAGGTCTCGCGGTCGATCAGGTCGCAGCCGAAGGAGTTGAGGATCGGCTGGTAGGCATAGGTGACCCACTCGGTCTTGATGCCATAGCCGCGGAAGGTATCGATCGGCCACTTGACGCCGTCCACCTTGGCCAGCTTGCCCAGGTAGTCTTCGAACTCGGCACGCGTCCAGGCGTCGTCCACCGACTTCGGAATGCGGGCGCCGATTTTCTCGAGATATTTCTTGTTGCCGTAGAGGACCACCGAACTGTCGGTGAGACCGATGGCGTAGAGGTCCTTGTCGATCGGGTAGGTGCCCTGGGCGATGTTGGATGCCGTCATGTCGTCCAGGAGGTCCTGATCGACGTAGCTCTTGAGCGGCTTGAGATAGCCCGACCAGACGTAATTGGCGAGGAAGGGCGCGTCGAGTTCCATGATGTCCGGCAGTTGCTTGGACATCACCGCCGATGAGAACTTCTCGTTGTAGGCATCGTGCGGCGCATAGATCAGCTCGATGTCGACGTCTGGATTGGCCACCTCGAAGCGCTCGGCGACCTTGCCGTAGAGCGCCACCCAGCCGGGATCGCCCTGGTGCATCATCCGCACGACGGTCTTGGCGTCGGCGGTGGCAGCGAGTGCCATCAGCGCAGTGGTGGCGGCCAGAGCCTTAAGTAAACGATTACCCATGGTGCAAATCTCCTCCATTCCTCGGTTTTCTGTTCCAGCTCAGACAGAAGCCCTCTCCACAAGCTGGAATGGGAGCAGTGTCAGCCCCCTCTCCGGCGGCTCGGCCGCCTGAAGTATCTCCGCAGCTATCCGGCCCATCGCCCGGTGAGGCAGGGCCATGGTGGTGAGCGGCGGGTCGAGTCGCGTGGCGATATCGATCTGATTGTCGAAGCCCGCCACGGCGACATCGTCGGGAATGCCGGCGCCCACCTTGCGGAGCGCGGCATAGACCTCCATGGCAACACGATCGTTGCCGCAGAGGATGGCGTCCGGCCGGTCGGGACCGGCCATCAGATCGGCGACGTGCTGCGACACCAGACTGCGGGCGCGGTCGGTGTAGACGGCGCGCTTTACGGCCGGCAGCACGGCGATCGGCGCGAGACCGGTCTCCCCGAGCGCGGCGCGGAAGCCGCGTTCGCGCAACTCGCCGGCCAGGAGACCGGGCAGGTTGATGAAGGCGATTTTGCGCCGGCCGGCGTCGACGAGATGGCTGGTAATGGTGTGGCCGGCAGCCTCCTCGTCGGGCACCAGTGAGGTCACCCGTCCGGCGGCGTCGCGGCAGTTGATCATTACGCCGATGTGGTCGGCAATCTCTGGCGGCAGGACGACTTCCTTGTGGTACATCGCCGCGTAGCCGATGGCGCGCGGCCGGAAGCGGCTGACGTCGTCATAGACTTTGGCGATGTCGCGGTCGCCGCTGATGGTTGTGAAAAACACCGAAAGATCGGCCTTGCGCGCCGAGTTGTCGAGGCCACGAATGATCTCGGTGGCAAACGGCGAGGTGAGCAACTCGTCGCCGATGATGGCGATCAGCGGCATCCAGCCCTGCCGCATGCTGCGGGCGGCAAAATTGGTGACATAGCCAATCTCTTCGGCGATCTTGCGAATCCGCTCGCGTGTCTCCTCGGCCATGCGAGCCGAGCCGCCATGCAACGCGCCGGAGACGGTCTTTACCGACACCCCGGCAATGCTGGCGATATCTTGCAGCGAAACGGCCACGCGCGAACTCCCTTCCCAAGGTGCCGATTTTCCGTTTGGCCGGTTCCTCAACCGGCTCAATTCGTTGTCAAGACGTTAATCGTCGGCGGCATTGCGCCTTTGGAAGGTTTGGCGCGTCTCTCGCAGGCTGCCGCGCGACCTCACTCTTTCCACAGGAATGCGGCGCCTCTGACGCCCGAGCTGTCGCCGTGCTTGGCCTTGCGGATCGGCGTCGCGACGCTGTCGGAAAACACCAGCCGGCCGTCGCCCGATCCGTTGTCTCCGCCATTCCAGAGATTGGTGCGGGTCGACAGCAGCTTCGGCACGTCGTCATAGAGTTCGTCGACGTTGCTCATGCCACCACCG
>JAGSYU010000075.1 GCA_018262575.1 Pseudomonadota bacterium | reverse complement strand
CTTGTAGCCATCGGGGAACAGCGGGCGGATCGGGCGGTCGATCAGGCGCGAGGTGAGCACTTCGTGCTCGGCCGGACGGCCTTCGCGCTTGAAATAGCCACCGGGGATCTTGCCGGCCGCAAAGGCCTTTTCCTCGTAGTTGACAGTCAGCGGGAAGAAGTCCTGGCCGGGCTTCGGCTGCTTGGCGGAGACGACGGTGGCGAGGACCGATGTTTCACCGAGCGTCGCGAGAACCGCGCCATCGGCCTGGCGGGCGACACGGCCCGTCTCGAGGGTCAGCTTCTGGCCGGCCCAGTCGATCTCGACTTTCTGGATAGCGAACATGCGTTTGTTCCGTTCTTGTCTGGTCCGGCGCGTGGGCCCACGGGCAAGACGACGAGAAGCTCCTCCCGGATGCGGGGCGAGCGTCTGGCAATCCTGCCCCAGGGTGCGGGACACGCCGGATCGGCGCTCGCCCCGGCGGGGCGACGGCGCCTGTCGTTCTTGCCCGTTTCCACGGGCGGACCCCGTGCCGCCCTCGTCTCAGGGCGGCGGGAAATCGGAGCCGCCCCGGCGGGCCGGAGCGGCGGAAGGGAGAGGGCAGCGAGCCGCCCATCCCCCGGAAGGTTCCGTTAGCGGCGCAGACCGAGGCGGCCGATAAGCGTGGTGTAGCGCCCGGCGTCCTTGCGCTTCAGATAGTCGAGAAGCTGGCGACGCTGGCTCACCAGCTTCAGCAGGCCACGGCGGGAGTGGTTGTCCTTGACGTGGCTCTTGAAGTGCTCGGTGAGGTTGGCGATGCGTTCCGACAGGATCGCCACCTGGACTTCCGGCGAACCGGTGTCGCCCTCGAGGGTAGCGTATTCCTTGATGAGAGCGGCCTTGCGCTCGGCAGTGATCGACATCGGGGACTCCTTGTCGTTGGATAACAAAAATGGCCCGGCCGGGATGTCGTCCAGCCGGGTCGATGCAACCTGTGTCATCAGGTTGCGGTTTCTGTACAGGAAAACACCGTGGAATGCCAGCGGCAATCAGCAAGCCGGAGAAGCACCACCAAGGCTCAATCCGGCAGAATGAGCCGGATGGGTTTCAGCTCGCCGTGCTCCACCTTGCCGATGGCGATCAACCGGCCGCGCTCGAACACGCCGACCGCTTCCTCCTCCACCGGCGCGTCGCGGCCGCGCAGCAGAACCGGGTTGCCGTTTCTGAGCCGAACCGCCTGATCGGAAGAGACGTCGAGCTGCGGCAGCTCGGCCAGAGCCGCCTCGATCGGCGTCAGGAGTGACAGCGCGTCGCCATCTGCTTCCAATGCTGCCTGCAGCGCGTCGAGGCTCACCATGTCTCCCTCGCCGAACGGGCCGACGACGAGCCGCCGAAGCTGGACGACGTGGCCGGCGGTGCCGAGCTGGCGTCCCATGTCGCGAGCGATGGCGCGCACGTAGGTGCCCTTGCCGCATTCGGCTTCGAAGACGGCTGTGTCCGCATCGGGGCATTCCATCAGTTCGAGCCGGTGGACCGTCACCGGCCGTGCCTCGAGCTCGACGACCTCGCCGGCACGGGCAAGATCATAGGCACGGTTGCCGTCGACCTTGATCGCCGAGAAGGATGGCGGCGTCTGCAGGATTTCACCCTCAAACGCGCCGAGCACGGCGTTGATCTCCTCGGCGGGCGGCCGATGGTCGGAGGCCCGCACCACCTCGCCTTCGGCGTCATCGGTCGAGGTCTCCTCGCCCCAGCGCACGGTGAAGCGGTAGAGCTTGTCGCCGTCCATCACGTAAGGCACGGTCTTGGTCGCCTCCCCGAGGGCGATCGGCAGCATGCCCGAGGCAAGCGGATCGAGCGTGCCGGCATGCCCCGCCTTGGGGGTGCCGAAGATTCGCTTCATGGCGCCAACCGCCTGCGTCGACGTCATGCCATAGGGCTTGTCGAGCACCACCCAGCCGTGGACCGTGCCTTTTTTCTTGCGTGCCATGCCTGAATCCTGCGTTCGCCGATCGGGGATAGAACCCGACGCGACGGAAAGACGGCGGACGATGCGTCCGGAAGGCGCCGCTCCTACACCGGGGGGCGGCGGATGGCAAGGCCTGGGCGATTGCGGCGGCCACGCCGGCATGGAAAGGTGAGGGCGCCGGTCATCGGCGAATCTTTCCGGAGTTCAGATGTCTTTCGGCGTCTTCGCCGCCGTTCTCGCGGCTGCTCTCGTCCACGCCGGCTGGAACGTCCTCGTCAAGGGAGCCGCCGACAAGCTTGCCATGACAGTATCGGTGGCGATCGGCGCCGGCGTCGTCGCCGCGGTGGTCCTGCCATTCCTGTCACTGCCCGCACCGGAAAGCTGGCCCTTTCTCGGCGTCTCGGTGTTGCTCCAGAGCGTCTACTATCTCCTGCTCGCCCGCGCTTACCGCATCGCCGACATGAGCCTTGCCTATCCGCTGATGCGTGGCGCGGCGCCGCTCATCGTGGCGATATTCGGTGCCACCGCCTTTGGCGAAACGCTGGCCGGTGGGCAGTGGATGGCGGTCGGCCTGATCTCGGCCGGCGTCGTGGCACTTGCCCTCGGTGCCTTCCGGCAGCCTCTGGCCATCACCGGAGCGGTCACCGCCCTTTCCAATGCCGTGGTCATTGCCGCCTATACGCTCGTTGATGCCTCCGGCGCCCGGCTGTCCGGTGCGCCCGTCGCCTACGCCCTGCTGCTCGCTGTGCTGACAGGCCTGCTGACCATAGCCTTGGCATTTGCCGGTGGGGGGCGCTTGCGCCTCGGCACGCGCACGCTCGGCCTCGGGCTTGTCGGCGGTGCGGCGACGACACTCTCCTACGGCGTTGCGCTCTGGGCGATGACACGGGCGCCGGTGGCACCGATCGCCGCCCTGCGCGAGACGTCGATCGTCTTCGCGCTGGTGCTGTCGCGGCTGGTGTTCGCCGAGAAGATCGGCGGTCGACGTTTTGCCGCCGCCTTTCTTGTGGTGGCCGGGGTGGTGGCCTTACGTCTCGTCTGAGGATCAGCTGGCGGCAGCCTCGCGCGCGGCGATCAGCGCCGCCTCGTCGTGCCCCACATGACGTCGGCGACCGAGAAGCGCTCTCCGAGCCAGAAGGGCGCGCACTGTCGCACCTGCTCGTTGACGACGGCAACGACGGTCGCATAGTCGGCATAAGGAGCGGTGTTGCGCGGCAGCGGCGGCCGCTTCATCGCGTGGTCGACCAACGCCGGTTCAAAGCTGGACCCATAGAATACCATCCAGCGCAGATAGGCGCCGCGGCGGGGATCGCTGATGCCCGGCGTCAGACCAGCCTCGGGAAACAGATCGCCGAGATAGAGCGCGACGGCCGCCTGCTCGGTGACCACTGTGCCCCGATGGCTGATGGCCGGCACCTTGCCCATCGGGTTGACCGACAGATAATCCGGCCTCAGCTGGTCGCCGGCTCGTACGTCGAGAACGTTGAGGTCATAGGGTGCGCCGAGCTCCTCCAGCAGGACGCGGATGCCAAAGGCGCGGGTCTGCGGCGCGTAGTGGAAGGTAATGCGGTCGTCGGTCATTGAAATGCCCTCCTCGGGGCCGCGGTGGCGGCCCGTCGGCGGGGATTGTCGGTCTGACTGCGGTCAGGAACTGGCAGCTTCACTGCTGACAGAAACTGTCACTCATTCTTGTCGTCTGGTTCGCTGTGCCCGCCGAGATCGCGCGCCACATCGGGCGACTGAAGAAGGGAGTCGATATGGGCGGTCTCGTCGAAACGGTCGTCGTAGCGGAAGACGAGTTCGGGAGCGAACTTGAGATTGATCCGTTTTGCGACCTGGCCGCGCAGCCAGCGGACATTGCGGGTCATCGCCTTTTCGGCTTGCCTCGGATCACCGCCGCCGAGCGGCGTGAGGTAGACGGTGGCGTTACGCAGGTCGGGGCTGACGCGCACCTCAGGTACAGTGACCATCATCCGCGTCACTTCGTCATCCATCAGCTCACCACGCGCCAAAATCTCGGCCAGCGAATGACGAATCAGTTCGCCAACGCGAAGCTGGCGCTGGGAAGGGGCGCGGGGCTGCCCCTGGCGTTGGTCGTGCTGGACCATGATAAACACCTCGGTTAGAGCATTCCCCAACCAGATGGACCCATCTGAGCGAAAAGGAAATGCTTCGGATTGAAACCGCAGCACATAGTCTCAAGCTACGGATTGCTTCAATCCGAGCCGAGTATGCTCTGGGTGCGCTGGCCGGCACTCTCGAACGCGGCGGCGAAGGCGGCCATGTCGGCCCTGCCGGCGAAAGCGGAAAGCGGCAGGATCAACGCCGGCTGACCGTCATCAACGATATGGAGATGACCGGCGTCCGTCTCGACGCGGACATCGGGGGCGGCCGGAATATCGACCACGACGCCACCGATCGTGCCCTTGAGGCGATCGCCGGAGAACTCAACCTGTCCCGCTCCAACCGGATGGTGCCGCGCCGCCCGTACTCGCTCCACCCTGAGAACGAGCCGCGCCAACTGCCAGGCGGCCACCCCGGCGAGCCCGAAGGCGGCAAACCACACCGGCCATTCAGCCTCCCGCGTGAGCCAGGAGACGACGATGAGTGGCGGTAGAGCGAAGGCATAGCCAAGGACGGATCGCCAGCCGCGATCTGGCGGCTTCAGGATCGTCTCGAGCGCCAGCGCGTCGGCCACTGTCGTCGTGAAGACAAGGTGGCGCGGCGCTGTACGGGCGGATTCGGCGGCGTCGGTCATGGCATACCGTCGAAGGGGCGCCCGGCCCTCCCGAAGGAGGCCGGGCTGGCCATTACAGCGTGCGGGCGATCTCTTCGACGCGGAAGCATTCGATGACGTCGCCGGCCCGCATGTCCTGGTAGGCCTCGAAATTCATGCCGCATTCCTGACCGGCATGGACTTCCTTGACTTCGTCCTTGAAGCGCTTGAGCGTACCGAGCTTGCCTTCGTGGATCACCACGTTGTCGCGGATGAGGCGCACCGAGGCACCACGCTCCACCATGCCCTCGGAGACGCGGCAACCTGCCACCTTGCCGATCTTGGAGATGTTGAACACCTCCAGGATCTCGGCGTTGCCGAGGAAGGTTTCGCGTCGTTCGGGGGTGAGCATGCCGCTCATCGCCGCCTTCACGTCGTCGACGAGGTTGTAGATGATGTTGTAGTAGCGGATCTCGATGCCGTCGCGGTCGGCCGCGTCGCGCGCCTGCTTGTTGGCACGGACATTGAAGCCGATGATCGCCGCGTCGGAGGCCGAGGCCAGCGTGACGTCGGATTCGGTAACGCCACCGACGCCGCCATGGATGACGCGCGCCGCCACTTCCTCGTTGCCGAGCTTTTCGAGCGAGGCAACGATGGCTTCAAGCGAACCCTGCACGTCGGTCTTGACGACCAGCGGGAACTCTTTCTTGCCGGCGATCTGCAGCTTGGTCATCATCTGCTCGAGCGAGCCACGCGACCCGGAGGCACGCTTGGCAACGTTATCGCGCTTCTGACGGACGCGGTATTCGGTGATCTCGCGGGCGCGGGCCTCGTTCTCGACCACGGCGACGCGATCGCCGGCGTCGGGCGTGCCCTGGAAGCCGAGGACCTCGACCGGCATGGCCGGGCCGGCGGAGTTGACGACGGCGCCTCGGTCATCGAGGAGCGCGCGCACACGGCCCCACTCGGAACCGGCCACCACGATGTCACCCACCTTGAGCGTGCCGCGGTCGACCAGCACGGTGGCCACCGGACCACGCCCCTTGTCGAGCTTGGCCTCGATGACGATGCCCTCGGCGGCGCGATCGGGATTGGCCCGAAGCTCCAGCACTTCCGACTGGAGGAGGATGATTTCAAGCAGCTTGTCGAGGTTGGTCTTGGCCTTGGCCGACACCTCCACCTCGAGCGTGTCGCCGCCCATCGTTTCCACCTGAACTTCGTAACGCAGCAGTTCGGTGCGGACGCGCTCGGGGTTGGCCTCGGGCTTGTCGATCTTGTTGATGGCGACGATGAGCGGAACGCCGGCCGCCTTGGCATGGCTGATCGCTTCGACCGTCTGCGGCATGACGCCGTCGTCGGCCGCCACCACCAGGATGACGATGTCGGTCACCTTGGCGCCGCGAGCACGCATCGCCGAGAAGGCGGCGTGGCCCGGGGTGTCGATGAAGGTGATCTTCTGGCCGTTCTGCTCGACCTGATAGGCGCCGATGTGCTGGGTAATGCCACCCGCTTCGCCGGCCACCACATTGGCGTGGCGCAGTGCGTCGAGCAGCGAGGTCTTGCCATGGTCGACGTGGCCCATGATGGTGACCACCGGCGGCCGCGGCTGCGTATCCACGGCGTCGTCAGGCACATCGAACAGGCCCTCTTCAACGTCGGATTCGGAGACGCGCTTCACCGTGTGGCCCATCTCGGTGGCGATCAATTCGGCGGTGTCGGCGTCGATCACGTCGTTGATCTTCAGCATCTGGCCCTGCTTCATCAGCAGGCGGATGACGTCAACGGCGCGTTCGGCCATACGGTTGGCCAGCTCCTGAATGGTGATTGCCTCTGGCAGGACCACCTCGCGAAGCACCTTCTCGCGCGGGCCGGTCTGCTGGCCGCGCCGCTCTTTTTCACGCTTGCGCTTCAGCGCCGCGAGGGAGCGGGAGCGCTCGCCCTCGTCGCCGGAGAGGGCGGCGGAAATGGTCAGACGGCCCTTGCGTCGGTCATCCTCGCCGGCCTTCTTGACCGGTGCCGGCACTGGCACGCGTGCCTTCTTGGCAGCGAGCAGCTTGCCGCGCGGATTTTCTTCCTCGTCGTCACCGGCGACCTTGCCGCGCGGGGTGGCCGCCTCGGCCGGACGTGGCGCGCCAGCGACAACCGGCTTCTTCTCGGCAGTGACAACCTTCGCAGCACCCGTCGGTTCGGCGGGCTTTTGCTGCGGCGCAGCCTCGGCAGGAGCCGCCTTGATGCGGGCGTCTTCCTCGGCCTTGAGACGAGCTTCCTCGACGGCGCGGATGGCGGCCTCTTCGGCCTCGCGCTTTGCCTGTTCGGCTTCCTCGATCTTGCGACGGGCGTCTTCCTCGGCGCGACGCTTGGCCTCTTCCTCGGCACGCTTGCGCGCTTCGGCCTCACGGGCGATGGCGTCGGCGAGCGCGGCCTGGCGGGCCTCGATCTCGTCCTGGCTGAGCGTGCGCAGCACCATGCCGCCGGGCGCCGGCCGGCGCTGCTCGCGCGGGGCGGCAGGAGCGGGCTCTCGGCGGGCCGGCTTCAGGCTCTCGGCGATCGACTTCTGAAGCTGCGCGGTCTGCGACGCCTGGGGGCTCTCGATCGGGCCGCCTTCGCCGTGCTTGCGCGACTTCTTGGTCTCCACCACGACGGCCTTCGTCCGGCCATGGCTGAAGCTCTGCTTGACCGTTCCCTGCTCGACGGTACGCCGGGAAAGGGTCAGCGTCTTCTTGGGCGCCATAGACGTGCTGTTGTCGTCGGTGTTCTTCGTATCGCTCATGCCGTGCTCTATCCTCGCGGGCCGCGGCGGCGCCCCGGACGGGCGGCGCAATGGCCAATCGTATTCGCGCACCTAGGAAAGGTCCGCTGTCCAGTCCGTGTCCGGCGCTCCGCCCCTGTAACGGGCCAGCGCTGCAGCGCATTTCAGGAAGCTGGTGCTCGCCCCACCGGCGAGCAGAGCAGCATGTATCACATTTGCGCCGCCCAATGCCAAATCCATTTCGCTCGACGCGAAGATTCCGGCAATGACCTTTGGTCCGGAACGCGGCGAATGTTGCCTTAATGCCGCATTTTCGGGCATTTCGTCCGCGTCCCCACCGGCTCCGATGGCGCGAAGGCGCCGTTTGAGCGCCTGCCCGATCTTGCGGCGGCCGTCGTCGGCCGCCTCACGGGCGTGCAGGACGGCGATCACGCTGCCCTTGCCGGCCGCCTCGGTCACCTGTCCGAAACCGGTGACGACGAGGCCAGCCTTGCGCGCCATGGATAGCGCCGACAGCGCTCCCCTGAGAAGCAACGCCTCGACCAGATCCGGCAGATCGTCGCCGGCCTTGGCGTCTGTCTTGAGCCCGCGCGAAAACGCTCGCTTGCGCACCGCCTCGGTAACGATGTCGCGGCGGCAGGTCACCCAGACGCCGCGACCGGGCAAATTGCCACGAATATCCGGCACCACGGCGCCGTCCGGCCCGCAGACGAAGCGGACGAGGCCCTCGGGCGGCTGCGCGGCGCGCGTCACGATGCAACTGCGTTCCGCCGTCTCAGACCTCGGTGCCATCGTCCTCGTTCCGGTTGGGAGGTCGCCCTGGCGCGACCTCCGTCTTTGTCATCAGCGCGCCTCTTCGGCCGCGTCTTCTTCAACCACGTCTTCGTCGGCGACGTCTTCGACAACGTCCTCCTCTTCGACCGGCGCTTCGATCCAGCCGGCGGCGACACGCGCTGCCATGACGATCGCCTCGGCATCGGCGCGGCTGACGTCGAGATCGGAGAGGTTGCCCTTGTTGCGAACGGTTTCGCCGTTCCGGCGCTCGGTCCAGCCGACCAGGTCGTCGGTCGCACAGCCGGCAAGATCTTCGACCGTCTTCACGCCATCCTTGCCGAGGGCGACCATCATGGCGGTGGTAATGCCCGGTATCTCGCGCAGGGCGTCGTCGACACCGAGCTTGATCCGCTCCTCGTCGAGCTCGCGCTCCTTGGCGTCGAGATAGTCCTGGGCGCGCGCCTGAATCTCGTTGGCGGTGTCCTCGTCGAAGCCCTCGATGGCGGCGATCTCGTCGTGCTCGACCAGGGTGAGCTCCTCGACAGTCGAGAAGCCCTCGGTCGCGAGCAACTGGCCGACCACCTCGTCGACGTTGAGCGCGTTCATGAACAGCTCGGTGCGCTCGTTGAATTCCTTCTGGCGCCGCTCGCTCTCTTCCGCCTCGGTCAGAATGTCGATCGCCCAGCCGGTCAGCTGGCTGGCAAGGCGCACGTTCTGGCCGCGACGGCCGATGGCCAGCGACAGCTGGTCGTCAGGCACCACCACCTCGATGCGCTCGGCATCTTCGTCGAGCACCACCTTGGCGACTTCGGCCGGCTGCAGCGCGTTGACGATGAAGGTGGCCGGGTCGGGCGACCAGGGGATGATGTCGATCTTCTCGCCCTGCAGCTCCTGCACCACGGCCTGCACGCGGCTGCCGCGCATGCCGACGCAGGCGCCGACCGGATCGATCGACGAATCCTTGGAGATGACGGCGATCTTGGCGCGCGAGCCCGGGTCACGGGCGACAGACTTCACCTCGATGATGCCGTCGTAGATCTCCGGCACTTCGGACGCGAACAGCTTGGCCATGAACAGGGGATGAGTGCGTGACAGGAACACCTGCGGCCCGCGCTGCTCGCGGCGCACATCGTGGATGATGGCGCGGATGCGGTCGCCATAGCGGAAGGATTCGCGCGGGATCAATTCGTCGCGGCGGCAGATCGCCTCGCCGCGGCCAAGATCGACGATGACGTTGCCGTATTCGACCCGCTTGACGACGCCGTTCACCACTTCGCTGATGCGATCCTTGAATTCGTCGAATTGGCGATCGCGTTCGGCCTCGCGTACCTTCTGCACGATCACCTGCTTGGCCGACTGGGCAGCGATGCGGCCGAAATCGATCGGCGGCAACGGCTCGGAGATGAAGTCGCCGACGAGAGCAGCCGGATTGCGGCGCTGCGCTTCGACGAGGTCGACCTCGGTCGAAAAGTTCTCGACGGCTTCGACCACCTGCAAGAGGCGCTGCAGCTTGATCTCGCCGCTGCGCGGATTGATCTCGGCACGGACGTCGGTCTCAGAACCGTAGCGCGAGCGGGCCGCCTTCTGAATGGCGTCCTCCATCGCCGCGATGACGATCTGCCGGTCGATCGACTTCTCGCGAGCCACCGCATCGGCGATCTGCAAGAGTTCCAAACGGTTCGCACTGACGGCCATTGTCTTCGTCTCCTGCCCTCGATGGGGTTCCTGTTCCGTCCTTCGGGATGATCCCGGTTCCTTGCGAGCGGCGCGGCCGCCCGTTGTCAGCTCTTGCCCGCCTTGAGCGCCTCGCGGATCAGCGCTTCGTTGAGCACGAGACGCGCCTCCGCAATCGTGTCGAGCGGGAACTCGATGTCCTTGGTACCGTCATCGAGCGCCTGCAAGAGGTGCATGCTGCCCTTGTCGTCCTTGACGCCGGTAAGCCAGCCGCGAAACCGCTTGCGGCCCATCAGCGGCACCGCGAGTTCCAGCTTGGCCTCGAAGCCCGACCAGCGGATGAAATCCGAACGCCGCACCAGAACGCGGTCCATACCTGGCGACGATAGTTCAAGGGTGTAGGCTTTGCCGATGGGATCGTCGACGTCGAGCAACGGCGATACGATGTTGCTCGCCGCCTCGCAGTCTTCAACGCTCATGGTGCCATCGGGCTTTTCGGCGAAGATCTGCAGCGTCACGCCGTTCAGGCCGGTCGTCCGCACGCGGACGAGACGATAGCCGAGATCGATCAGCGCCGGCTCGATAATGGCGGCAACCCGCGCTTCGACACCCGTCTCGGTAACAAGACGCGGCTCGTCGAGCGTTGTCTCGACGCTCTGGCCGGCAAGTGGCGGAAGGGGGGGCTGGTCCTCGGACGTCATTGGCAGGCGATATCCCTCGCGGCGCTTCGGTTGTCACAGGCAATAAAAAAGAGCGGGACCTTTCGGGCCCACTCCCAACCCGCTTCATGAAAGCGCATCAGAACTGATGCGTCCCATATAGGCCGCTTTTGCCCGGAAATCAATGGCCCGGATGCGATCGGCAAGGCGAGTATCCGAAGCGGTGACAGCGGCTCCCGCGCCAAGGGCGCCGGCGCGAAACGCCGAAGCCAAGGGTCGAAGGCCCGCCGGCGATTGAGGCAGAAAAACCACGCCACCACCGGTGCTTGAGGCCGAAACAACCTAACCGCTACGCGCGACGCGGCGGAACGTGAGATAAGCCGATCCGCGTCCTTCACGGCGCGCCTTGGCCTCATAGCGTGTTCCCGGCCAGCCGTCCCAGGGCCGTCGCCAATCGTCGGGCGCCGAGGCCGTCCAGACGAAGGCCGGGTTGGCGCGGACATGGCGCAGCGTCCAGTCGACGTAGGTGTCGATGTCGGAGGCGAACCAGAATTCGCCGCCATCCCTCAGGACGCGGGCGAAGCGGGCGACGGTATCCGGCCCGACGAAGCGGCGCTTCCAATGGCGCTTCTTTGGCCAGGGATCGGGATAGAGCAGCAGCACGCGATCGAGCGACGCCGCCGGTAGCCAGTCGAGCACTCTGACGCCGTCCTCACCACTGAGGCGAATGTTGCCGATCCCCTCGTCGGCGATGCGACCGAGCGCCTTGGTCATGCCGTTGACGAAGGGCTCGACGCCGATGAAGGCGACGTCCGGTCGCTCGAGCGACCGGTGGACCAGGTGCTCGCCGCCGCCGAAGCCGATCTCCAGGCGGATCTCGGCCGGCGATTCAGAAAACAGCGCGGCGAGCTGGGCGGGAGCCGGAGTTGCAAGGTCAATCGACAGCCGGGGCAGGTCGGCCTCGAGCCGTTCGGCTTGCCCCTTCCTCAACGTCTTGCCCTTGCGGCGGCCAAAAAAGGCGTTTTCCCGCGGCTCGCCGGGCCTGTGCTCCGGCCTGTGATCGTCGTCGCTCATTGTCGTCCGTCGAGTGAAAGGTCCGGAGGCTCGGCCGTCCGGGCAAACAAAAGCCCCGGCAGTAGAGCTGCCGGGGCCGCTGTCTAGCCTATTTCATTGCCTCAGGCGAGGGCCGACTTCAAGGCGTCGACGAGGTCGAGCGCCTCCCAGGAGAAACCGCCGTCGGCCTCGGCCGGCCGGCCGAAGTGGCCATAGGCAGAGGTGCGGGCGTAGATCGGCTTGTTGAGGCCGAGCCGCTCGCGGATGCCGCGCGGGGAGAGGCGGACAAAGTCGCGATCGCCGAGCACCGCCTCGATCCGAGCCGGGTCGACGTTGCCGGTATCGTGCAGATCGACGTAGATCGACAGCGGATCGCTGACGCCGATGGCGTAGCTGAGCTGGATGGTGGCACGGTCGGCGAGGCCGGCGGCCACGATGTTCTTGGCGAGCCAGCGGGCGGCATAGGCCGCCGAGCGGTCGACCTTGGTCGGGTCCTTGCCGGAGAAGGCGCCACCGCCGTGCGGCGCCGCCCCACCATAGGTATCGACAATGATCTTGCGACCGGTGAGGCCGGCGTCGCCATCCGGGCCGCCGATCACGAACTTGCCGGTCGGATTGACGTGCCAGATGGTGCGGTCGTCGACCCAGCCGGCCGGCAGCGCGGCAATGACGTAGGGCTCGACGATCCGGCGTACATCGGCCGATGACAGGCCATCGGCATGCTGGGTGGAGAGGACGATCTGCGGCGCTCGCACCGCCTTGCCACCCTCATAAGCGACGGTCACCTGACTCTTGGCATCGGGGCCGAGCAGCGGTTCCTGGCCGGATTTGCGGACGGTGGCGAGGTCGCGGAGGATCTTGTGGGCATAGTAGATCGGCGCCGGCATCAGCTCTGGCGTCTCGCGGCAGGCGTAACCGAACATGATGCCCTGGTCGCCGGCACCTTCATCCTTCTGGCCCGCGGCGTCGACGCCCTGGGCGATGTCGGACGACTGTTCGTGCAGCAGGATCTCGATCTTGGCGTTCTGCCAGTGGAAGCCGTCCTGCTCATAGCCGATGTCGCGGATGGCTTCGCGCGTCAGGTGCTCAATCAGGGCATTGTCGACGGAACTCGGCCCCCGTGTCTCGCCGGCGATGACGACGCGGTTGGTCGTAGCCAGCGTCTCGGCAGCCACGCGCGCCTGCGGTTCGGCGGCGAGGAAGGCGTCAACGATGGTATCGGAAATGCGGTCGCAGACTTTGTCTGGATGGCCCTCCGAGACAGACTCGGAAGTGAAGAGGTAATTCTGGCGAGACATAGGGTTGACCCCTCAAAGAAAACGTCGACGCGGTCGACGGAAGACTGATCTGTCGCGGGAGGAGGGTCCGTCGCGGCGTTTCCTTTTCGCAAGCCGTCGCAAAAAGCGCAAGCGTCGGATACCGCTTTGCGTGCGTTTGAAAAGCACCGTGCGCGCCGCGACACGGCGGCGGCGAATTCATTCTTCCAAAGGCAGCCGGATGGAAATTCCGTTCCCGGGCGAGGGACATTGGGGGTCGTCAGCATCCTCTTGGCAAAAGAAAAGCGGACCGCGCCGACCGGAGTCGGGACGATCCGCCATGTCTTGCGCAGCCTTTGTTCAGGCCTCGCCTTCCTCGGTAGCCAGCGTCTGCACGAGATCAACGATGCGCCGACGAACGCGGGCATCCTTGATGCGCACGAAGGACTTGTTGAGCGACAGGCCTTCGGTCGACGACAGGAAGTCGACGACGTAGGAATGACTCGGGCTATCGGCCAATCCGGCCGCCTCGTCGGGTGTGCCGGGCGCATCCTCGAAGAAGAAGGCCACCGGCACCTTGAGAACGGTGGCGATGTGCTGGAGACGGCTGGCGCCGACGCGGTTGGTGCCCTTCTCGTACTTCTGGATCTGCTGGAAGGTGATACCGAGTGCTTCGCCTAGCTTCTCCTGGCTCATGCCGAGCATCATGCGGCGGAGTCTGACGCGACTACCGACATGGATATCGATGGGGTTGGGGGACTTCTTGCTGGCCATATTGGTCTCGTCTGCGGATTAAGCCCGCGGTTATCGATGAGGCTCGCAAGGCGCGGTCTTTATTTATTGTCTTGCGGCCCATTTCTTGACAAACGAACCACAAAGGGATCGTTGCGCGCTTGGATTGTTGTCTTTGAACGAGAAGTTGTCAACTCCCGGTCCTGCGTTTTCCCTTTCCCGCAAGTGACAGCAGGATGAAGGAGACGCTAAAAGCCAAGAGAAAAGCCGACTCACCGCGTTGAAAGAAGGTATTGGGGCGTTCGGACGGCACGAAACCGTCGAGCACGCCTTCCTCGCCCAGCGGTAGACTTGCAACCGTCCTGCCATAAGCATCAATGATAGCCGATATGCCGGTGTTGGCGGCTCGAACCACCGGTAAGCCCTCCTCGATCGCTCGCGTGCGAGCGGCATCGAGATGCTGGTAGGGACCGACGCTGCGACCGAACCAGCCGTCGTTGGTGATGTTGACCAGATAGTCTGGCCGTCCACCTTCCGGCAGGACCTCACCTGGAAAGATCGCCTCGTAGCAGATCAGCACAGAAAAGGACGGATGGCCGGCAAGGGCAATCAGGTTGCGTCGGGGCCCGGGCGAGAAGCCGCCGATGCCGCGGAAAAGTTCGCCGACGCCCAACCGGCTCACCAGCGTGCCGAGCGGCATGTATTCGCCGAAGGGAACAAGGTGCACCTTGTCGTAGGCAGCCCGGATGGCGCCGGTGTCGTCGATGGCGAACAGCGAGTTGTAGTAGCGCCGTCCGCCGGTGTTCGGATCGTCGGCCGGTTCGACCCGTGGCGCGCCGGTCAGCAGGATCGTGCCGGGTGACAACAGGTCGGCGATGCGGGCGAGCGCTTCGGGTTCCTCGGTCAGGAAGAAGGGCAGCGCCGTTTCCGGCCAGACGATCTCGGAGAAGGACATGGCGCCCAGCGTCTCGGGATCTGTCCGGCGGTCGGAAAGGGTTGCCAGCTTGTCGAGCGCTTCCTGCTTTTTCTCGGGCGACCATTTGGCGGCCTGGTCTATATTCGGCTGCACGATACGGATGCGGGCGTCGGCGATCACCGCCTCGCCGACGGGGGCCACGCCGGAGAGCCGATAGATGCCCCAGCCGACATCGGCGGCAGTGAACGCCAGCACCAGGGCGAAGGTCAGCCGCCGCAGCCAGGGACGATGCGTTCCTTCATCGGCAAGGAGGGCCGGTGCCGCGAACACGGCGATACCGGCAAAGGTCAGGCCGTAGACGCCGACGACGCTCGCCGCCTGAGCGGTGACGTCGGTGAATGCCACCGCCTGCCCGATCAGGTTCCAGGGAAAGCCGGTCAACACGTGGCCGCGCAGCCATTCGGAAGCGCCAAGCCCCAGGGCGAGTGCGAAGATGCGGGTCGGACCGTCGCTCCACAGCAGACGAGCAAGGAGAGTGCCGAGGGCGGTGAACAGAGCAAGGCCTGCGGCCAGGCCGGCGACCGCGAGGGGCATCAGCGGAAGGAGTTCCGTCCGGCCCTCCGCAAGGAAGGCGACGCCTATCCAGTGAAGGCCGGCCAAAAAATACCCGAACCCGAACCACCAGCCGGTGGCGGCCGCCGGTCTCAGCCGGCGGACACCGTGCGGTCCGGCGACGACGGCGCCGTCGATCAGCACGACCAGCGCCGGCAGTGTCAGGAACAGGATCGGCGCGGCGTGCCCCGGCGCCATGGCGAGCGCGGACAGCGCGCCAGCGGCAAAGGTTACGAGGCGCCGCCGCCATCCCCACAGGAGCAGGAGCCGATGGGCATAGGTCTCGAACATGGCACCTCTTCCCGCGCCGACGAATCGGTCGTTGCGTCCGAAGCAATAGCCGGTCGTCGCCGGGGAGGAAATGGCCGCGCCATCGCCTCAAACGGTCGGCAACCTCAGGTTCGAGGGTGAGACCGCCTCAGGCGCCCACTTCGGACTGTTCGGTCATCTCGTCCGGCTCGGTTGCCCGCGCAACGAGCCGCACCGTCTTGATGCGGCGCGGATCGGCGTCGAGCACCTCCACTTCCCAACCGGGCAGATCCTCGGAGACGATCACTTCGCCACGCGCCGGAATCCGGCCGAGAGCGGCAAACAGCAGGCCGCCGAGCGTGTCGACATCCTCGTCATAGTCGGCGAAGGAGAAGCTCGGTCCGATGGCCGCGCGTACCTCGTCGAGGTCGGCACGGGCGTCGGCGAGATAGATGCCGTCCTGCACGGTCTTGACCAGCGGGCCGTCCTCGTCGTCGTGCTCGTCGTCGATTTCGCCGACGATGGTCTCGACCACGTCCTCAATGGAGACGATGCCGTCGGTGCCGCCATATTCGTCAATGACCAGCGCCATCTGGATGTGCGTCGCCTGCATCTTCTGCAAGAGGTCGGTCGCCGGCATGGACGGCGGGACGAACAGCACGGCGCGCACCAGCTTCGCGGCCTCGAGCGTAATGTCGAGATCGACCTTGCCGACATCAAGGCGCCCATCGTCCTCCGCCGCGGCATCAATGCGTGCCTTGCCGGTGATATGCGTGATGAGGTCCTTGATGTGGACCATGCCGATGGCGTCGTCGAGCGTCTCGCGGTAAACCGGCATGCGGGAATGACCGGACGCTTCGAACAGCCCGAGCAGTTCGGCGAGCGTCGTGTCGGCATCGACAGCGGCGATGTCGGCGCGCGGCACCATCACGTCGGCAACACGCGTCTCCCTGAGGCGGAGGATGTTGCGGATCAGGGTCCGCTCCTCGGGCGAGAAGGCGGCGTCGAGCGCATCCTCCTGGCTGAGGGCTGCCTCGAGATTCTGCCTGAGCGTCGCCGAGGTCTTGAAACCAAAGGTCTCGCGCAGTCGCGCGAGCCAGCTCAATCCGGAACCCGTTCCACCCTCGGCCGAGGCGCCTGACTGGGTCGCCGCGGCCATACTCTGACTGCCAGTACTGTGACTGTCGCTGTCGCTCATCGTCCTTCTTCCGCGCCGCCCGCTGGCCCTCCCGGCCGCTGGCGGACGCCCCAATAGTACCGTCCCTCAGTGGCCGGCGCCGCCCATCGGCGCGTCGGCATAGGGGTCGGCGATGCCGAGCCGGCCGAGGATGGCCGTCTCAAGCGACTCCATCTCCCCGGCTTCGTCGTCGTTCATGTGATCATACCCGACGAGATGCAGGAATCCATGCACGATCATGTGCAGGAAATGGTCCCGAAAGGAAATGCCTTCCTCGACCGCCTCGCGCATGACCGTCTCGTGGGCCACCGCGATATCGCCGAGCAGCGGCCCGTAGGCATCGGCCTCCGGATCGTCTTGCGGAAAGGACAGGACGTTGGTCGACTTGTCGAAGCCGCGATGGTCCCGGTTGAGCAGGCGGATCGCCGCGTCGTCGGTCAACAGAAGGGACAGCTCCGCGTCGTCAGCAATCTCGGCGTCGGCAGCCGCCGCCGCCATGGCAACGGCGACCTCGACGTCGGCACGCCAATCCTCCGCCTCGCCCCACAGCTGGCTGTCGGCCAGGATGTCGACGACGATGGCGGTCATTTCTTCTCTCCGCGGGCGGCGGCGAGCCGCTCGCGGCTGTCGTCGTCATAGGCCTTGACGATGCGCGCCACCAGTTCGTGGCGCACCACGTCCTCGTGGGTGAAGCGTACCTGCACGATGCCGGGAGCATCGGCCAGGATACGGCTGGCCTCGACCAGACCGGACACTTGGCCTGGCGGCAGGTCGATCTGGCTGGGGTCGCCAGTGACGATCATCTTCGAGCCGTCGCCGAGGCGGGTGAGGAACATCTTCATCTGCATCGACGTGGTGTTCTGCGCCTCGTCGAGGATGACGGCGGCATTGGCCAGCGTGCGGCCGCGCATGAAGGCAAGCGGCGCGATCTCAATGGCGCCGGAGGTCAGCGCCCGCTCCACCCGCTCGGGCGCCATCATGTCGTACAGCGCGTCGTAGAGCGGCCGGAGATAGGGATCGATCTTTTCGCGCATGTCGCCCGGCAGAAAGCCCAGCCGTTCGCCGGCTTCGACAGCCGGCCGCGACAACACGAGGCGCGCCACCTCGCCCCGCTCGAGCAGCGCCGCGGCATGCGCGACGGCAAGATAGGTCTTGCCGGTACCGGCAGGGCCCAGGCCGAATACCAACGTCGAGCGGTCCATGGCGCGGATATAGGCGTCCTGCGCCGGATTGCGGGCGACAACGGTCTTGCGGCGGGTGGAGATGGCGGCGAGCTGCAGCCGCGAAGCAGCGTCGATGGTCGGCAGCGGCAGTTGGTCGCCGACCGCCAGCGCCATGCGGATCGCTCCCTCGACGTCGGCCGAGGTGATGGTCTGGCCGGCCTGCAGGCGGCCATAGAGCGCTTCCAGCACATCGCGAGCGCGGGCGGCGGCGTCGTGGGAGCCGCGGATGGTCACTTGATTGCCGCGCGCCGTGGCGTCGACACTGAGCTTCTGCTCGATCAGGGCAAGATGCTGGTCGAACTGCCCATAGAGTGGGCCGATCAACCGGTTGTCCTCGAAGACCAGCACCAGATGGGTGAGGTCGGACGCATAGGTCATGGCGTTCCCCGGGTAAGTCGCAGCAGTCGCGACGGCATGGTCGGTGCGTATCGGGATGGCTTCATGCCGACCGTCGGGCCGGCACAGGCTCGCCTTCGAGCCGGCCGATCAGGCTGTAGTTGGCAATCGCCTCGATGGTCACCTCGGCGATTTGGCCGATCAGTGACGACGGTGCCATGACGACCACCGGCTGCAGATAGGGCGAGCGCCCGACAATCTGGCCAGGAAGGCGGCCGGGCTTGTCGAACAGCACTGGCAGGGTGCGGCCGACGAGGCGCTCGGCGAAAGCTTTTTGCTGCAAGTCGATCTGGGCCTGCAGGTGCTGCAGCCGCTCGCCCTTCACTGCTTCCGGCACCTGATCGGGGAGCGCGGCTGCCGGCGTGCCGGGGCGCGGCGAATATTTGAACGAGAAGCAGGCGGCGTAGTCGACGGCGCGGAGGATATCCATGGTCGCGGCGAAGTCTTCGTCGGTCTCGCCGGGAAAGCCGACGATGAAGTCGCCGGAGATCGCCATGTCCGGTCGCGCCGCTCGAATGCGGTCGACGAGGGCAACGTATTCGGTGGCGGTGTGGCGGCGGTTCATCGCCGCGAGGATACGGTCCGAACCCGACTGCACGGGCAGGTGCAGATAGGGCATCAGCTTGGGGTTGCCGGCATGGGCGGCGATCAGCGCGTCATCGAGATCACGGGGGTGGCTGGTGGTGTAGCGGATGCGGGCAAGACGCGGCAGCTCCGACAGGCGGGCCAGCAGATCGGCAAGGCCAACCGTCCGGCCTGCGTGGTCAATGCCGTGATAGGCGTTGACGTTCTGACAATCTTCTCGACCGGTCGCGAGGCTTCCGAGCCGCGCGTGTAGGGCACGACGCAGAAGGTGCAGAACTTGTCGCAGCCTTCCTGCACGGTGAGGAAGGCGGTCACCCCGCGCGAGCGTACCGCCGTCTCGGTCGGCGCGGCGAGGTAATCGAACTTGTCTTCGGAGGGAAATTCGGTTTCCACCACCTTCGGCCGGGCCGGCGCCTTGCCTTCGGTGGCCGCCGGCCGCTCACCCGAGCGCACCCGCGCGATCAGCTCCGGCAGGCGGTGGTAGGTCTGCGGTCCGAACACCATGTCGACGACCGGTGCACGGGCGATGATCTCCTCGCCCTCCGCCTGGGCAACGCAGCCGGCCACCGCGATCAGCGTCTCGTGGCCCTCGGCGGCTCGATGCGCCTTCAGGACACGCAGGCGTCCGAGTTCGGAATAAACCTTCTCGGCGGCCTTCTCGCGGATGTGGCAGGTGTTGAGGATGATGAGGTCGGCATTTTCGGGACTGTCGGCGGCGGCATATCCGAGTGGCGCCAGCGTGTCCGACATGCGGTCGCTGTCGTAGACATTCATCTGGCAGCCGTAAGTCTTGATGAAGACAGACTTCTTATCCGTCACCGTCGCTCGCTTTCCCTTGTGGGGAACGGCCAATGCAGACCGCCCTGGCAAAGATAACGGCATCTAGTGCATTTTGGGGAGCAGCGAAAGGCGGTTTTCCAACAAATTCACGCGATGATCCGAGACGCGGGTCTTGCAGATGCTGGAACGATTAGCTGCCGACCCATCGCTCCTGCCGTCTTGATCGCTGACGGCGGAGCCTTACAAAGAACCTCCGACCGGCCGTCCGGCCCTTTCCCGCTCGCGAGACCCTGCCATGCCGATTTACGAACTTGATGGAATCGCCCCCGACCTGCCGGACAACGGCGACTACTGGGTTGCCCCCGACGCCCACGTGATCGGCCGGGTGAAGCTTGGCGCTGAGGTCGGCGTCTGGTTCGGCGCGGTGATCCGCGGTGACAACGAGCCAATCGTCGTCGGCGCCCGCACCAACATCCAGGAAGGCGCCACCCTGCACACCGATCTCGGCTTTCCGCTGACGATTGGCGAGGGTTGCACCATTGGGCACCAGGCGATCGTCCATTCCTGCGAGATCGGTGACAACGTGCTGGTCGGTATGGGCGCCACCATCCTGAACGGGGCAAGGATTGGCAGCAATAGCCTGGTCGGCGCCAACGCGCTGGTCACCGAAGGCAAGGAGTTTCCGGACGGGTCGCTGATTGTCGGTGCCCCGGCACGGGCCGTGCGAGCGCTTGATGCAGCAACCATCGAGAAGCTGCGGCGGTCGGCGGACAACTATGCAGCCAATTTCAAGCGCTTCAAGACCGGTTGCCGCAAGATCGCCGACTGACGGCCGCATCAGGTATGCGCCGTCTCGGTCGCCTCGGGTGAAAAGATCGCATTCAGGTAGGAGGTAAAGCCGTGAATCGGCAGCTGTCGTTCTACCGCGCCGATCTCGAAGGCGGCGCGCGGCATGCCGTAGACCACTGACGTTGCCTCGTTCTGGCCGAGGGTGCGGCCTCCTCCGAGTCGGATGTCGAGAAGGCCAGCGGCGCCGTCACGTCCCATGCCGGTCAGAATGATGCCAAGGCTATTGATCGGGCAGACACGGGCCATCGAGCGGAACAGCACGTCAACCGACGGGGCGTGACCGGAGATACGCTCCTCGCCGCCGAGGCGGCAGACGAGGTTGGGGCCGACATGACCGAGTTCGAACTGCCGACCACCCGGCGCCAAGTAGGCGGTGCCGGGCCGCAGGACCTCGCCATCCTCGCCCTCCTTGACGCGGAGAGCTGAGAGGCTGTCGAGCCGGCTGGCGAACGAGCCGGTGAACTGGCCTGGCATATGCTGGACGATCAGGATCGGGGGCAGGTCGGCGGCAAGGCCGGTGAGCACGGCGCGGATCGCTTCGACACCGCCGGTCGAGGCGCCGATGCCGATCACCGTACCGGTGCGTGAGCAGCCGAGTGGCGGCGGCAGAGCGGCAAGGCGGGCTGGCGGCCCCTCCGCCACGACACGGCGGGCGCCGACGTTGGCGGTGGCGGCGATCTTGATCTTGTCGATCAACTCGGCGGCGATCTTCTCGAGGTCGGAGGCCCGCCCGGGCCTGGCTACGACCTCGACGGCGCCGACCTCGAGGGCGCGGAGAGTCGTGAACGCGCCGGCCTGGGTCAGCGTCGACACCATGACCACCGGCATCGGTCTCAGGGCCATCAGCTTTTCCAGAAAGGAGATGCCGTTCATGCCGGGCATCTCGACGTCGAGCGTCAACACGTCCGGATTGAGACGCTTGATCGCCTCATGCGCGGCAAACGGATCGGCGGCGGTGCCCACGACCTCGATGCCCGGGGCGTGGGAGAGGATCCCGGTGAGCATGTCGCGCATCGGGGCGCTGTCATCGACGATGAGGACGCGGATGGGGCGTGCAGACATGAGTGTCCCTCAGAAAAGATCGACTTCGCCCTTGATTTTCGTTCGGGTGAGCCGGTTCTTGAAACTATGCTCTTCCTCGATGAAGGCGGGGTTGACGGCGGTGCCGAGCAGCAGCCGGTGCACGACGCCGGTCGAGGGATGGTAGTGAATGCGGCGACCATAGGACCCGCCGAGGTCGGTGGAGGCGATCGCGAGGTCTTCGGTCCGGAGATAATCGAGTACGAAGGAAACGTTGGACGAGCCGATCAGCGTCGGTCCGTCCGTGAGGTCGGCGCCGCCGAACAGCTTGATCTCAAGATCCTGACGCCGGCAGCCGGATTTCAGGACCTCGTTGATCAGCACTTCCATGGCGTAGTTGCCATAGCGCAAGGCGGCGCTGGCGCCATTCCAGAAGCCGGAGTCGCTCTCTGGCAGCATGAAGTGATTGAGGCCTCCGAAGCCGGTCGCCGGGTTGCGAACACAGGCGGCAACGCAGGAGCCGAGGACGGTGATGATCATCTCGCTGGATCGCGCCGTCACATAGGCCTCGCCCGGCAGTACGCGCACCGCCTTCATTCCGCGCCGCCAGCCGTAGGTGCGCGGTGCGGCCTGCCGGCAAGGGCCGGCTTCTCCACCGGGCGGCTCGGGCGGTCTTGGTTGACCAGCGCATGACATTGTTCAGCTTTCCTTCTGGTAGATGGTCGGACCGCGCAGGCGGAAGGCCGTCTTCTGGTCAAAAATGGTCTCAAAATGGCCGATATGGAGCCAGCCGCCGGGTGCCAGGAGGTGGCAGAAGCGCTGCACCAGACGGGGCCTCGTGGGTGTGTCAAAGCAGATAATAACGGTGCGGCAGAACATGGCGTCGCACGGCCCCTTCATCGGTCAAGTGTCGAACAGGTTGAGTTGCTTGGGCGATGCCGTAGACCTCTTTGTGGGCCACGCCCTCCTCGCTCTTGCCGACGTAGATCCAGCCGAGGATGACGATCGGCAGGCTCATCAGCGCGACGATCAGATTGATCTTTGTGTGAAGCTCCAGCGAGGTGGGTGACATGACATCAGTTCCGGAAGAGGCAGTCAGGCGGCGACGGCGGTGGTCACCGGGCCATGATTGGCAAAGAGATTTTCGAGGCTGAGGAGGGCCATCATGCCGTCGCCGACGGGGATGATGCCGGCGAGGAAGGCGTTGTCGATCGGCGGGTCGATGTCAGGCACTGGCCTGATATCGGCGGCGTTGATGGTCAGGATGTCGGAAACGGCATCGACCAGAAGGCCAAGGAGGTGGCCACCGATCGCCACGATGACCACCACGTGGCTGCGCGTCGCAGTGGTGAACCCGAGGTCGAAACGGCAGCGCAGGTCGAAGATCGGCACGATGGTGCCTCTGAGGTTGAGCACGCCGAGCATGTCGTCCTGCTGGTTCGGCGGGATGGGTGTTTCGGTCCAGTCCTGGATTTCGCGGATCGCCAGAATGTCTATGGCGAACTCATCGTCGCCGGCACGGAAGGACAGGAACTGCCGCGCCTGCGCTGCGGCGTCCGGGCCAGTGCTGAGAGGGTCTTGCAGCTCTGTCATGGACTGAGCTCCGTGAGGTCAGGCGTTGACGGCAATCGGCCGTGACGCTCCGTCGGTGCTGGTCAGATCGACGCGGATGGTGGCGAGACCGCCGAGCGCCTTTGGCCCGTCCTTGGCTTCCAAGGCCTCGAACCCAGCCCCCTTCAGCGTACAGAAGGCCATGTCTCGCAGGGACCTGGAATCGTCAACCGTCAGTATCTTTCTCGGCATTTGCGGGGCTCCGGGCGTCGAGGTCGGCGAGAAGGCCAAGGTCGGCATAGGCTTCGCGAAAGGGGGGACGTGGAACTCACGATCGCGAGCCGGCCGCCGTTCATGTCGAGCGCGCGGGCGGTTGCAACAAAAAGCTGGGCGGCCTGTGTGCCAAGGCATTCGACGGCCGCGGTGTTCAGCGTCAGGAGTGTGGTTTTGGAAACGAAGGGCTCGATCTCTGCGCGCAGATCGCGGATAGCGGCGGCGTCGAGGACGGTGGGCAGATCGCGAGAGACCTTGTGTTGTTCGAACTGCGGCAACTTGGACTCTCCGCAATCTGCGGGCGGTTGGGGCCACATCCGTCCGTGGACCTGAGACATGGCAATACACGCATGGATTGGTTACCGAAAGCTGAAGTGGATTTTCCACTTCACTGCCAATTCGGTCAGGTCGACGGTTAAGGATACCGATTTATACGAGTCCTCCTTGTCAATTGTTGGATCAAGCTTTTTTGAGAGAAGGTCTTTCGGGCGATGGGTGCGGACGCAAAACGAAGAGAGTCATCCAGAGAACGTGGGAATAGAGTCTTGAAATGAATCGACGTTCCCAATTTCGTCTTCAGACGACGGCGAAAAGGCAAAACTCGCTGATCGATATTGGGTCCATATCGTCAACCATGGATAGAATTCTCGGATAGGTATTGGACGGTATGGCTTTGGAGACGGTACGGGCTGGCCCATGGTTGGTAAAGTCGGGGCGAATCATCCCTTGCCTGAACGGCCAAGCCCACAGGCCACAGGGCTTCCGGGATGACCGGATGCGTGACAGAAGGGTTTGACGCTCGCTTCAGGCCGATCGGCCACCGCTCCGGATGAGATGCTGACATGGCTCCGCTTGAATTCCTCCTCGTCGCACTGCTGGCCCTCGGCTGCGAGGCGATGATCGGCTATCCCGACGTTCTCTTCCGGCGGATCGGGCATCCGGTGACCTGGATGGGCGCGCTGATCGGCCTTCTCGACCGCGCGCTCAACCGCGAGGATCTCGACGCGGATCGCCGCCGGCTGAACGGCGTTCTCGCCGCCGTGGTCAACGTGATCGCTGCCGCCGTTGTCGCCGCGGCGATCGGCTCGCTCGCCGGTCTCGCCGGCCCCATTGTCGGACCTTGCCTCGCCGCAGTCGCAGGCTCGACGCTGCTGGCCGCCCGCAGCCTGCACGTCCATGTCGCCGCCGTCGCCGACGCTTTGCGCATGGGCGGCCTTGATGCGGCGCGTCTCGCCGTCGGCCGGATCGTCGGCCGCAACCCGGATCATCTCGATGCTGCCGGCGTCTGCCGCGCCGCTATCGAGAGCCTGGCCGAGAGCTTCTCCGACGGCGTGACGGCGCCACTGTTCTGGATGGCGGTGTTCGGCCTGCCGGGCGCGGCTGCCTACAAGGCGATCAACACCGCCGACTCGATGATCGGCCACAAGACGCCCCGCTACCTGGCCTTCGGTTGGGCGTCGGCCAGGCTCGACGATCTTGTCAACCTGCCGGCTTCCCGCCTGACAGCCTGGGCGATCGTAGCAGCGGCGCTCGCAGACGACGGCGCCTCGGCCGCCGCCGCCATCCGGGCGATTGACCGCGACGCCCGCCGCCACAAGTCGCCGAACGCCGGCTGGCCGGAAGCGGCCATGGCGGGCGCTCTTGGTCTGCGCCTCAACGGCCCCAAGGTCTACGGCGACACCCGCGTTGAAGACGCCTGGATGGGGGACGGCCGCGCCGAGGCCAACGCCTACGACATCGACCGGGCCCTGAGGCTCTATCGGCGGGCCTTGTTCCTGATCGCCGTGCTGCTGGGGCTGGTCTGGCTCGGCCTCGTCATCCTTGCCTACGGCTGAGCTTGAGGAGACCGTCGACGTCGAGATGAGCGGCAAGGTGGTCGGCGAGATCGTCGAGCACCCGGTCGATCTCTGCTTCATAGACGAGCGCTGACGTGTCGGCGCCGATCCATGTGAGGAGCCTTGTCCGCTGTCGGTCGTCGGCGAACAGGCCGTGGCAGTAGCTGCCGGCGATAGTACCGTCCGGCGAGGTCGCCCCTTCGTCGCTTCCATTGGAAAGGCGAGCGAATGGCTTGCCGCGGTCGGGGCCGACGGTGGCGCCGACGTGCATCTCGTAACCGGAAAACGGTGTGCCGTCCGGGAGCGATACACCGCTCACCGGCTGGAGGTGCTTGTCGCCGGTCATCGTAGTCTCGACGTCGAGCAGGCCGAGGCCGTCCATGGCTTCTATGTCGCTTTCGATCCGTCCCGGGTCGCGGAGAGTCCGGCCGAGCATCTGGTAGCCACCGCACAGGCCAAGCACCTTGCCGCCCCGCCGGGCGTGCGCGCGGATGTCGATGTCCCAGCCTTCCGCCTTCAGCGCGACAAGGTCCGGAATGGTTGCCTTCGACCCCGGCAGCAACACGAGGTCGGCGAGCGGCAACGACCGGCCTGCCTCCGCCAGGATCACCTCGACGCCCCCCTCCTGCCGCAGCGGGTCGAGATCGTCGAAGTTGGCGAGGCGCGGCAGCACGGGCACGACGATACGCTTGCGCGCTCCCCCAACGCCGGTGTCGTAGCGGTTTCTGAGCCCGAGGCCGTCCTCGGCCGGCAGCCGGGCGGCGTCGGGGAAGTGCGGCACCACGCCGAACGGGCGCCAGCCGGTATGGCGGGTGATCTCGGCAAGGCCATCGTCGAATAGCGATATGTCGCCGCGAAAGCGGTTGACGAGATATCCGGCCACCAGCGCCGCGTCGTCCTCCGCCATCACCGCCTTGGTGCCGACGATCGAGGCGATGACGCCGCCACGATCGATGTCGCCGATCAGCACGACCGGGGTGCCGGTGGCCCGGGCAAATCCCATGTTGGCGATATCACCGGCCCGGAGGTTGACCTCGGCCGGCGAGCCGGCCCCCTCGACCAGCACCAGGTCGGCGTCCTCCGACAACCGGGCGAAACTGTCGAGCACGGCCGGCATCAAGTCCGGCTTCATCGCCTGATAGTCGCGAGCCCGCGCGTTGCCGATGACGCGCCCTTGCACCACCACCTGCGAACCGATCTCCGATTGCGGCTTCAACAGCACCGGATTCATGTGGACCGAGGGTGGCACACCGGCGGCGCGCGCCTGCAGCGCCTGCGCCCGGCCGATCTCGCCGCCGTCATAGGTCACCGCCGCGTTGTTCGACATGTTCTGCGGCTTGAAAGGCCGCACCCTGAGACCGCGCCGGGCAAACAGGCGACAGAGGCCGGCGACGATCAGCGACTTGCCGACGTCCGAGCCGGTCCCCTGAAACATCAGCCGGTTGACCATCAGAACTCGATTCCCGCCTGCGCCTTCACACCGGCTGCGAAATGATGCTTCACAGCGGTCATCTCGGTAACGCAGTCGGCGGCCTCGATCAGCTCGGCCTTGGCGTTGCGGCCAGTGACGATGATGGTGAGGTCGCCTCGTCGCGCTTTCAGTCGCGCGACCACCTCGCCAAGCGGCAAGTGCTCGTAGCGAAGTGCGATGTTGAGTTCGTCGAGAACGAGGAGGCGGATGCCGGGGTCATCCATCAGCGCCACCGCTTTCTCCCAGGCGGCTTGCGCGGCGGCGACATCGCGCACCCGGTCCTGCGTTTCCCAGGTGAAGCCTTCGCCGAGCGTGTGCCAGGATACGCCGGGGAAACTCTCCAGCACGCGCCGCTCGCCGCTGTCCCAGCCTCCCTTGCCGAACTGCACGACGCCGACCTTCCAGCCGTGACCGAGGGCGCGGACGACTAGGCCGAAGGCGGCGGTCGACTTGCCCTTGCCGGGGCCGGTGTGAACGATCAGCAGCCCCTTCTCGGCGATCGTCTTTGAGGCCACCTCAGCGTCTTGCACTGCCTTGCGCTTCGCCATCTTCAGCCGGTGGCGTTCGGCCTCTGCGTCGGTCATGCCGGTTCCTTCCGCGAAGGGCGCCTCAATGGGCGTCATCCCAGTTCTGGGCGGCACGGGTATCGACGACCAACGGCACGGAGAGCTTCACCGCCGGCTCGGCGGCGCCTTCCATGACGGCACGCACCACCGGGATGGTCGCCTCCACTTCGTCGTCCGGCGCTTCGAAGATCAGTTCATCGTGCACCTGCAGCAGCATCAGCGCCGACAGGTTTGCCTCGGCGAGCGCCGTCTCCATGCGCGCCATGGCACGGCGGATGATGTCGGCGGCCGAGCCCTGAATCGGCGCGTTGATGGCCGCCCGCTCCATGAAGGCGCGCATCGACGCATTGGGTGAGCCAATTTCGGGGTAATGCGCCTTGCGACCGAAGATGGTCGTAACATAGCCGGTGTCGCGCGCCTGCCGCTTGGTGGCTTCCATGTAGTCGCGAATGCCGGGGAAGCGCTGGAAGTAGCGTTTGATGTAGTCGCCCGCCTCTTCGCGCCGAATGGACAGCTGGTTGGCAAGGCCGAAGGCCGAGATGCCGTAGATGATGCCGAAGTTGATCGCCTTGGCCCGGCGGCGGACCATCGGATCCATGCCCTCGACCGGCACGCCGAACATTTCCGATGCCGTCATGGCGTGGATGTCGATGCCCTCGGCGAAGGCATTCTTCAGCGCCGGGATGTCGGCGACGTGGGCGAGCACGCGCAACTCGATCTGGCTGTAGTCGGCCGACACCAGCTTGCGACCCGGCGGCGCCACGAAGGCCCGGCGGATCTTGCGGCCCTCCTCGGTGCGCACCGGGATGTTCTGAAGGTTGGGCTCGGATGAAGCGAGGCGGCCGGTGGTGGTGGCGGCCAGCGAATAGCTGGTGTGGACGCGCCGGGTCTCCGGATGGATGTAGCCGGGCAGGGCGTCGGTATAGGTGGACTTCAGCTTGGAGAGCTGTCGCCAGTCGAGGATGCGGCGCGGCAGTTCATGCCCTTCGGCGGCGAGGTCTTCCAGCACATCGGCACCGGTTGCCCAGGCGCCGGTCTTGGTCTTCTTGGCGCTGGCAAGGCCGAGCTTGCCGAACAGGATATCGCCGATCTGCTTCGGCGAACCGATGTTGAAGCTGCCGCCGGCCACCTCGAAGATGCCGTCTTCCATGGCGGCCATCGATTGCGCGAATTCGCCGGATAGCCGCGACAGGATCTGCCGGTCGACGGAGACGCCGCGCATCTCCATGCGGGCGATGACGTCGATGAGCGGCCGCTCGGCTGTCTCGTAGAGGGCGGTCATGCCTTCGGCGGGAAGGCGCGGCTTCAGCACGTGCCACAGACGCAGCGTGACGTCGGCGTCCTCGGCAGCGTAATGGGTGGCCCGGTCAAGCGGCACGCGGTCGAAGGTGATCATCGACTTGCCCGAGCCGCAGACGTCCTTGAAGGGGATCGGCTTGTGGCCGAGCAGCACGTCCGACAGCTCGTCCATGCCGTGGCCCATGCGGCCGGCATCGAGCGCGTAGGAGATCAGCATGGTGTCATCGCAGGGCGCCACCGTGATGCCGAGGCGCTTCAGGATGATAAAGTCGTATTTGGCGTTCTGCCCGATCTTCAGGACCGACGGATCTTCGAACAGCGGCTTGAGAATGCGCACGAAGTCGCGGATGGCGATCTGGCCGGGCACGAGGCCGCCGCCCAAGAGGTCGCCCGCGCCGGAGACGTGAGCGAGCGGAATATAGCAGGCGCGGCCAGGGGTGACGGCCAGCGAAGCGCCGACGATCTCCACCTGCATGGGGTCGAGGCCGGAGGTCTCCGTGTCGAAGGCGACGCGGCGGGCCTCATAGGCCTCCGCTACCCAGGCCTCAAGGCGACCGAGATCGGTAACCGTCTCGTAGGCCGAGTAGTCGACCGGGATCGCCTGCATCTTTGCCTGCGCTTCGGCGGCACGGCCGGCGGGGGTAAATGCGCTCACCGTCGTCGGAGAAGGGTTTCCACTCTCGCTGTCGGCTGTTCCAACAGGCGACTCTCCATCGGCTCCGTCCCCTCCCTCCCTGAGGGGGGAGAGCGGGGTGCCGGATGTATCTTCTCCCTCCGGTGGCCAGTGGGTCACCGGCACCACGGCTGGTGCCACCTTTGACGGGTCGACGCTGGTTGCCTCGGCCACGCGGCGGATGATGGTCGAGAACTCCATCGCCTTGGCATAGGCGATCAACTGCTCGCCGATGATCGGCCGGACACCGAGCGTATCGATCGAGTGCGTCAACGGCACGTCGCATTTCAGCGTCACCAGGCGGTGCGAGATGCGGGCCTGTTCGGCGAAGGCGATCAGGTTCTCGCGTCGCTTCTGCTGCTTGATGCCGGACGCACCGGCGAGCAGCGCTTCGAGGGTGCCGTATTCGAGGACGAGCTGGGCCGCCGTCTTGAGGCCGATGCCGGGGACGCCGGGCACGTTGTCGACGGAGTCACCAGCCAGCGATTGCACCTCAATCACTTTGTCAGGCGGCACACCGAACTTCTCGATTACCTCGGGAATGCCGATTCTCCGGTCCTTCATCGTGTCGAGCAGCACGACGCGCTCGCCCACCAGCTGCATCAGGTCCTTGTCGGACGAGACGATGGTGACGTCGGCACCTGCCGCGGCAGCTTCCGAGGCGTAAGTGGCGATCAGGTCGTCGGCTTCGAAGCCGAGCTGTTCGACGCAGGCCACGTTGAAGGCGCGGACGGCCTCACGGATCAGACCGAACTGCGGCCGAAGGTCGGCGGGCGGTTCGGGCCGCTGCGCCTTGTAAAGCGGGTAGATCTCGTTGCGGAAGGTGATTGAGGAGGCGTCGAAGATCACCGCAAGATGCGTCGGCTTGACACCGACAACGGTCTGCTCGGCCTCCTTGAGGAGTCGCCACAGCATGTTGCAGAAACCGGAGACGGCACCGACCGGTACGCCGTCCGATTTGCGGGTCAGCGGCGGTAGCGCGTGGTAGGCGCGGAAGATGTAGCCCGATCCGTCGATCAGGAATACGTGGTCGCCGGCCCTGACCGGACGCGAGGCGGGACTCGTGGGAGATTCTGCATTCGACATGGGCAGACTATGCCCGCCTGTCCGCCTGAAGGGAAGACGCGCCTTTGCCGCCCGACGCTGCTGCTGACGGTTTCCGGCAGGATTTCCACGGACACCATCGGAAGCCGCGAAGTCACGTCTGTGCGGGTCGAGCGGTCGCCGCCCACGGGCGATCGGGGAAAGAAAAGGTCGGATAGCCACTTAAAAGCGGCGGTTCGGCTTGGTCCCCGACCATCGGCGGGGATGACACGTTGGCGTTGCGGGGCATCATGGTCGGCGACTCGGGGATCGGAGGCAGCCATGAAGAGCAGCGGCGGCCGGCATTTTGAGGATTTCAGGATTGGGCAGGTGTTCCGCCATGCCAGTCCGCGCACGATGACTGACGGCGATGTCGCTTTCTACCGGGCGCTCACCGGCAACCGTTTTGCCCTGCAATCGTCGGACGACTTTGCCCACGCCGTCGGTCATCCGATGGCGCCGGTCGACGATTTCCTGATCTTCAACATCGTGTTCGCGCAGTCGGTGCCAGATGTTGGTGTCAACGCCGTCGCCAACCTCGGCTATGCCGGGTGTCGGTTCCTCGCGCCGGTCTATCCCGGCGAGACGATCTCGTCGGTGACCGAGGTGATCGGCCTGCGCGACACCGGTGGCCGCACCGGTGTCGTCTACCTGCGCACCACCGGCCATAAGGACGGCAACGTCGAGGTGATCGACTTTGCGCGCTGGCAGACTGTGCGCAAGACCGAGGAGGGCGTCCCACCTTTCTCCGAACAACTGGTGCCACCGCTGCCGGCAGCGGTCCCCGCCGACGTTCTGGGCTCCCACCTGCCGGTACTCGACCTGTCCGCCTGGGACAGCGGTCTTTCCGGCAGTCGCTTTCGCTGGGGCGACTACGAGCTCAGCGAACGCATCGATCATGTCGACGGCACACTCGTCGATGAAGGCACCGCCATGCTGGCCGCCCGCTTCTTCGGCAATCCGGCCCGGCAACACCCGCTGCCCTTTTCCGACGAGCGTTTGCGTGGGCGCTGGCTGGTGCCCGGCGGTCTCGTCATGGCCGTTACCCGCGCGTTGACCTTCAACGGCCTCGGCAACGCCATTCACGTCGCGGCCATCAACGGTGGCCGCTACGTCGCGCCGGTGTTTACCGGTTCGACCATCCATGCCTGGTCGACCATCGTCGGCAAGGAATTGATCGACGGCCGCGATGACCTCGGGGCCTTGCGAGTTCGTCTGGTCGGTACGCGCGACCAACTGGCAACCGATTTTCCCGACCGGGACGAGGGGGGCGCCTACCTGCCGTCGATTGTGCTGGACCTCGACCTCTGGCTGCTGATGCCACGCTAGCATCTGCTGATCCGAAAAATACGGCTTGTCCGTCTCAGCCTCTGAGCGCGGTAGCCAGCAGACGGCGTACGGCGGTTTCCGCTTCGAAAGATACTTTCTTGCGGTCGGCGGAGCGGTCGAAGCGGATCGGCTCGCCAAACGCAATGGTGACGTCGAAGTCGGAGGCCGCAAGCAGTTCGCGGGCGTGTGGCGCCAGGTCCTGGTCGCCGACCCAGGACACGATCGATCGTCCCGACCGGCCGAGCGGCAGGCCGAGCATGTGGGTATAGGCGATGGCGACCGGCTGCACGAACACCGCCTCGACGCCTGGTTCGTCAAGAGCTGTGCGAGCGGCGCCGAACAGCGCCGAGCGAAAGGGCAGCACCTGGTTGCCATCCGAGGTCGTGCCCTCGGGAAACAGCATGATGGCGTCGCCGTCCGCCAGGCGGCGACCGATGCTGTCCGCCTGGTCGGCGGTGGTGCCGCGCCGGGTCCGGTCAATGAACACCGAGCGTTGCAGGCGGGCGAAGAAGCCGATCAGCGGCCAGGTACCGACCTCGCGCTTGGCGATGAACGATACCGGTATCACCGCACCATAAGCGGAAATGTCGATCCAGGAGGCGTGATTGGCAGCCAGAAGCAATGGTCGCTCGGTGGCCGGGCGGCCATGCACATGCAGCCTGATGCCGAGCGCCCACAGTGCCAACCGATGAAAGATCATCTGGAGAAGGCCGGCGAGACGCCAGCGGAAGAGTCGGGCTGGCAGATAGACGAGGACGAGGACGATCGCGGCCACGGAAAACAGCGGCAGCGTCAGTGCTGCCCGGACGTGGCCAGGCTTCACGCCTTGTCCTCCTTGTCGGCGTCGCTGAGCGGCACGCCGTAGAGCTCGAGCCGGTGGTCGATCAGCTTGTAGCCCAGCTTGCGGGCGACCTCGCGCTGCAGCGCTTCGATCTCGTCGCTGTGGAATTCGACGACGGCGCCGGTGCGGAAGTCGATCAGGTGGTCGTGGTGCTCGTCGGGCAGCGGCTCATAGCGCGAGCGACCATCGCGGAAGTCGAGCCGGGCGATCATGCCGGCGTCGTCAAACAGCTTGACGGTGCGATAGACGGTGGAGATCGAAATGTTGCTGTCGATCGCCGAGGCGCGGCGGTAGACCTCCTCGACGTCGGGATGATCGACCGCCTGTTCCAAGACGCGGGCGATGATTCGCCGCTGCTCGGTCATGCGCATGCCGCGCGCCGCGCAAGCTTCCTCTAAGGAGAGCGGAGTGGATTCATCGGTCATCGCTGATACCCTCGGACAGCCAGCCGCCGTCGCCGGCCAACTATGGGTTATTTGAGATCGGCTCGCATGACAAGGGCGTTCGCAGTGCCGTTGCCGTAGTAGTTGGAACGTCGACCGACCTCCCGGAAACCGAGGCGTCGATAGAGAGCGAGCGCCGGGTCGTTACCCTCATCCACCTCCAGGAACAACGAGGCGATGCGCATGAAATAGAGGCGGCGGATGGTCTCGTCCATCATCAGGCGACCGATGCCGCGACCACGCCGTGCCGGTGCGACGACGACGGTCAGGATCTCCGCCTCGTCGGCGGCCGCACGGACCATGACGAAGCCGACCGGCCGGCGGGTGAACGCTGTCCGCCCCTGGCGGGCCACGATTGTCGTCACCGTCGGGTCGGCGATCAGCGCCTCCATCTCGGTGGCCGGCCAGCCGTGGCGGAAGGCGTGGGCGTGCAGGGCGGCAAGATCGTCGGCGTCGGCGACGTGGCCGGGCTCGCAGATCGGTTGCGGGGCAGCGAACAGGCGTTTGAGGTCTGAGAGCTTCATGGATCTGGCGTTCGGGCGAGAAGGCCGGGCACTGGCGCCTGCGGTTTGGCGTCGGGCGCCCTGAGATAAAGCGGACGGGGCAGGGCCGTCGCCGGGTCGGCAAGGCTGCCGAGCCGAGCGAGGGCCAGTGGGTCGGTGGTGAACATGGCGTCGACCGGCGGCACCCGCCGGCCTGAAATCGCCGCCTGATGGGCCAGGATCGCCGCGCCCGAGCCGGCCAGCACGGCGGCACGGTCGCCGATGCGGGTCAGCACGCTTTCCGCGTCGGCGGCGAACGGCGCCTCGAGCACGTCGCCCTTTGGTCCGAAGAGGGCGGCATAGACCTCGCCTCGCCGGGCATCGACGGCGGCAAGCACCGGTCCATCCGCCGGCTCGTCAAGCGAAGCGGCGATGAGGTGAAGTGCGTCGATGCCAACGACGGGAATACCAAGGGCGAGGCCAAGGCCGCGCGCCGCTGCCACGGCAATGCGGATGCCGGTGAAGCTTCCGGGGCCGACGTTAACGGCAATGCGCCGGATGTCTTCGATCTCCGCTTCCGCCGCGGCCAGAATCTCGTCGATCAGCGGAAACAGTCGCTCGGCGTGACCGCGCGCGATTGCCTCAGCACGCGCCACCGCTCGGCCCTCACCTGCGAGGGCGACGGCGAGCCGGTCGTTGGCGGTATCGAGTGCGAGCGTCAGCATTGGCCCCCTTTATCCCGGTCCGCCGCCGCTGTCGAGCAGCCGAGCCGCGTCGTCCACCCTCGTTCTGGTCCGAGGGCTTTCAGGGCTTGCGTCGTCGGGCCTGCGCCGCCAGACTGGCAATGACGGGAAAGGAGTTTCGGCATCGTGACGATGACAGGCGGACAAGGTGGCTTGCGGGAACTCGACGCACGATCGCGCGACATCTTCCGACGTATTGTCGAGGCCTATCTCGACACCGGCGATCCCGTTGGCAGCCGCAATATTGCGCGCCTCCTCGCCGCGCCGCTGTCGCCGGCCTCGGTGCGCAACGTCATGTCCGACCTGGAGGCGGCGGGCTTGCTCTACGCGCCGCACACGTCGGCCGGCCGGCTGCCGACCGATCTTGGCCTTCGCTTTTTCGTCGATGCCATGCTGGAGATCGGCGATCTTGCCGAGGGCGACCGGTCGGCGATCGAGGGCCGCCTCAGAGCGTCCGGTACCGGCAAGAGCGTCGAGGACGTGCTGACGGAAGCCTCGCAGACACTGTCGGGCCTGACGCGCGGCGCTGGCGTGGTGCTGACCCAGAAGGCCGATTCCCGCCTTCGCCACATCGAGTTCGTTCGGATCGAGCCGACACGCGGCATCGTCGTGCTGGTCGGTGACAACGGCACCGTCGAGAACCGGTTGATCGACCTGCCGCCCGACCTGCCGGCCTCGGCCCTGCAGGAGGCGGCCAGCTATCTCAACGCTCACATTCGCGGCCGCACCCTCGGCGAAACGCGCGCCGAGATTGAACACCAGCGCACGGCCCGAAAGCTCGAGCTAGACACCTTGACGGCCCGCGTCGTCGACGCTGGCCTTGCCTCCTGGTCGGATGCCGGGGGCAGCCGGCCGCAGACGCTGATCGTGCGGGGCCGCGCCAACTTGCTCGACGATGTCCGGGCAGCCGAGGATCTCGAGAGGATTCGGGCTCTCTTCGACGAGCTCGAAAGCTCGGAAGACCTGATCGAGCTGCTGGGCCTTGCCGATGCCGGTGAGGGGGTGCGCATCTTCATCGGTTCGGAGAACAAGCTGTTCGGCCTTTCAGGCTCGTCGCTGGTGGTGTCGCCCTACCGTGACGCGGAGGCGCGGGTGATCGGCGTCGTCGGCGTCATCGGGCCAACCCGGCTCAACTATGCCCGTGTCGTACCGATGGTCGACTACACCGCCCGCATCGTCGGCCGCATCCTCGGCTGACAGGGAATGAGCACAGGGCAATCGCTTTCAGGCGATTGTCCCGGAATGAACGGCCAAGGGTTGATTTTCGCCTCCGAAACCCTCAAATCCGAGGCACGTTTGGCGGCGCCCGCCGCCTCTGAGACAGTATGAGGACAAGATGGCAGACGATACAGCACCGATTCCCGAACCGACCGTTCCCGAACTGGACCCGGTGGTCGACCAGGGATTCCAGCGCATCGCCGCCCTCGAGAAGGAGGCGGCCGACCTTAAGGATCAGTTGCTCCGCACCCTCGCCGACATGGAGAATCTCCGCCGTCGCACCGAGCGAGAAATCGCCGACACCCGCACCTATGCGACGACCAATTTCGCCCGCGACATCGTTGGCGCCGCCGACAACCTGACCCGGGCGATCGCCGCCGTCGACGCCGAGGCGCGCGCCACCGGCGGTGAAGCGCTGATCTCGCTGGTCGAGGGCGTTGAGCTGACCGAGCGCGAGCTGATGAAAGCGCTCGAAAAGCATGGGGTCAGTCGCGTCGACCCGACCGGCGAGAAGTTCGACCCCAACTTCCATCAGGCAATGTTCGAGGTGCCCGATCCCAGCGTGCCGAGTGGCACGGTGGTTCAGGTGATGCAAATCGGCTTCAAGATCGGTGAGCGCGTGCTGCGGCCGGCGCTGGTCGGCGTCGGGCGCGGCGGTCCGAAGGTGGCGCCGACCGAAGAGGCCGCCCAGCCGGAAACACCGCCGGAGAGTGGCCACAGGGTCGACAAGACGGTTTGAGTGGGCACGGTCACGAACAAAAGGGCGTCGGGAGCGGCGCCCTTTTCCGTTTCCAAAGACTGCTTTCAGCCGATGACGAGCCTATACGCGGTTTCCCGTAAAATGGGACTGGTAATCGCTCGCATCCGCGCCTAGCTTCAAGGCGGCCCCAGGAGGGGATCGTCGCCTTCGGGCGGCAATGTCGGAACGGCCCCGCGTCTTGGACGAGGGGGACATTGCCAGCCCGGCGGCAGACTCGCCGATGCCGTTCGGCCTTGCGTCGGCTCTATGGCGGCTATTGCCGCCGCCGCTCAGTCGTCCATCTTCAGCGCTGCGATGAAGGCTTCCTGCGGAATCTCCACCTTGCCGAACTGGCGGAGGCGCTTCTTGCCTTCCTTCTGCTTGTCGAGCAGCTTGCGCTTGCGCGTCACGTCGCCGCCGTAGCACTTGGCAAGCACGTCCTTACGGAGCGCCCGTATGGTCTCGCGGGCGATGATCTTGCCGCCGAGCGCCGCCTGGATCGGGATCTGGAACATGTGCTGCGGAATGAGGTCCTTCAGCTTT
>JAGSYU010000074.1 GCA_018262575.1 Pseudomonadota bacterium | reverse complement strand
CTCAGGCGTGTTGTCGTGGATGATGTCGAGTTCGTGCTTCAGCTGCGTGATGGTCTTCTTGTCCGGCGGGCCGCCGTCGACATAGGCGGCGTATTTCGGGCCGGGCTCGCCGATCAGGCCGAGCGGCGTCCGCTGCCAGTCCTCGCGTTTCTCCCAAATATACCACTTGCCCTGCGGGTCGTAGTTCTTGAGCTTGTAGGCGCTGATCGAGATCGGGTTGGCGAAGTCGAACTTGACGGGATCGGCCACCTTCTCGAAGACGTGCTTGGGCATGACCCAAATGGCGTTCCAGCGCACCGTGAACAGAGCGTGGAAGCGCGAGTTCGCCTTCTTCAGCTTGAAGACGACGGTGTAGGGATCGGTGGCCTTGACGCTGTCGACGCTGACGGCCAGGAGCGAGCTCGCCAACATGCCCGGGTGGTCGATATGCGTCTGCACGGTATAGACGAGGTCGTCGGCCGTGAATTCGACGCCATCACTCCAGAACATGCCCTGCCGGAGCTTGACCGTCATCTCGGTGAAGTCGGCGTTGTAGATCGGCTTTTCGGCGGCCAGTGAGTTGTACCAGGCGCCGTTGATGCCCTGATCGGGGTCGATGTACCAGAGGGTGTCCATCGTCAGCTGCTGCAGACCCGTCGAAAGGCCGCCACCGCCGTTCACCCAGATGTTGAACCAGCCCGGATTCTTGACGGTGCCCTCCGGGTTCTCGATGATCACGGTCTCCTTGCGCGGCAGATTGGAAATGTCCTGCGCCTGAGCCGTGCTGGCCAAAACCGCCAGTGCGGCCCCGGCAAGGAATTTTCTCCATAGTCTCATGCGGTAATCCTCCCTTAAGAACGTCCATGTTGCACGGAGCACCCCAAAAGGGGCGGCAAGCCGTGTCCTCTAGACCGACGATCCTGGTACCCTCCTCTTGTTATCCGGCGGACGAGCGCCCAGGCCGAAATTGGAAAGCATGACCGGCCGCCTTTCCTCCGAGGGCGGCCGATCGCTTCAAACCGAGAGACGGATGACGTTGTAGGACAGCGGCGGCAGCTTGCTGCGGAGCGTGTCATCCTCGACGATCGTCCCGCCAACCGACCTGGGCACCACGTTGTCCGGATTGGCGGCGGAGTTGACGGCGTTGAGATCGGGATGGGTCATCTGAATGTGCTCGATGACGCGGGCCGCCGGGAAGCCGTTGAGCACCGACGCCAAGTCTAGCGTCTCGGTGAGATGCCGGTTCACCACGAAGAAGGTAAGGGCATCGCCGGCAGTCGAACGCACCACCGACACGTCGAGATAGGGCACGTCGTCGGCGATGTCGGCGTCATAGGTCGGTCCGTCGACCACGGCGCGCAGCGATGTGCCGCGACCGTAGAGAGACGCGAACAGGAACGGATAGTAGATGGTCTGCTTCCACGCCGGGCCACCCGTTTCGGTCATGATCGGGGCGATGACGTTGACCAACTGGGCGATGCAGGCAATTTTCACCCGATCGGCGCGGCGGATGAAGGTGTTTAGCACGCCGCCGACCTGCAAGGCGTCCTCGAAATTGTAGATATCTTCCAGCAGATGCGGCGCGTCCGGCCAGTCGTCGCCTTCCAGGATTTTCTTGTCCTGTTCATTGCTGTGGTACCAGACGTTCCACTCGTCGAAGGAGATTGTGACGTTCTTCTTGGACCGCTTCTTCGCTTTCACATAGTCGATAACGCCAGATACCGATGTGATATAGCGATCGAGCTTCTCGGACTTGGCGAGATAGTTCAGTGTGCTGTGGTCTTTGTTGGCGAAATACATGTGCAGCGACAGGTGATCGATCACATCATAGGTGTGGTCGAGGACAGTCGCCTCCCAGTCCGGGAAGGTCGGCATGTCGGCACTGGAGGAGCCACAGACGACCAGTTCCAGGGACTTGTCGAACAGACGCAACGCCTTGGCGGTCTCGTTGGCGAGCCTGCCATATTCGTCCGCCGACTTGTGGCCGACCTGCCAGGGACCGTCCATCTCGTTGCCGAGGCACCAGAGCTTGACGTTGTGCGGGTCCTTCCAGCCATGCTGGCGGCGCAGGTCGCTCCAGTAGGAGCCGCCCGGGTGGTTGCAGTATTCGATGAAGTTGCGCGCCGCGTCGAGGCCACGGGACCCAAGGTTGACGGCCAGCATTGGCTTGGTGTCGGCCTTCTTGCACCAGTCGATGAACTCGTTGACGCCGATATGGTTGTTGTCACGGGTGCGCCAGGCGAGGTCGAGACGGGTGGGGCGGCTTTCCCGCGGGCCGACGCCGTCTTCCCAGTTGTAGGCGGAAACGAAGTTGCCACCGGGATAGCGCACATAGGGGGTCCTGATGGCGCGAACGAGCTCAAGAACGTCGCCACGGAAACCATCGGCATCGGCCGTTGGATGTCCCGGTTCGTAGATGCCGGTGTAGACGGCCCGTCCGAGGTGCTCCAGGAAGGAACTGTAGACGCGTTCGTCAATCTCGGAGATCGCAAAATCCCGGTGGATCGTCACATTCGCTTTCACATCAGCCTCGCTGCACATTCCCAGTTAATATTCTAATTTATGATACATAACGGGGAGTATGTTGCGTACCGACGGGCGTGTCAATCGGCTAGGTTGTATCTGCGGCAAAGGGTGCCGCATCACGCTCAGCGAGCGCGGCGTTTAGGTCATGTTGTCGGGTGGTGCGCTTCAGTCATGCCGCATCGAGGCCAGTGCCGTCGATGTGAAAATAAAATATAAAATATGTATCTCTGGTAGAAAAGACTTACTGATTGACGCGATACAGGCGCATGATGATGTCCTGATCATAATTTCCGAAACCGCGGCCGAATATATTGATTCCGCCGGGATGTTTAGCCTCGTCGGCAATGCCGATGCGCATGCGGATAGAGTGATGATTGTCGAGGTCGAGGTCAGCCAAAGTCACATCAGAAATTCTGATACCGTCGATGAAGGTGCCGCGCATCGAAATCGTCCAGGTCTTGAGCTTGCCGTATTGCGACCCCTCAAGCTTCCACCAGCGCGGTGTGTAGACGCCGCGTTTGTCGCCATAGTCGCCCGGTGACGTCCATGTGCCGACGAAGACGTTGTTGACCCAGAGCGTGATGTCGGATGGCCAGTCGGCATTGGTGCCCGGCACCTCGGACGACAATTCCATCGAGAATTCGACAGCGCTGATCTCTTCGTTCAATATCTTGGCATTATTGGGAAATTTATATTCGACATAGCCACGTCCGAACCATAGCAGGCCGGCCTGCATGCGGTTGGGGTCGAGGAAGAAGTTCGGCACGTCGAGGAGGCCGATGACACCGTCGCTGGAGCAGAGACCGCAGGGCGCACGCACGTCGCAACTGGTGTAAAGGCCGATCGGCATGGACACTTCGATCGTTTCGTCGCGCGGCAGTTCGACCGCATCATTAAAGCGGATAATGATTTCGTCGTAGCGCGCCGAACAAATCTTCTGATGACCCTTCTTGGCCTTGACGGTCTTGGTGTCGATCAGTTCGGCTTCCTCCAGCGCCTGCACGGACGTGGCCACGGTCGATTGTGGCAACGAGAGCGCCGCGCTGATTTCGTTGACATTCATCGGCCCCTTGCCGTGCAGGAGGCGCAGAATGTCGAGACGGGTGGGCGAGGATAGGCCCTTGAGCGTGGCATGGCTGTCGGCGGCGTGCAGCGTAAGGAAGTTTCGGTTCAAGGCAGACCACTCGGCAGGGTTATCCATCTCTTCATATCATTGATACTGATAGAGTCTACGGTAAAACAACGCATGGTTCACTGTGGTGTTGGCCGAAGTCCGGCCGTGATGGCAATGGAGCGCCGATCGGCTGGCACGACTACGGATCGACAGGATCGGCTCCGTCGGTTAGGTCGGCGGGAGAATGCCTTTATGCGTCGACAGCACCTCGGATGGTGCCTCGGCTATTGGGCGTGATGGGAGAATGACATGACCTTTCGGATGATCGCCCTCGACCTTGACGGCACGGTCCTCGATCCCGAAGGGCGCATTCGCCCGAGCACCGCGGCGGCGCTCAGGGTCGCGAGGGAGCGCGGTTTCGAAGTGGTGCTGGTCACCGGCCGGCACCACTCTGTCACCCGGCCCTATTACGAGGAACTCGGCCTCTCGGGCCCGGCCATCTGCTGCAACGGCACCTATGTCTACGATTTTTCGGCTGGGCGCGTCGTGAGCGGCGACCCCTTCGCCGCCGCCGATGCCCGCCGCCTCGTCGCCTCCTGCCGCCAACATGGCGTCGACATGCTGGTCTACCTTGACAACGCCATGCTCTACGAGGTGCCGACGCCGCACCTGAAGAAGCTCGGCGCTTGGATAGATGGTCTGTCCACCCGGCCGAAGCCCGAACTCCGGCGGGTTGCGTCGGTGGAGGCGGTGCTGGATGAGGCCCCCGCCGTCTGGAAGTTCGTGGTCACCCACGCCGATGCCGACCGCCTCGCCGGCTGGTTCGGGGAAGCGGAAGCGATGCCGGCCTACGGTGTCGAGTATTCCTGGCACGACCGCATCGACGTCATGCCAGCCGGTCGCAGCAAGGGCAGCCGCCTGCTGTCATGGGCTGCCGAGCGCGGCTTTGTTCCGGCCGACATCGTCGCATTCGGCGACAACTTCAACGACCTCGGCATGCTGACCGGCGTCGGGCTCGGCATCGCCATGGGCAACTCTCCTGACGGGGTCAAGGCGAAGGTCTCCGAGGTGATCGGCGGCAACGACACCGACGCCATCGCCGATCGCCTCAAGCCCCTTCTCGCCTGACCGTCGACGGTTGGTGCATGAGGAATGGGCGTGCCTGCCTATTGACCACTGTTCGGCGAGCCATTACCACTTTTCCTTCAGAAACAACGCTCCCGCTGCCAGCGGCGGGGGCGCAGATGCGGTGCGCCTGAGCCGCGCAGGGGCTCGTTCTTCGTCGCCGCCGGGAATATGGTAAATAGGCAAAGGGCGTCCTTGTCCTGCGAAGAAACGGGGCGGCAAGGGTGTCGGACGACCAACGGCGGAGAAACCGCCGGGTATACGAAAAGGGGAACTAAACATGACCATGCCAATCTTGGGGAAGCATCTGAGATATCTGTCGGCGGGCGCGGCGATGGCCGCTTTTGTTATCTGCGCCGGCCCGTCGTTTGCCGCTACGCCGGCCGACACGCTGGTCGAGGGCTTCGCCATCGACGACATCATTTCTCTTGACCCGGGCGAGGCCTTCGAGCTTTCCGCCGCCGAGGTCACCGGCAACAGCTATTCGCTGCTCGTCCGGCTCAATCTTGACGACACCACCCAGGTCACCGGCGACATCGCCGACAGCTGGACCATCTCCGACGACGGTCTCACCTATACCTTCAAGCTGAAGCCCGGCCTGAAATTTGCCTCCGGCAACCCGCTGACCGCCGAGGACGTCGCCTTTTCGGTCGAGCGCCTGATCAAGATGGACAAGAGCCCGGCCTTCCTGTTCGGCCAGTTCGGCCTCACCGGTGATAATGTCACCGACAAGGCCAAGGCGATTGACGCCTCGACCTTCGCGCTCACCGTCGACAAGCCTTACGCCACGTCCTTTGTGCTGAATGTGCTGTCCTCGACGGCCGGCGCGGTGCTGGACAAGAAGCTGGTCCTCGAGCACGCCAAGGCGGTGACGCCGTCTGACGAGTACAAGTGGGACACCGACTTCGGCAATGACTGGCTGAAGACCAACTCGGCGGGCTCGGGGCCTTTCAAGGTAGTGACCTGGAAGGCCAACGAAGCGGTCGTCCTCGAGCGCAACGATGATTATTTCGGCACGCCGGCCTCGCTGAAGCGGGTGATCTATCGCCACATGAAGGAAAGTACCGGTCAGCGCCTGGCGCTCGAGAACGGCGACATCGACATCGCCCGCAACCTCGAGCCGGGCGACCTCGACGCGGTGGCCGCCAATGCCGATCTCGCCGCCATCTCGGCGCCGAAGGGCACGGTCTACTACATCTCGCTCAACCAGAAGAACCCGAACCTCGCCAAGCCCGAAGTCATCCAGGCCTTCAAGTATCTGGTCGATTACGACGCCATCGGCGCCACCTTGATCAAGGGCATCGGCGACATCCATCAGTCCTTCCTGCCCAAGGGCCAGCTCGGCGCCATCGACGACAAGCCGTATAAGTTCGATGTCGCGAAGGCCAAGGAGTTGCTCGCCAAGGCCGGCCTCGCCGATGGCTTCGCCGTCACAATGGACACCCGCAACATCCAGCCGATCACCGGCATTGCCGAGAACTTCCAGCAGACGCTGGGAGAGGCGGGCGTCAAGCTGGAGATCATCCCCGGCGACGGCAAGCAGACGCTGACCAAGTACCGCGCCCGCCAGCACGACATGTACATCGGCCAGTGGGGCTCGGACTATTTCGATCCCAATTCCAACGCCGACACCTTCACCGCCAATCCGGACAATTCCGACGAGGGCAAGACCAAGACGCTTGCCTGGCGCAACGCCTGGGACCCGAAGGAGCTCGATGCCAAGACCAAGGCGGCGCTGCTCGAAAAAGATACGGCCAAGCGCGGCGCCATGTACGAGGACCTACAGCGGAAGGTGCTGGAGAGCGGCCCGTTCGTGGTGATCTTCCAGCAGATCGAGGTGGCGGCCTATTCGGCCAAGCTGAAGGGCTTTAGGCTCGGCCCGTCCTACGACACCAACCTGGTTGCGCCCATCTCGAAATGACGATCTGATGTTGCTCGGCGCCGCTCGCCCTTGATGGCGGGCGGCGTAAACTTCTTTCCAAAACGACCAAAAACGCGAGTATCTGGAAATGAAAGCGCCGTTTCGGGCCAAAGCCTTCCGCGAATTCTCCGCCGGTGTCGCACTGGCCGTCCTGACGGCCCTCGGCGGTCCAGCGTATGCCGCAACGCCTGCCGACACGCTGGTCGAGGGCTTTGCCATCGATGACCTGATCACCCTTGATCCAGCGGAGGCCTTCGAGTTTTCGGCCGCCGAGTTCCTCGCCAACAGCTACAACAAGCTGGTCAATCTCGATCTCCACGACACGTCGAAGGTCGTCGGCGAGCTGGCGGACAGCTGGGTGGTGTCGGACGACAGCCTGACGTACACCTTCAAGCTCAAGCCCGACCTGAAATTTGCCTCGGGCAACCCGATTACCGCCGCCGACGTCGCCTATTCTTTCGAACGGGTGGTCAAGCTCGACAAGTCTCCCGGTTTCCTGATCACCCAGTTCGGCATCACCGGCGAGAATGTCGCGGAAAAGGCCAAGGCGCTCGATCCGTTGACGTTCCAGCTCACCGTCGACAAGGCCTACGCGCCGAGCTTCGTGCTCAACGTCCTGACGTCGATGACCGCCTCGGTGGTCGACAAGGAGGTGGTGCTACAGCACGTCAAGCCGGTGACGCCGAGCGACGAGTTCAAGTATGACAACGACTTCGGCAACGATTGGCTGAAGTCGGCCTACGCCGGCTCCGGCCCGTTCAAGCTGGTCGTCTGGAAGGCCAACGAGGCGCTGGTGCTGGAGCGCAACGACAACGCCGCCGTCCACCAGGCCGCGCTGAAGCGCGTCATCTATCGTCACATGAAGGAAAGCGCCGGTCAGCGGCTGGCCCTTGAGAACGGCGACATCGACATCGCCCGCAACCTCGAGCCTGGCGACGTTGATGCCATCGCCGCCAAGGAAGGCTTTGCCGTCACCTCGGCTCCCAAGGGCACGCTGTTCCTGCTCGGCCTCAACCAGAAGAACCAGTATCTGGCCAAGCCAGAGGTGCGGCAGGCCATCAAGTATCTCATCGACTACAACTCCATCGCCTCGACCCTCATCAAGGGTATCGGCGAGGTGCACCAGACTTTCCTGCCATCCGGCCAGCTCGGCGCCCTCGAAGACAAGCCGTTTTCCCTCGACGTCGGCAAGGCCAAAGCCCTGCTCGCCCAGGCCGGTCTGCCCGACGGCTTTGCCGTGACGCTTGACGTGCGCAACACGCAGCCGGTCTCCGGCATCGCCGAAAACCTGCAGCAGACCTTTGCCCAGGCCGGCATCAAGCTGGAGCTGATCACCGGCGACGGCAAGCAGGTGCTGACCAAGTGCCGGGCCCGGCAGCACGACATGTGCTTCAGCCAGTGGGGTTCGGACTATTTCGACCCCAATTCCAATGCCGAGACCTTCACCATCAACGCCGACAACTCGGACGCCAGCAAGAACAAGACCCTTGCCTGGCGCAATTCCTGGGATCCGGGCGAGCTGAACGAGGTGACCCACGCCGCCCTGCTCGAAAAGGATACCGCCAAGCGCACCGCCATGTATCAGGAGCTGGAGCGCAAGGTTCTCGACGCCGGCCCCTACGCCTTCATCTACCAGCAGATCGAAGTGGCCGGTTATTCGTCCAAGGTGAAGGACTTCAAGCTCGGTCCCAGCTTCGACACCAACTATGTCTTCCCCATCTCGAAGGACTGATGGACGATGACGGCGATCGAAGCCTCAAAACCGGCCAGGCGACGGCGCGCCCGTGGTCTGGCGGTCAATTTCGGTCGGTTCGCCATCATGTTGGCGACCACCGTCCTCGGCCTCCTCGCCGTCACCTTCTTCATCGGTCGGGTGGTGCCGATCGATCCCGTGCTGGCAATCGTCGGCGATCGCGCGCCTGCGGCGGTCGTCGAGCGCGTTCGCGAGCAGATGGGTTTCAACCTGCCGCTCTGGCAGCAGTTTGTCGTCTACCTCCGGCAGGCATTGACCGGCGACTTCGGCGTCTCGGTGCTGACGACCAATCCGGTGATGGACGATATCCTCCGGGTGTTCCCGGCGACGCTGGAACTTGCCACCGTCGGCACGCTGATCGGCGCCGGCCTTGGCGTGCCGCTCGGCGTCGTTGCCGCCGTCCGGCGCGGCTCGATCGCCGACCAGATCGCCCGTGTCATCGGCCTCATCGGCTATTCGGTGCCAATCTTCTGGCTGGCGTTGCTGTCGCTGCTGCTCTTCTATGCCAAGCTGAAGTGGGTGGCCTATCCGGGCCGCCTTGACGTCGCCTACGAGTACACCTTCACGCCGATCACCGGCCTCTATCTCGTCGACGCCGCCTGGACGCGGCAATGGGATGTCCTGTGGGATGCCTTCCGCCATATCATCCTGCCCGGTGCGCTGCTCGGCTATTTCTCGCTCGCCTATATCAGCCGCATGACGCGCTCTTTCATGTTGAACGAGCTCGGGCAGGAGTATGTCGTCGCCGCCCGCGCCAAGGGGCTCAGCGAAGGTCGGATCGTCTGGTTCCATGCGCTCCGCAACGCCGCCGTGCCGCTCGTCACCGTCATTGCGCTGTCCTATGCCGGCCTTCTTGAAGGGGCGGTCCTGACCGAGACGGTGTTCTCCTGGCCCGGCATTGGCCTTTACATCACCAACTCGCTGCAGAACGCCGACATGAACGCCGTGCTCGGCGGCACCATCGTCATCGGATCGGTGTTCATCGCCATCAATCTCTTCTCCGACCTTCTCTACCGGCTGCTCGACCCGAGGACGCGCGCAAGATGACCGATCCCTCGCTCCCGGCGCCGGAAAGCTGGCGTGACTGGCTGCTCACCGCAGAGCCGCACTCCCGCCATCAGGCTCGGCTTGGACGCGCCTATGTCACCTGGCGCCGTTTTTCCGACAACCATCTCGCCGTCACCGGCCTTTTGATCATTGTCGCGTTGGTGCTGGTCGCCGTCTTCGCGGACGTTCTGGCGCCACATTCGGCGACGTTCGGCAACCTCGCCGGTGCCCGCCTGCTACCGCCGGGTTCGCCCGGCTTTCTGCTCGGCACTGACGATCAGGGGCGCGATATTCTCTCTCGCCTGATCGTCGGCTCCCGCATCACGCTGGCTGTCGTGGCCCTGGTGGCGATCATCGCCGCGCCGGTCGGCCTGCTGATCGGCACCGTCGCCGGCTTTGCCGGCGGCTATGTCGACGCGGTGCTGATGCGCATCACCGACATCTTTCTCGCCTTTCCGAAGCTGATTCTGGCGCTTGCCTTCGTGGCGGCACTGGGGCCGGGCATCGAGAACGCGGTGATCGCCATCGCGCTGACCTCGTGGCCGCCCTATGCCCGTCTCGCCCGCGCCGAGACGCTCGGCGTGCGCAACTCCGACTATATCGCCGCCGTTCGCCTGATGGGCGCCTCGCCGGCCCGCATCGTCGTCCGCCACATCATGCCGATGTGCCTGTCGTCGCTGATCGTTCGCGTCACGCTCGACATGGCCGGCATCATCCTGACGGCGGCCGGTCTCGGCTTCCTCGGCCTTGGCGCCCAGCCGCCGATGCCCGAATGGGGGACGATGATCGCCTCTGGCCGCCGCTTCATCCTGGATCAGTGGTGGGTGGTCACCATGCCCGGCCTCGCCATCCTGGTCGTCAGCCTCGGCTTCAACCTGCTGGGCGATGGCCTTCGTGACTCCCTCGACCCCCGGGAGGCTGGCCGATGAAGCCGTTGCTCACCGTTCGCAATCTCTCGGTGACCTATCCCACCCGTACCGGCATCGTCGAGGCGGTGCGCGGCATCTCCTTCGAACTCGGCCGCGAGCGGCTCGGCATTGTCGGCGAGAGCGGCTCTGGCAAGTCGCAGACCGGCCGCGCCATCATGGGCCTGACGCCACCGCCCGGCATCGTCCGAGCGGACACGCTATCGTTTTCCGGCATCGACCTGACGCAGGCCGGCCCGGCCGCCTGGCGCGACATGCGCGGCAGCCGCATGGCGATGATCCTGCAGGATCCCAAGTTTTCCCTCAACCCGGTGATGACCATCGGCCGCCAGATCACCGAGACTCTGCGCCGCCACGAGAACGTGACAAAACGCGAGGCGCGACGGCGGGCCCTTGAGATGCTGGAAGCGGTGCAGATCACCGATCCGGAGCGGGTGTTTGGCCTCTATCCCTTTGAGGTGTCGGGCGGCATGGGCCAGCGGGCGATGATCGCCATGATGCTGGTCTGCGGCCCGGAATTGCTCATCGCCGACGAGCCGACCTCGGCGCTCGACGTCACCGTCCAGCTCGAGGTCCTCGGCATTCTCGATCGACTGGTGCGCGACAACGGCATGGGCCTCATCTTCATCAGCCATGATCTCCGCCTCGTCTCCTCTTTCTGCGACCGGGTGCTGGTGATGTACGCCGGCCGCATCGTCGAGGAACTCGCCACCGCCGACCTTAGCAGCGCCAAGCATCCCTATACGCAAGGTCTGCTCGACTGCACGCCGAGGATCGGCGAGAGCCGCCACCCGCTGCCGGTGCTCGAACGGCAGAAGGAGTGGGCGGCGTGACCATCCGCATCGAAAACCTGTCGGTGAGCTTCGACGGCTTCCGGGCGCTGAACTCGGTCAGCATCGCCGTCGACAAGGGCGAATCTTTTGGCCTTGTCGGCGAGAGCGGCTCGGGCAAGTCGACGCTGTTGCGCGCCGTTTCCGGCCTGGCGCCGGTCAGCGGCGGCACCATCGCGGTGAACGGCGAAGCATTGACCGGCAGCCGCCGCAGCCGTGCCTTCCGCCGCGCCGTTCAGATGGTGTTTCAGGACCCCTACGCCTCGTTGCATCCGCGCCAGACCGTCGACCGGCAGCTTCTCGAGCCGTTGGCCATCCACGGCATTGGCGATACCGAGCGGCGCATCCTCCAGGCGCTCGACGAGGTTGGCCTCGGGCACTCCTTCCGTTTCCGCTATCCCCACCAGTTGTCCGGCGGCCAGCGGCAGCGTGTCGCCATTGCCCGCGCCCTGATCGTCGAGCCGGCGATCCTGCTGCTCGATGAGCCGACCTCGGCGCTCGACGCGTCGGTGCAGGCCGAGGTTCTCAATCTTCTTGAGGAGGTGCGGGGCCGGCACAACCTGACCTTTGTCATGGTCAGTCACGATCTCGGCGTCGTCACCCACATGTGCAGCCGCCTTGCCGTGATGAAGGCTGGCGAGGTGGTGGAGACACTCGCTGCCGCCGATCTGGCCGGCGGCCGGATGGTCTCCGATTACACGCGCCAGCTGATGGTGGCGAGCAAGGGCTTTTCGCGCGAGGCGGTGCCGGGCTGAAACTCAGGCTTTCTTTACCGGTCGCGGGCGAGGCTTCGACAAATTGAGTCGCCGTTGGGAACGCCAGCCCGTGGAAACCGACCTCTACCTGCCCGTCAAGCGTCACCTCGAAAGCCTTGGCCTGACCGTCAAGGGGGAGGTGAAGGGCTGCGACCTCGTCGGTCTGTCGGGTGGTGAGCCCGAGCTGGTGGTGATCGGCGAGCTCAAGCGCGCTTTCACGTTGGAGCTGGTGCTGCAGGCTGTCGATCGCACGGCGGCGGCCGACGAGGTGTGGCTCGCCGTCGCTGCGTCCAAGCGCGGGCGGGGCCGCGAGGGCGATCCGCGTGTTCGCAAACTCTGCCGCTTCCTCGGCTTCGGCTTGATCGCCGTCACCGCCACCGGCCTGATCGACGTGATCGTCGAGCCGGCACCCTGGAAGCCGCGTCGCGACGGGCGCCGCCGCTCGCGCATTGTCGAGGAGTTCCGTCGTCGCCGGGGCGATCCGATACTTGGCGGTTCGACGCGGCTACCGCAGATGACGGCCTACCGCCAGCAGGCGCTCGCCGTTGCCCATGCACTGCGCGATGGGCCGTTGCGGCCACGCGATCTCAAGGCAACGGCGCCCGACGCCGCGAAAATCCTGCAATCTGACGTTTATGGCTGGTTCGAACGCGTGGAGCGCGGCGTCTACCGGCTGACTGACGTTGGCCGGGCGGCACTCGCCACCTGGGCGGCGTATCTGCCGGCCACGGAGCCGGCCGCCGCCTGATGCTCACACCATCGTGTGGCGGCCAAGCTCCGGCCACGTCTGGCAATTCGCCGGGGCGACGCCATATTGCCTAAATCCTGCGCGTCAGAGCACCGGAGCAATTTGCCTGCATGAATCCTTACTATGATCCCGCCAAGACCCACCACACGCCGGCTGGCTTTCAGGGTCCGGATGTGTCGGCCGGTCACGCCACCCTCCGCGATATCTGGGACTGGAAGCGGGAAGCGCGCCGCGAGGGACGGCCCCGCCCGCCGGGCCGTCCGACACCGAGGGTAGAGCCCGATTTCGCCCGCATCGCTGGCGCCGAGACATCGGCCACCTTTGTCGGCCATTCGACCGTTCTCCTCCGCATCGGCGGCCTCTCGGTGTTGACCGATCCCGTTTTCAGCGAACGCGCCTCGCCCTTCGGCTTCCTCGGTCCACGGCGCGCCGTGCCGCCCGGCATCGACATTGATCGCCTGCCGGATATCGACGTGGTGCTGATCTCGCACGGCCATTACGACCATCTCGACCGGGCCTCGGTGCGCCGCCTTCACCGGCGCTCCGGCGGCCGGACGCTGTTCATTGCCCCGCTCGGCGTCGGCAGGCTGCTGAGGCGCTGGGGCATCAACAGCGTTGTCGAACTCGACTGGTGGCAGAGCCACACCTATCGCGGTCTTCACATGACGCTGACTCCGGCCCGCCACTGGTCGGCGCGCAGCTTCAACGACCGCAATCGCATGCTGTGGGGCGCCTTCGCCATCTTCGCCGACGACTTTTCCTGCTATTTCGCCGGCGATAGCGGCTATGGCCCGCACTATCGCGAGACGCGCGACCGCTTGGCGTCGCGCGAGCGAAACGGCGCGCTGTTTGATCTGGCGCTGATGCCGATCGGCGCCTACGAGCCGCGACGCATCATGAAGGAACACCACATGAACCCCGAGGAGGCGGTCGTCGCCCATGGCGAGATCGGGGCGCAGCGGAGCATTGCCATCCACTGGGGCTGTTTTCAGCTCACCGACGAGCCGCTCGATGAACCGCCGGCAAGACTGGCTGGAGCGCGTACCAACGCCGGCCTTGCCGCGAGTGATTTCGTCGCCCTGCCGGTCGGTGGCTCCTGGTGGCAGCCGATGGCGCGATCAGCCGCCGATCTCGATGCGGAGCTGACGGAGACGCTCCGGTAGCAGGCCGATGGTCGCCGCCGTGGCGTTGGCGAAGGCGAAGCGCAGGTAGTCCTCCTGCCCTTGCCCGAAGTAGCTGCCGGGCACGGTGACGACACCCGCCCGCCGGGCGAGGTCTTCGGCGACGCGGGCCGATGGCAAGCCGGCAAAGGGGTGGCGGACGAAGGCGAAATAGGCGCCGACGGCGCCGATCTCCCAGCCATCCGCGTTGGCAAGCGCCGCCTTCAGCGCCGCGGCGCGGAAGGTGATCTCAGCCCGGTTCGCCTCTCGCCAGGCGGCGAGCTTCGGCAGTGCCGCGGCAATGGCGATCTGGCCGATGCGCGGCGCGCAGATCTGCAGGTTGTCCATGATCTTGGCGATCTCGGCCACAACGGCCGGGCTAGCCGTCACCGCGCCGAGCCGGTAACCGGGCACGCAGAAGCTCTTCGAAAACGAGTAGAGGGAGATCAGCCCGTCGCCCCAGCCGGAGCGGGTGAACAGGTCGTGCGGCCGCTTCGCCTCGGCTGGCAGGAAGTCGCGGTAGGTCTCATCGAGGATCAGCCAGATGCCACGCCGACGGCAGAGCTCCAGCAAGTCGGCGAGCAGGGCAGGCGGATAGACGGCACCGGTCGGGTTGTTGGGCGACACGATGGCGAAGGCCCTGACGTCGGGAGTGATCGCCGCTTCCAACGCCTCGAGGCTTGGCAGAAAGCCGCTTTCCGCCGGGCAATCGACGAGGCCGATGCCGATACCGAACATGCGCAGCGACGTCTCGTGGTTGAAGTAGAACGGGTTGGAGAGCAGCACGCGACTGCCCGGTTCGGCGATGGCGAGCGCCGCGCAGATGAAGGCCTGGTTGCAGCCAGAGGTGATGTGGATGTTGTCGGCGGCGATCGCCGCGCCGTAGAGGGCACTCTCGTCGGCGGCAAGCGCTTCGCGCAGCACCCGGTCGCCCTCGATCGGACCATAGGCGGCCGCCGACGGGTCGGCCGCCGCTGTCACAAGCAAGCCGATCAGGTCGGGATGCGGTGGATAGCCCGGTACGGCCTGCGACAGATCGACCGGCGGGCCGAAGGCGCCACCATAAGCGCGCGCCCAGGCTTGGACGGCGGGAATGGGCGGTGGGGCGAGATTGGCGACGAGCGTGTTGAGACGCGGCATGTCCGGTGTCCTGTGGCGGCGCGGTTCAGGGATCGGGCGAAGAGGAGATTGGCTGGGGCGGTGGCGACCGGGGCGACAGCCTGGGTTCCGGCAGAGCATCGGCGTCGAGCGTTGCGAACAGCCAGTCGACGAAGGCCTTGACGATCGGCGCCGCGTGCATCTCGTGGCGGCAGGCGACGAAGAAGCTGTCGTTGGCCGTCACCGACAGGTCGAACGGCACCACGAGATCGCCGTCAGCGATCAACCGCGCAGCGGTGATGGTGTCACCCACGGCCACGCCCTGTCCGTGTACGGCGGCTTCGGTGGAAAGGCGGGCATCGCCGAGGAAGTGCTGCCGACTGCGCGGCAGGTCGGCGGCATCGGCGGCGGCCAGCCACGTCGCCCACTCATCGCCCCGGTCGCCATGCAGCAGCGTATGGTGGCGGAGGTCGCGCACCGATCGCAGCGGCCGGCTGGCAATGAGACTGGGCGACGCCACCGGGAACAGGCGGAGCGAGCTCCACAGGCGGCTCCAGCTTCCGCTGACATTGCCGCGGCCGTAGAGGATGACCAAGTCGACCTCCGGATCACCGACGCGCGTCGGGTCGTTGCCGGCCGACAGGTCGAGCGTGATGCCGGGATAGGCGTCGGTGAAGCTATGAAGGCGCGGCAGCAGCCAGAAGGACAGCAGGCCGGCAACGCAGGTGATGGTCAGCGTGCCGCTCGCCTCCGGTCGCTGCAGGCGTGCCGTCGCCGCCGCGATGTCGCCGAACGCTTGGGCGACCGCTGGCAGCAACAGGGCGCCCTGGGCGGTCAGCCGCATGCGCCGGCTGCCGCGCTCGAACAGCGTCGCCCCGAGCGTCGCCTCAAGCGCCCGGACCTGATGGCTGACGGCACCGTGGGTGACGCCAAGCTCGCGCGCCGCTGCCGACACCGAGCCACGGCGAGCCGCTGCCTCGAAGGCGCGCAGCGAGTTGAGTGGCGGCAATCGGCCGGGAATCCCCTGTTCGCCCATGGCGTCCATCTGTGAGAAAAATTCACCTCTTTGGATAAATCAATGTGAGTTGCATTTCAAATAGATTTGCCTTTTGATTGGGCAGACAAGGAGCGGTGACGGCTCCGGGGAACAGTTTGCAGCGACCGTCAGTCCTCGGTGGTGCGGTTTCAGCCGCTCGCCAGCGCTGGAAAACGACGGTGCAAGATGTCGGGAGATCGATCGATGGTCTGGGACGCCGAGCGGCTGAAGGCCTTGCGAGAGCGATACACCGGCAAACCAGGCGAGACCTACGATCCCCGTTACGCCCGTGTTGCCGCTCGCATCTTCAAAGGCAGTACCCGGGCTGCTCCCTTTTCGGGCATGCCTACTCTTCTGTCGGCGCCCGCCCGCGCTATCGACTGGAGCGCGCCGGATTTTGCTGGGCTCGACGTCGCCCTCCTTGGAATGCCGATGGATCTCGGCGTCACCAACCGCCCCGGCGCGCGCTTCGGTCCGCGGGCACTGCGGGCCATCGAGCGCATCGGTCCCTATAACGAGGTGCTCGACACCGCGCCCGTCCACGACATTTCGGTCGCCGATATCGGCGACGTACCGTTCCGTGGTCGCTTTCGCCTCGAACAGAGCCACGAGGATATCGAGCGGGCGGTGGCCGCCATCGTGGCGGCCGGCGTGCTGCCTTTGTCGGTCGGCGGCGATCACTCGATCACCCATCCGATCCTGCGCGCGGTCGGCACCAAGGCTCCGGTTGGCCTCATCCACATCGACGCTCATTCCGACACCGGTGCGCCCTTCGACGACACCAAGTTCCATCACGGCGGCCCGTTCCGCAACGCCGTGCTCGACGGCGTGCTCGATCCCACCCGCACCATCCAGATCGGCATTCGTGGCTCGTCGGAATATCTCTGGGAGTTCTCGCGCGACAGCGGCATGACGGTGATCGACGCCAAGGACATCTCCGGTCTGGGCATCGCCGCCATCATCGAGATGGCGCGGCAGATGGTGGGCGACGGTCCGACCTACCTCTCCTTCGACATCGACAGCCTCGACCCAGCCTTCGCGCCGGGCACCGGCACGCCGGAGGTGGGAGGCCTCACCAGCCGCGAGGCGCTGGCGCTCGTCCGAGGCCTCAAAGGGCTCAATCTCGTCGGCGGTGACGTCGTCGAGGTCGCCCCGCAATATGACGCGACCAGCAATACCGCCCAGATCGGCGCCCAGATGCTGTTCGAGATCCTGAGCCTGATGGTGTTCAGCCCGGCGCTGAAAAAGAGTAAATAGATCGTAAAGAGGGGAACCGGCCGCTGATGCCGAACACGGCGGCGGCCAGACAAAAGGGGACCAACCAGATGACCAAGCTCACCGATATCTCCATCAGCCGCCGCGCCATGCTCGCCGCCGGCGCCATGGGAGCCGCCGTGCTCGCCATGCCAAACGTGCTGCGCGCCCAGGACCGCTCGCTGAAGGTCGGCGCCTATGGCGGCTACTTCAAGGATTCCTTCGACAAGAACGTCTTCCCCGAGTTCACCAAGGCGACCGGCATCGCTGTGGAGTCG
>JAGSYU010000196.1 GCA_018262575.1 Pseudomonadota bacterium | reverse complement strand
GCTCGCCGTGACGGCGAAGGGCGAGGGGCTGAAGGTTCAGGCGTCGACGGTGGCCAAGGCCATCCGCGACGCCGTCGGCATCGACGCGGCCACGGCCCGGACCATGCAGGCCGACCTCAACGCCATTCGCGACAGAATTCACGGCCGGTAGGTGTAGAATAACCGCGGTGAGACCGGACGCTTTGCGTTCATCAAGAGCCTGTCACGATCTCCAGGGCTCGCCCGACCCCTTTTTGGCCTTTGTTTGTTCGTATGTCTTGGGCGCAAAGCCGGGATTCACTTTTACCGGAATTGCTCTATATGATCCCTCATGGGAGGACTGACATGCAGTTTCAAATAAACACCGATGCCAATATTCAAGGCGATGACCGCTTGACCGATGTGGCCGAAACGATTGTCACGGCGGCGCTGGGGCATCTGACCGACCGGTTGTCCCGGGTTGAGGTGCATCTGGCCGATGTGAACGGCGCCAAGGGCGGGGCCAATGACATTCGCTGCACCGCGGAAGCGCGTCCCGAGGGGATGCAGCCGCAGACCGTCACCCACCATGACGCCAATGTCGAAGCCGCCCTGCGCGGCGCGGCGAAAAAGCTCCGCACCCTGTTGGACGGCGAATTCGGCAAGCTGGGGCGCCGATAAGGCTCACCGATGGTGTGTGGGAACTGAATGGGCGCCGACAGTGTCCGCGTGCTTGCCGTGCTGCACGCGACCCGCCAGTGGCCGCCGCAAGCACTGGACAGTTAGTCCGGCTTGTTCATGGGGGCAGGTCAACGGGCTGGAAGATGCGAATAAGAATTTGATATAGAACAGTATTCTCTTGTTCCTTTCAAGCCAGTCCTCTCGGGCGCCCGGTCAGATCTGCCATGGCGTTGATGTGAGATCATCGGCGTCGTGACGACCCGGCAGGGCGGCCTCCTGGTCGCCGATCTCTGCCGTCCGCACGGCCGGCGGCCGGCCTGCACCGCCGTATTGGCGCGCCCAAGCACTCCCCAATTCCCGATCAGAGTCGATATGGGTGTGCTGGAAAGTGCAACTCGCTCGTTAGAAGTTGCAATACTTGAAAAATTGGGCAAATAGGCATCCACTCAAAAGAAAATCAAAGCCACAATTCAGTCTATGTGTTGAGATGTTGGTCTCTCCAGTTAAGTTTTTCAGACACACGGGGGCGGTCTGAACATGAAGCAAGTAGCAGATCGCGATCCAGACCGCTTGATGCGGGCGATCCTCAGCCGCGCACCGGTCGGTATCGCCGTGATCGACTATGCCGGCCGCTATATTTCGGTCAATCCGGCCTATGCCGCCATCTACGGCTACGCCGACGTGGAGATGATCGGACAGAGCTTCCTGATGGTTTTCCCCAAGGACGCGCAGGACTCGGTGCTGGCGCGCCACCAGGATTTCCTCGACAACGGCGGCGATCTTGGCGGCGAATGGCCCGTCGTCCGGCGCGATGGCGGCCAGCTGACGGTCTGGTCGAATTCGGTGTCGTTTCCCTCTGGAGGGCGGCCGGACCGGCTGGTCTATGTTCTCGACATCACCGAGCACAAGAAGGCGCAGGCAAAAGAACTCGTCGCCGCCACGGTGTACCAGACGACGTCGGAAGCCATCGTCGTCATCGACGCCGACAACCGGATCATCGCCACCAATCCCGCCTTCACGCGGCTGACCGGATGGACGTTTGCCGACGTCGCGGGGCGCGATCCTCGGATGTTCCGCTCCGACCGGCATGACGAAGCCTTCTACTCAGAGATCTGGCGGACCCTGAGGGTGGAGGGATTGTGGGCCGGCGAGGTTTGGGACCAGCGCCGCAGCGGCGAATACTATCTGAGAGACACGACCATCACCGTGGTCAAGGACGCCCTCGGCAACGTGAAGAACTACGTCGTGGTGTTCTCCGACATCACCAAGCGCAAGGCGTCCGACGACATCATCCGCTGGCAGGCCAACTATGACTCGGTCACCGGCCTGCCCAACCGGCACATGTTCGGCGACCGGCTGGCGCAGGGGGCGCGGCAGGCGACCGAGACCGGCATGATGATGGCGCTGCTGATGATCGATCTCGACCGCTTCAAGGAGGTCAACGACACGCTCGGCCATTCGGTCGGCGACCGGCTGCTCGCCAAGGTGTCGGCCCGCCTCCGGGAGAGCGAACGACCGGGCGACACCATCGCCCGCATCGGCGGCGACGAGTTCGCGCTGATCCTCACCGGCCTTGCCGACGCCAGCGAGGCCGAGGCGATCGCCAGGGACGTGCTGAAGCGCTTCGAGGTGCCGGTGAAGCTCGGCTACGAGCAGGTGTTCATCACCGCCAGCATCGGCATCTCGCTCTATCCCGGCGACGCGCAGTCGACGGAGGAGCTGTTCCGGAACGCCGATCAGGCGCTGTACGCCGCCAAGGCGTTCGGGCGCAACTGCCTGTATTTCTTCACGTCGGCGCTGCAGCGGGCGGCCAATGCCCGCATGCGCCTGGCCAACGACCTCCGGCAGGCGCTGACGGAAGAACAGTTCGTCGTTCACTACCAGCCGGTCATCGACCTCAAGACCGGGCTGATCGTCAAGGCGGAGGCGCTGGTCCGCTGGGATCACCCGACGCGCGGCCCGGTCAGCCCGGCGACGTTCATTCCGCTGGCCGAGGACACCGGGCTGATCGTGCCGCTGGACGACTGGGTGGCGCACCAGGCGATCGCCGAGGTGGTGCGCTGCCGCACGGTCTACATTCCGTGCTTCCAGATTGCCATCAACCAGTCGCCGGTACAGTTCCGCGGCAACGATCTCTCCGGCATCGGCTGGGTCAAGGAGCTGGCACGGCAGGGCCTGGACGGCGAGGCGATCAGCATCGAGATCACCGAGGGCCTGCTGCTCAACGCCGAGCCGCAGGTGATGGCCAACCTGATCGCCTTCCGCGACGCCGGCATCAAGATCGCCATCGACGACTTCGGCACCGGCTATTCCTCGCTGGCCTATCTCAGGAAGTTCGCCATCGACACGCTGAAGATCGACCAGTCCTTCGTGGCCGATCTCGGCGGCACCGGCTTCGACATCTGCGAGGCGATCATCGTCATGGCCCACCGCCTCGGGCTCGAGGTGGTGGCCGAAGGCGTCGAGACCGAGCATCAGCGCGACATCCTGACCTCGATGGGCTGCGATTTTGCGCAAGGCTACCTGTTCGCCCCGGCGCTGCCGGCCGACGCCTTCGAGGCTCTGCTCGGCGCACAGGTCGGCAGATCAGCCGGGCCGATGGAAAGCCGGATGAAGGCGGCGGGCGAGTAGGGGCGTGTGCTCGGGTCACACCCCCTGTTGAAAATTACTACTCACGTGAAGAAACTGCGGAGACTGCGGTTGTTTCCAGCAACCGGCGGGAATAAGAAAACGGTCGTTTTCAGCGGCTTGCCTGCCGCAATTCCCCGTCGGGTGAGGACAGTATGCAGTTTCACTCGGTGGCGGACCGTGCACTTGGGCTGGGCGCGTCTGCGCGCCTCTGCGAGGGCGCAGCTTCCAGGCTTGGCCAAGGGCTCAGGGCATTTTGCCTGTTGCTGATGGCGCTCTGCCTGACGGCGGTCTCCGGCGCCGATGGTCTGGCCATGTCGGCAAGCTGCAGCCAGGCGAACAGTGGCGGGTTTTCTGGGAATTATGCAGCTAGCCTTGCCCAATTGTTTGAGCCCGGAGAGAGAATTAAGTTCTCTGTTGTGGAATCACCTGTGCCGGAAGGCATTAATATTTGGTCTGGATCTAGTAAAGCCGAAGCTGAGAGCAATTTATCAAACGATATAAAATCTTCAAACCCTAACTCGTCAAATGTCTATACTTACGATATTACAGTCGGTCACGAATGGATCGTGTGGGGCAGCGGCGATGCTCTGACCCGGCTCACCTGGAATGTTTTGTGCGTTTCGGCTGCCAATGTGCCGTCGGTTGTCTCGATTTCGCCGACCGGAGGCACCGCCGCCGGTGGCACGTCGGTCACCATCACCGGCACCAACCTTCTGGGAGCGACCAGCGTGAGCTTTGGCGGCGTGGAGGCCGCCGGCTTCTCCGTCGACTCGGCGACCCAGATCACCGCCACCACGCCCCCCCATGCCGCCGGTTCCGTCGCTGTCACGGTGATGACCACCTCGAATGGAGACGCGACGCTGGCCAATGGCTTTACCTATGTCGACGCGCCGGTTGCCGGCGACATCTCTCTCACCGTCGCGGCCAATTCGGGGGCCAATCCGATCACCCTCAATCTCAGCGGTGGCGCGGCGACCTCCGTGGCTGTCGCCAGTGCGGCGAGCCACGGCACGGCGACCGCCGTGGGTACGACGATCACCTACACGCCAACGGCTGGCTACGCGGGAGCGGACAGCTTCACCTACACGGCGACCAACCTGGGCGGCACGTCCTTTTCGGCGGCGGTGTCGATCACTGTTACGCCAACGCTGACGATCACGCCGGGCTCTGGGCCGCTGCCGGCGGCGACCATCCGCAGCCCCTACAGCGCGACGTTCACCTTGGTCAGTGGAAGCATCAACAGTTACAGCTTGTCTGGGACTGCGCCGCCGGGCGTTGGCGACACCACGCCCCTTCCCAACGGCTTTCGCCTGTCCATCACACCGACTGCACTCGGCACGTTCGCGTTCCACGTGACGCTATCGACCGACAACGGCGACGTTAGCGCCGATTACAGTGTGACGGTGGTCGCCGCGACGCCAACCCTTTCGCTCACCGCCTCGCCGTCGTCGGCAGGCGTTGGCGTCCCCGTCACGCTGACGGCGGTCCTGGCAGGTGGCTGGTTGCCGACCGGCACGATCCAGTTCAAGGCGGGCGGCACGAACGTGGGCTCGCCGGTGCCGCTGGCCGGCGGAACGGCGACGGTGATCACCTCCGCGCTGCCCGACGGCGCGCATTCGATCACCGCCGTCTATTCGGGCGATGGCAACAATGCCGGGGTCACCTCGCCGGCCGTGACGGTTGCCATCGGCACAGCCGGCCGGTCCGATCCCAGCCAGAACCAGACGGTGACGGCCATGGTCACCGCGCAGGCCTCCTCCTCGGCCCGCTTCGGTCAGGCGCAGATCACCAACACCGTCCAGCGGCTGGAACAGCTGCATGACGAGGAGGCCGGCGCCGGGACAGGCGACGGCAACCAGACCGCCGACGCCGCTGATAGCGGCCCCCGGCTGCCGGACCGTTCATCCCGTGGCGGCTACGCCTTGACCACGCTGGCCTATGGCGAGAGCGCTGCCCGCGAACCTTCCGCCGATACCAGCCCCGGCGAGGCGGCCAGCCAGGTGCTCGGCCAGTTGTCCGGCGCCTTCGAGGCGGCCGAGCGCAAGGCCCAGCTGCCGTTCCACCTGTGGTCGTCGGGCTCGGTCGACTGGGGCCGGTCGGATTCGAGCGGCGACGACCGCTTCACCACCTCCGGCTTCACCATCGGCCTCGACCGGCGGATGACCGACTGGCTGACCATGGGCGTTGCCGGCGGCGTCGGCCTCGACCGCTCGACCTTCGGCGCGGACAGCTCGTCGGACGGCACCGCCTATACCGCCCAGCTCTATGCCAGCCTGAAGCTGGCGCCTGAGACCTGGCTCGACCTCGTCGGCGGCTACGGCGCCCTCAAGTTCGACAGCGAGCGCTGGTCGGGCGCCGACCGGCTCGACGGTGCCCGCGATGGCCACGACCTGTTCGGCTCGCTCGGCCTGTCGACGGCACGCGAATTCTCCGGCCTGAAGCTGACCGGCTACGGCCGCCTCGACATCGTCAAGGTGGCGCTCGACGGCTATGCCGAGAGCGGCCCGTCCGCGGCGGCGCTCGCCTATGACGACATGGACGCGACGACGCTGGCCGGGGTCGCCGGCCTCCGGGCCGCCTATGCGCTGCCGATGAGCTGGGGCACGCTGACGCCCGGCGGGCGGATCGAATATCGCCACGCCCTCGACGGCGGCTTCACGCAGCACCTCGGCTATGCCGACTTCGGCGGCTTCGGTTCTGCGATCTCCGGCGATTCCTCGGCGCGCGACAGCGCCACCTTCGGCCTCAGCCTTGGCGCCACCACGCTCGACGGGCTGAACCTCGATCTCGATTACAGCCTGTCGGCCGACGGCGACGGCGTCGGCAGCCAGAGGGTGAGGGCGGGCCTGCGAATGCCGTTCTAAGGCACCTGACCGGAGCGCTATGTCGGCCGATCGTTTCCTCCTGCCCGAGGTCCTGCGCCTTCGCGCAGGAAGACAGGATTATATATAGGAAACAATCGCTTACTCTCTATATTGGTTGTCATCCTGCGCGAAGGCGCAGGATCTCGGGCCGAAAGGGGTGGGGAGGGAAGGATCGGACACCCTTCCGTTGCCCGGCTTGTCGGGCGCGGCTCGTCGAATGCCAGCCAGCTCCCGGACACGAATTTCAGAAGCGGCCTCTGAGGCCTGTCCGGTCTCGCTAGAGCTCTGAAGCCCGCCGACGCCCGGTCGGCGGTAGCGCCTCTAGGGTCACAGGCGTGGGAATTGGAAACGCTTTTCCACGCGCGTGCAGCGTCAGCGACCAGGGATCGAACACCGGCACCCCGGCGGCGATGAATTCGCTGGTGTCCCGGCTGACGACCACGAGATCATCCACGACAGCCATGGCGGCAATGAACAGGTCCGGCTGGCTGAAGGTATGGCCGCGCTTTTGCCCGGCAACATGCAGCATCTTCCAGCGCAGGATGACGTCTTCCCCGATCGACAGAATGCGGCCCGCAAACAGGGGGCGCATTGTGTGGTCGAGCCAGAGGTTCAGGTCGGCCCGGCGGCTCGCATCGTCCAGTTGCTCGATGCCGAAGCGGATTTCGGCAAAGGTCACCTCCGACAGAAAGAGGGCGTTCCCCGGTTGGTCGGCAATGAACGATATGACGTTGGCGTTGGGCTTCGGTTTGCGAAGCTCCGAGATCACGTTGGTGTCGAGAAGCCAGCCTCTCACAGGGAAACGTCCCGCACCGGCGCCTTGAAGGTGTCACGCTCGAACGTCACGTCCTGCAACGGCGACTCCGCAAGGGCGGTGATCAGGTCAAGCCCGGTGACGGGCTTCTGGCCACGGTCAAAATCCTCGGCAGAAACGATGACGGCGGCGTCACGGCCGTGAAGGGTAACGCGCTGCGGCCCATGGGTCTGGGCGTGGCGGACAACTTCGCTCAGACGGGCCTTGGCATCTTGAAGGCGCCAGGAGTCGGGAGGAGGGGCGGGCGTCTTGCGGGACGTGGTCATTTGGCATCTTTCTAGTCGTTCTGACTAGTTTATGACGCTGAAAATCCGTCTTTGCAAGCAAGAAGAGAACATGCGGCGAA